>NZ_JASJOU010000001.1:1301218-1626523 GCF_030068605.1 Xanthocytophaga agilis
AACACCCGATGAGATAGCTTTAGCAATTGTATCAGAAATACAGGCACACTTCCATAATAAGTCAGGTACTCCTCTTCGTTTTAAACAAGGGCCTATCCATGAAAGAATTCTAAATGGTTAATTACAAAAAATGTTTTGATCTGTATTTATTTTTATATCTTCCTGAAAATAAAGCTACCATCTACCTTATGTAGCCCAACCGCTCTCAGCCATTATAATCATGATAGGAATCTTACTTTTAGCCGCAGGTGCTTCTACCCGATTAGGACAGCCCAAACAACTTCTTCAGTTTCAGGGACAATCACTAATTGAGCGTAGCATTCAAACGATCCTTGCCCTTGATGTTACAGAACGTGTAGTTGTATTGGGAGCCCATGCCAATGAGATTTCCTCAGAAATAGCCTCTCTACCCATTGAAACAATTATTAATCACAATTGGGATGAAGGAATGGCATCGTCCATACGTATGGGAGTTAACTATATGCTGCAAAAGAAACCCAATCTGGAAGCGATAGTCCTTATGTTGTGTGATCAGCCTTTTGTTACTCCTGACCTACTCAATCAATTAATTCAAATTTATGAACAAACGGCCGCTCCTATTGTGGCTTCATCGTATCAGGATGTTTTAGGAGTCCCTGCATTGTTTGCTCATGGTACTTTTTATAAACTACTTGCTCTAAAGGGAGATAAAGGTGCCCGCTCCATTATTCCGGATTATCAGGAATTACTTCAGTTTGTATCCTTTCCCAAAGGAGGCATAGACATTGACACCATCGAAGACTACGAAAAATGGCTGGTTGCACCTCAGCAAAGTCCTGGAATTTATTAATTTTTCCTCATCTCCTGTTCTCTTTCTCAGATAATTTTATCTGGAAAAGTTTACAGGATACATTCTGATATGATGTAATCCTTTAACTTGCAGCCAGAAAATATTCAGGATTTCATCGTTTATGAAAAAATATATACTCTGGCTATGGATACTGGGCACAGCCTGTACCTCATCCCCTCAAACAACCGAAGATAACTCAACTACACAGGATACCATAGTCACAACAATAGACACAGTATCCTCAACACCGACAGACTCAGAAACTGACAAAAGTCTGGGATATCGTGCTGAGCTGGACGGAGATTTTGATGGAGACGGCCAAAAAGAAAAGCTGCAGGAGCATTATGTAAGTCGTACTACAGGACAGGAGCTAAGCAAAAAATATCCTGAAATCGAATTTGATAGCCTTGTTGGCCTTGTCATCAGCAGACATCCCAAAGTATATTTATCATCTACCAATTCTGCAATCAAAGATCTATCTATTTCTGATCACGACCAATTATTTGGTATTACGCAACTGATCAATGAAGGTGATTTGAATGGAGATGGCACAGATGAAATTTCCTACATTATTGACTATGCAGACTACTCCAACGTGAACCGATTCTATATCTATACATACAAAGATAGTGAGTGGAAAGAGATAGCGAACTTTGAGATACGTGAATGGCAACTGGAAGATCAGAAACCATTGTTCACCAAAAATCCGGATGGTACCATTACAGCCAAAACATTTGATGAGGAGGCTAACGAAGTAGAAAAAAAAATTCAGTTAAAATAGAGTTTAGGACAAATTAGAACACACTCGTAGTAATAGCGATTAAAATACCTCATACATTGACAAACGAAAACCCTATTGGCATTTTTGATTCAGGCATTGGTGGACTTACGGTAGCACAGGCTGTAACAAAAGCCCTGCCGCATGAATCCATCGTCTATTTTGGTGATACTGCCCACCTTCCATATGGAGATAAATCTGCAGCGGCTATCCAAGCATATTCTGTAAAAATTTGCGATGTATTGCTAAAGCAGAACTGTAAAATGATATTGATTGCCTGTAATTCTGCATCAGCTGCAGCATACGAATTAGTCAAAGAATATGTAGGCAGTAAAGCTAAAGTACTAAATGTAATTGATCCGGTTGTGCAATATGCAGGCCAGCAGTTTGCAGGTCAGACTATTGGTCTGATTGGGACTAAACAAACTGTTTTTTCAAAAGTATATGAGAAGAAGATCAAGGCATTGAAAAAGAAGGTAACTCTCAAGTCCCTGGCTACTCCTTTACTGGCTCCCATGATAGAAGAAGGTTTTTTCAATAACACCATTAGTTACAGTGTCATTGAAAAATATCTGCAGGATTCACACCTGAATGATATTCAGGCTCTGATACTAGGTTGTACCCATTATCCTCTTATAAAAAAAGAAATAGAGCAGTTTTACAAGAATAGTATACAAATCATTGATACGTCAGAAATTGTAGCAGAAGCTGTAAAAGAATCTCTGCGTACAGAAAACTTACTATCTGCCAGTACAGCCAAAGCTACTCAGCATTTTTTTGTTTCAGATTACACCCAGTCTTTTGAAGCATCTACCCGAATCTTTTTCAATAAGAAAGTACACCTGGAACAATACAAGTTATGGGAGTAATATAGTAGGGTATCACACTCGGGTATCTTTGCATCCTTCAACAGGAATATAATACAACCTATAATCTTTCGATTAGTTGTGATTCCTTGTGAATGGTTTATTTTTGTATGTAATCAACAAACTATTTATCTACCTAAGATTCTAATTTAACATGCAAAGCATTTGTGTTTTTTGCGCCTCTGGCATAGGAAAAGACCCTCAGTATGCTCAAGCTGCTCAGCAACTCGGAAAACTTCTCGCAGCAGAAAATATCCGGCTTATTTATGGGGGCTCACAACGAGGTCTTATGGGAGAAGTAGCTAATGCAGTCTTGGCAAACGGAGGCAAAGCCACAGGTGTGCTTCCTGATTTTCTGGCAACTAAAGAAATAGCCCATACAAATTTGACAGAACTGATACGTGTCAATACTATGCATGACCGCAAAAGCCGCATGGCTGATCTCGCCGAAGGGTTTATTGCCATGCCAGGAGGATTTGGGACAATGGATGAACTTTGTGAAATTCTTACCTGGGCACAGCTGGGTTTGCACAGAAAACCAATAGCCATCTGGAATATCAATGGATATTATGATGCATTGATCACACTTTTTGATCGCATGGCAGAAGAAGAACTACTGAAACCGATCAACCGACGTATGGTATTGGTAGATTCAGATCTGCCTGTACTTATTGAAAAAATGCGTACCTATCAGGCACCATCCCTTCCACCCTGGCTTAGTGAAAGCCAGATATAGTATTTCTGAATGTATTTTCCAGACAACAGAACCATACTGACCACCTGTATGTATACTTTTTCTGAAATTAAGATAGCTCTGTCAGAAAGTTTGGCCAAAATAGAACAGTTTATTCAGACCGTTTCTCCTGCAATCCTGCATGCGAAACCTACTGTCAAATGGAGCATAGCGGAAGAACTTTTTCATCTGATCAGTTCAGATATGGGTAGTGCACAAGCCTTCTGCCAGTCAGTAGCGACACTTCGTGAAACCAAACACAATCTCCGGAATTACAATGAGATAATAACAGAATACAGAGAGAAATATGCAACTGGCGGTACAGTTATTCCAACACGTCTTATCCCCAATGAAGAAACACACAACAGGCAGCAGATGCAGTTTCTGGATGATTTTAGCAAAGCAGCCAGTGCCTTACAACAAAGTCTGAGTACATGGACTGAAGATACACTGGATCTGTTTACAGTCTGGAAACATCCACTGCTTGGACCTGTTACGGCCCGTGAAATGTTGTTTTTTACCATCTTTCACAACCGTCATCATCTAGCCTCTATGCAGGCTAAACAGACCTGTCTGGAAAACAATGCGAAAATGTAATTTTTTTGCAATTACATTTGTTCCCAATCAAAGCGGGCTTTTATTTCAAAAAAGATACTATTTTTGGCCCGTCAATTTTAAAGGACTTCGGTTGCCCACCTGACAGGAACTATCTTTCAAAAAAAGCAACTCTGGTCAGCAATCAACCATTCAACTAATCAATCATTTAACATTAACAAAATGGCACAATACGATCTTATTGTCATTGGTAGCGGTCCGGGAGGATATGTTGCAGCAATTCGCGCATCTCAACTCGGTATGAAGGTAGGTGTAGTAGAGAAAGCAGAGTTAGGTGGCATCTGTCTGAACTGGGGCTGCATCCCAACCAAAGCATTATTGAAAAGTGCACAAGTATTTGAATACATTCACCACGCCAAAGATTACGGAATTGAAGTAAAAGATGCTAAAGCTGACTTTACAGGGATGGTAAAGCGTAGTAGAGAAGTAGCTTCAGGTATGAACAAGGGTGTGCAATTTCTGTTCCGTAAAAATAAAATAGATACGATTGTAGGTACAGGTAAAGTTCTTCCTGGTAAGAAAGTAGAAGTAACTGATGCAGATGGAAAGAAAGCTACTCATGAAGCCAAACACATCATTATAGCTACAGGAGGACGCGCCAGAGAACTTCCTAATATTAAAATTGACAATGATAAGATCATAGGTTATCGTAAAGCCATGGTACTTGACAAACAACCTGCCTCAATGGTTGTAATTGGTTCTGGTGCTATTGGTGTTGAGTTTGCCTATTTCTATAACTCTATTGGTACCAAAGTAACCATTGTTGAGTTCATGCCACGCATTGTACCTGTTGAGGATGAAGAGGTTTCCAAACAACTGGAACGCGAATACAAAAAACTGGGTATCGAAATTATGACCAATGCATCTGTAGAGTCAGTAGATACCAAAGGACAAGGATGTAAAGTATCTGTGAAAACCCAGACTGGTAATGTAACTATCGATTGCGATATTGTATTGTCAGCTGTTGGAGTTACAGCCAATATCGAAAACATTGGTCTGGAAGAAGTAGGGATCAAAACAGACAAAGGCAAAATCGTTACAGATGAATACTATCGCACCAATGTAGAAGGATACTACGCTATTGGTGACGTTCTTGCATCACAGGCTCTTGCACACGTTGCGTCTGCCGAAGGTATCATCTGCGTTGAGAAAATTGCCGGACAACATCCACATCCATTGAACTACAATAACATTCCGGGCTGTACTTATTGCTCACCAGAAATCGCTTCTGTAGGATATACTGAGCAGAAAGCAAAAGAAGCTGGTTATGAAGTGAAAGTAGGTAAGTTTCCATTTACTGCTTCTGGTAAAGCAAAAGCCGCTGGCGCCAGCGAAGGTTTTGTAAAGGTGATCTTTGATGCCAAATATGGCGAATGGTTAGGTGCTCACCTGATCGGACATAATGTAACAGAAATGATTGCGGAAGTAGTAGTAGCCCGTAACCTGGAAACTACCGGACACGAAATCATTAAATCTGTTCACCCTCACCCAACCATGTCAGAAGCGATCATGGAAGCAGCAGCAGCAGCTTATGGTGAGGTGATTCACATCTAATCTTTTGAATCAACTAGACAAAGAGGTAGCCTTACATAAGACTACCTCTTTTCTTGTATAGAATTATTGATTGGCAAGCATTATTTTCTGTAACTCCAACCAGAACTCATCATATACATCCTGAATCGGTGAATAAAAGAATGTTCCCTGGTTCATGCAAACAATCAGATAGGTTTGTTTATCTGGAAAGTAGTACATTTTTGCAGAAGCTCCACCTGCGGTTCCCCCATGTCCAAAGCCATCTCCATAGTCAGATTTCATATAGGTCAGTCCCAGACCATATTCGGGCCTATCCGGATCTTTACGGGTATGCACCCAGGCAGTCATTTGCATCAGAGATGATTCACTAACCAGCTTATTAGTAACTAATGCGTCCAGAAACAGATACATATCATATGGTGTTGCTACAATGCCATCATCCCCACTATAGGTAGGCAATAAATGCTTCATTATAGAGGAAATATTTTCCAGTTTACCATCACCAAATCGGTCAAAGTACGAGTTTACCAGGTTTCCCTGATTTAGTGTATGATAGTATGTCTGTTGCAAACCCAACGGTTCAAATACAATATCTCTATACAGACTCTCTAACGGCTTACCTGTTACTTTTTCAGCAATCAGAGCCAGTAGCAGAAAATTGGTATTGGAATAGGTATAGTCCGTCCCGGGTTCGAAATAAGGTTCTTTGGTATAAATATAGCCAAGGTACTTGTCTGTCGAATATTTAGCCATAGGATTATTCAGAATATCCGTATTGTAGTTAATCTCACTGACATAGTCCCGGATTCCTGATGTATGGTTGAGTAACTGGCGAACGGTTGCTTTGTCCCCATTGCCAATCTTCTTATAAATGTTGGTATCCAAATACTGACTTATTGGAGAATCCAGATCTATCTTTTGGGTTTCAACCAGCTTCATTATCACGACAGCTGTATAGGTTTTGGCAATACTGGCCAAATAATGAATATGACAAGGCTGCATATCCTGATTTTCCTCAATACCAGCTTTACCAGAGGCTCCAATCCACAAACCATTGGATGTCTTTACCAATACAGAAAGTCCAGGCAACCCTTTCTGGGTATATATCTTCAGCAGGTTCAGAAGGGCTGCATTTTGTGGAAAGGATGTATTATCTGTTTCTATGGGTAAGGTACATTCAGATACAGGAACAATTTCAGCAGTTTTACAATTGCCCAAAAGAGCAAACAGGCTGATGCAAATCAGCTTTTGTAGTGTTTTCATAAATGTAGTTTGATAGAAAATAGTTTAGTTGATAGTAAACCGGGTACCTACTTGCCACAATAACTGAGGCAGACCGATCAGGTCTTTGCTATAGGGTAGCGTAATGAAAGGTTGATAGCGGGTATAAACAGAGAATGGATGGCTAGTCTTGCGTTGAAATTGATACCCCAACCCCAATCCGAGGGACACCATCAGTGTAGGCTTCCCTGTATCTGTTACCTTTTTGTAGTGTCCGTCATCCTGTAAAGCATACACCGGAGAAGGATGAAAAGTATGCATGTATCCCACACCCAGAGAAGTCTCCCCATAAATCCCTAATCCTGTCTGATATCGGTAGATACCTTCTGTACTTATGAAGAAAGATTTGTTATTATACCGATTATATACTGCGCCTAGAGCAATAGACTGAATAAACCGACCATGATTACCATACCAATGAGTAAACTCAAGACCAGCCTGTAAAGTGGGATGAAAGGTAAAATGAGAAATCTTTTGAAGTGGAACAGCTATAGAATGGTTGCCAGCAGATACAAAAAACTGAGTTCGGGAAGTCTGACCTTGCAGGGTATGCACACAGCACACCAGCATTGCCCCATACAGGAGCACGTTCATACGTTTTGTTTTCATAGTTTGAGTTTCGTTGTAGATCCCCAAAAGTAGAAACCCTGTCAAAGCATCAAGTAGTAAAAATAGACTTTCTCGGCGAAATGTAGCATTTCAGGTGGTGAGATGTGGTACAGCAGCCTGTACCCATTTCTTAAAGGCAGGTGCTTTGGTCCGACTGATTGTAATCTGATCCGGCAAACCTCTGCTTTCTGTCAGTTGTACAATCAATTTTCCATTCTCAGCTTTTGTAATACCTGCAACTAAATTCCGATTCAAAATTATCTGTCGGTTTGCCCTGAAAAATAATTCAGGACTGAGTAGTTCTTCCAGTTTATCCAATGAAGTATCCACAACATAACGCTTGTCTTCTGTTTTTACAAAAACCGTTTCTTCTTCTACATAAAAACAAAGGATTGTTTTCAAATCCAGAAAGATCACTTGTTTTCCCAACTTTACCTCCAGTTTATCCATTACAGCCTTCGGTTCAGATTCTTCCTGACTTACAGGAATGTTGGTATTATTGGCAGATTGATAAAAATACAGGCTAATGTAAATACCATTCAAGACCAGAACCCATATCAGAAAAATAAATACATCATGTGTGAAAAATTTCAATGGAATGGGTTTGTCTGTGGCGCTAAAATTTATGATAACCGTTAAGCTGATTATAGTCCCCAGAAAGGCAACAGCGGTCACACATCCCTGGATAATCAGTCGAAGACTTATATTAGAATGGTAGGGAAACTTCTGGTCTAGATAAAGAATGATTTTGCGAAATATAATAAGAGCCAGGTATCCTTCTGCGGTGTCAATCAGAAATGTCAGCAGAAAAAACGTATCCAGTTGTATGTTTTTGTAAGTGAGGTAATAGTTTATCAGGTTGGCAATTGGAACAACCCACATGAATAACCATTTATCATGGTAGGTAATTGTTGTTTGGGATGACATTTCTGGCTGAGTGAAGATAGTGCATGCAAAAATAAAACGCTTTATGTGATCTGTACAGAATAATCGCCCGGAATACCATGTATTTTTTGTATGATTGCATTCCTGATTGTTTATACTCTATTAAATACAATACCCTTATGACCAAAACCATCATTTTTTCTCCAGACGCACCAGCACCTATCGGCCCTTACAGCCAGGCCGTACAAGTAGATAATACCATTTATGTTTCCGGACAGATTGCACTCGATCAGGCAACTGGTAAACTGATGACAGATGAAGGCATTGTCATTGAAACACATCAGGTAATGCGTAACATTCGGTTTATTCTACGCGAGGCCGGTGTAGACTTTGACAATGTGGTGAAAAGCACCATCTTCGTAAAAGACCTCGGCAACTTTGCAGCAATCAACGAAGTATATGGAAGTTACTTTGCAGAACTGCCTCCTGCACGGGAAACAGTAGAAGTAAGCCGTCTTCCCAAAGATGTAAACGTGGAAATCTCCTGCATTGCAATTCTATAAATTGACTAGACTTTATAAAAGTAAAGGTCCTTCTATTACAAATAGAAGGACCTTTACTTTTATTTCAACAAAAGGACTACACTAACTGTTTTCCTTTTTCTACTACCCGATCCAGACCGCTCACATCTGAACCACCGGCAGTAGCAAAGAAAGGTTGGCCACCTCCTCCACCTTTGATCTCTTTCGCCAGTTCTTTGACAATATTACCAGCATGCAGACTCTTTTCTTTTACCAGTTCATCTGTTATCATTACAGCAATCTGAGGTTTTCCTTGAATGTCTGCAGCTAATACAATAAAGGATTGATCCATTTTAGCTTTCAGATCATAGGCAAGTTGTTTTAGTGCGTCAGCAGAAGGTACAGCTACTTTTTCTGAAACAACCTGTATACCATTAACAGTTTGAGCTTTTTTCACTAATTCATCTTTCAGAGTCTGAAGTTGCTGATTTTCGTATACTTCTACTTGCTTTGTTAATTTTCCTTTTTCTTCCAGCAAATCTGCGATTGCTTTTTTAACATCTTTCGGATTTTTCAGCAGTTCCTTGATTTCTTTTAGCAATGTTGTCTGCTCATCCACATAGGTTTCAGCAGCATCAGCAGTGATAGCTTCGATACGACGTACACCAGCAGCAACCCCTGCTTCTGAGGTAATCTTAAACAAACCAATCTTACCGGTAGCAGATACATGGCATCCACCACATAGCTCGCGGCTATAACTTGGATCGAAAGTAATCATACGAACGGTATCACCATATTTCTCACCAAACAACATCATAGCACCTGCTTTTCGTGCCTCTTCAATTGGCAGAGAACGATCTTCCTGTAAAGCAATGTTTTCACGAATCTTCTGATTTACGATATGTTCAATCTCTGCCAATTGTTCATCGGTTACTTTCTCAAAATGTGAGAAGTCAAAACGTAGGTATTGCTCGTTTACCAATGACCCTTTTTGAGCTACGTGAGTACCTAATACTCTGCGCAAAGCAGCATGCAATAAGTGTGTGGCGGAGTGATTGTTCTCTGTCAGATGACGTTTTGTATCGCTTACATATGCAATAACCGTTGCTTTAATATCAGCAGGTAGCTTGTCTACCACATGAATCACCAGATCATTCTCCTTTTTGGTATCAACTACCTTGATTTCCTCTCCATCAAAACTCATTACACCGGTATCACCCACCTGACCACCACCTTCCGGGTAGAAAGGTGTTTTACTTAATACAATCTGGAACTGTTCTCCTTTTTTATCTTTGGTAATCCGATATTTCAGCACCTTTGAGTCATTAACAGACAGTTCATCATAACCTACAAAGGTAACTTTAGGTGTATCATCTAACACAACCCAGTCTCCTACCTGTTTCTCTGCATCTGCCTTACTACGATTTTTCTGTTCAGCTAATGCCACTTTAAAGCCATTTTCATCTACGGAAATTCCTTTCTCTGACATTATCAACCTTGTTAAATCTGCAGGAAACCCATACGTATCATATAATTCAAAAACTGTTCTTCCATCTAAAAAATCAGACTTAATTTCAACCGCTTCCAATCTTTCCAAACCGTCCTCCAAAGTTCTTAGGAAACTTTTCTCCTCTTCCAGAATAACCTTTTTTACAAATTCTTCCTGAGCCTTCAATTCAGGAAATACAGTAGCAAACTCATTTGCCAGTAAAGGAACTAACCGATGTAGGAAAGGCTCTTTTATCTCTAAAAACGAATAATAATACCGTACAGCACGGCGCAGAATACGGCGAATTACATACCCGGAACCATTGTTAGATGGTAATTGACCATCTGCAATCGTAAAGGCAACGGCACGAATATGATCCACCACTACACGCATCGCAACGTCTGTCAAACTTTTGCGGTCATAACTACCCGTATATTTTTTATTGGAATGCTGCTCAATAAACCGGATGAAAGGAGTAAACACATCTGTATCATAGGTATACTCTACTCCCTGCAATACCATACAAAGGCGCTCAAAGCCCATACCTGTATCTACATGTTTGGCAGGAAGAGTTACCAATGACTTATCTGCTTTCCGTTCAAACTGCATAAATACGTTGTTCCAGATCTCAATCACCTTCGGATGATCTTTGTTCACCAATGTTTCACCAGGTACGATTGCCCGTTCAGCATCTGAACGTAAGTCTACGTGAATCTCACTACAAGGTCCACAAGGTCCCTGCTCTCCCATTTCCCAGAAGTTATCCTTTTTATTACCATACAGAATATGGTTTTCAGGCAGGTATTGTTTCCATAAATCCTTTGCTTCCTCATCTGAGGCTAACCCTTCAGCAGTATCTCCTCCAAAAACGGTTGCATACAACCGATCTTTTGGTATTTTCAACACATCAGTCAACAACTCCCAAGACCAGGCAATGGCATCCTGCTTAAAGTAATCTCCAAATGACCAGTTTCCCAGCATCTCAAACATGGTATGGTGTGTTCCGTCAAAGCCCACATCTTCCAGGTCATTGTGTTTACCACTTACCCGCAAACATTTCTGTGTATCTGCAATCCGTCTGGAAGGAGGAACTCCATTGCCCAGAAAGTAATCCTTAAACTGCACCATACCTGAGTTAGTAAACATTAGGGTTGGGTCATTTTTAAGAACAAGCGGAGCAGAAGGAACAATCAAATGGCCTTTGGAACGAAAAAAATCTAAAAACTGCTGTCTGATCTCGTGCGACGTCATGTTATGAAATTTTATTAAACTATATACTATATAATAATACAACTCTACTCTTTTGCAGATGCTGATTTGCTCTATTGATGGTATATATGTATAGATCAACACCTTATATCATCTGCAAAGTGATTCTTTTGCAAATATGCCAAATTCTTAAAGTAAAACTTACTTGATAATCAGGTTCACACAAAAATATAGTTACCGTATTTCTACTTAGTATGCTTACTTCTTCTTTCTTTCTACAGTAACCAACAAACAGACTAAAAAGGCAACTTATTGTTTATCAACTAATTGCACTTATAGAAAAAATTATAGAACTCTCTATTCCTTTCACACATGTAAGTTTGAAAAAAAAATCAACACTTTGCATTTTATAGAAACTTATTAAATTGCACAGCCTACCATAAAAAAAATTCCAGTTTAATGCTGCTGTATTTTTTATTCAAAATGTTTCACCCAGCTTATTTTAATGCATGACTGCACAAAATTAGTAGTTAAACCCAATTTTTGAACGAATGGCCAGAATAAAGTACTACTATGACACGGAAACGTGTAAATATGAACGAGTTAAAGTTAAACCTTCCGATGTAGCCATTAATATTTTAGGATTCGTTTCTGTGGCTTTCCTTTGTTCGTTGGCACTCATGCCATTATATAACTCGTATTTTCGTTCAGACCGTGAAGAAGCTCTTCAACGTGAGAATCAGGAATTGAAGTTGTATTATGAAGTGATGAATAAAGAATTACAAAAAACTACCCAGATGTTGAGTGCTCTCCGGGAACGTGACGACAACATCTATCGGGTCATTTTCGAAGCCTCTCCTATTCCGGAATCTGTTCGTGAAGCAGGTGTTGGAGGTGTAGATCGTTACAAGGAAATCCTTGAGAAAGGATTAAAAAATGAAGAGTTGATTCTTTCAACCCGTCAGAAAATTGATAAGTTAAAGAAGAAAATGTATATCCAGACCAAGTCTTATGACGAAATTGTTACTCTGGTGAACAACAAAACCAAAATGCTTGCCTCTTTACCTGCTATTCAGCCAGTATCCAATAAAGAGCTTAAGCGCTTAGCCTCGGGTTTTGGAATGCGTATGCACCCTATCTACAAAGTAATGAAAATGCACACAGGTGTTGATTTTGCCTGTCAACGGGGCACTCCTATCTATGCTACCGGTGATGGCGTAATCAGTGTGGCCGTACATAACAGTGGTGGATATGGTAATGAAGTACAGGTCAGCCATGGCTATGGATACATTACGTTGTATGCTCATATGGAACGATTTATTGTACATACAGGGCAACGTGTAAAACGCGGGCAGTTGATTGGATATGTGGGTAGTACAGGAACATCTGTATCTCCTCACCTTCACTATGAAGTATTACATAATGGACAGAAAGTAAATCCAATCCATTTCTTCTATAACGATCTCACTCCTATGGAGTACCAGAAATTGCTGGAACTGGCGTCTGTAGAAAATCAATCACTCTCGTAAATTGTCAGGTTTAATATTCTGAAAAGATAGTATTTTGCAAGCGGAACTTAGGTTCCGCTTTTTTTTATGCCTAAGCTATCATACACCCAAACTTAAATTTTGATATACAACCACCTACCCTGTGGTATAAAATCAGTTGTGTATGTACACAAAGCATCAAAACTTGCAAAATAGTTTGCATTAAATAGTTAAAAAAGCGGGAATGAAATTTAGGAATGAGACAAAACGAGTATAGATATACAAATGAGCCTAGATGTAGCCCAGATTTGTAGTTTCTTAAGAACGTTAATAAAACGCTATCTTTACAGCTGGTTCAAAACAACTTCCATAGTTGATTATATAACCCAGGCTATTAACAATATAATTTTCTATGTCTGAAGAAATAAAGAAGATATACTACACCATTAGTGAAGTTGCAGATAAATTCAATGTAACGGCATCGCTGTTACGCTTTTGGGAAAGTGAGTTCCCAATGTTAAAACCCAGGAAGAATAAAAAAGGAGATCGCCGCTATACCGAGAAAGATATAGAAGTTGTGCAAAAGATATATCACCTTGTCAAAGAAAAGGGGTATACACTACAGGGAGCGAAAGAGATGATAAGAAGTAAAGCCAATCAGCCCCCTGACAAAGCAGCTATTATTGAATCTTTAGAAAATCTCAAGACTTTTCTTTCTCAACTGAAAGAAAGACTGGAGCAAAGCTCCTAAGAGATCAACATGCAGCAGATATATAGCAGACAATACTAAATCCTGTACAGGATTGTATTAGTTACTACGGTAGTTATAATGGCTTGAATATTGAACTTTTAGTGCATCTTTTGCAATATAATCCTGCAACAATTCAGAAGCATGACGATTGTTGAACATATACAACATTTCCTGATAACCTAACTCACGACGAACGGAAGCTGTATATTTGCGATCCATTAAACGACAATATTCAAATAATTCACTGTTACGATCCAGTAACTCTTTTCTTTCACGTTCTAATTGTGCCAGGCGAGCTTCCAGAGAGGCTAATTGATCTTCCAAAGATTTGCGTTGGGCTTCCATCGTAATATTGTTTTATAAGTGACTGGATGTTAGTTAATTCAAATTTTGTCTTTGATTTACTTTTCGAAAGGTCGCAATTTCTCTGATTCTTTATCTAACCAAAAGATAGGGAAGCGTACGTACGAAAGTTTTTATTCAGATTTCAACGAAATCACTCATACAATCCTAACCAAACACCTACCTATCAACCACTTACCCATTTTTACATTTTTCACATTGCCAACAGACGATGTCATAAAAAGCATTTTTTTGATAAAAATCTGCTCTGCTATTCCATCTCAACTCGGTCTCATATAAAATCCTTTACTTCTGCAACCATAAACTGGTCATTTTGAAAGAGATTAGAAAGCCATTAGGTCAATTTTCATGCCATTTTTCTGCTCTTTGCAGATACTATTTTATAAGAAAAAAATACAAATGTGAACATTTGCTTCTGTCATTATTATGGAGAAGATGTATCTTTCCGTGCCTTACAATAGATATGCCCTTCCATTATGCGTTTTTATTTACTTTTTCTTTTTCTATTTGCTATCCTGTTCATTTTTTTGTCGTTTGATGGGTATTATTTCTATGATGATACAACCTATGCCCACTATGCTTTCTATTTGTCTCAGGGTAAACTCGTACTAAACGAAGAAATATTCAGTCACAGACTGGGTATTATTATTCCAACAGCACTTGCTTATAAGCTTTCTGGTGTAAATGATATATCCACAGTATGGGTCTCAGTAGCCTGTACTCTTACCTGTCTATATCTTATCTATTTTGTCTTTAAAAAATATGATTCGAAAGTTGCAATCTGGGCAATGGTTTTATTTGGGTTAGACTTCTATACCTTGTTCTTTTCCAATAAGCTGTATCCGGATGTTTCGCTTACTTGTATGGCACTTCTGAGTGCAATTTGTTTGCACCAGCGAAATGATCAATGGGGCAAACCTCTCCTATTCTGTGTAGCTAATTTGTGGGGCTTTTTATGTAAAGAAACTATTGTATACCTGCTTCCTTTCTATTTACTTGTCTGTATATATGATTGGCGTCAAAAGCAACACCTCTTGTTCTGGCAAAGAGCTTTTATGATTGGCTCCATTCTGCTGGCAGGATATTTCGGCTTCTATTATCTATATACAGGTAATCCGTTGTATCGTTTTCAGATCATTCAGGATGGTCATTATGTGGCTACCTATAATTACTTCCATAAACCAGCTTCGGCACTTATACCACGCCTCACCTACGAACCTGTTATTATGTTGATTCATTCAGGAATGATTATTTGTATTGGTGCAGCATTACCTTTTTTGTTTCGCAGAAATTTTTGGAATTGGAGAATCTGGACTAATGAAATGTTTTGGAGTCGATTGGCATTCTGTGGATTATGTATGTTCTGGGGATTTACAACTAGCTTTAAATATTACAATCCCAATGCGCTGTTTCCACGAATGATTCTCTTTCTTATTCCCTTTTTTGCCATTGCCTCTGCATTTGAGTTAAGCCGTCTTACCGCAAAAAAATCTTTTGTACTTGCGATGACCTTTCTTATTGTAGCAGGTATAGCCCGGTATACGGGTGTGCCCAATCAGGCACTTCACTATGGATTACTGGCTCTTGGATGGGGTTTCATAGGAGGTCTATATCAGTTTATACCATCTTCTTTTGTTTTGAACAAACAACTTTATACACCTTTGATAGCAGGTTTGTTGTTAGTACACCCTATTTATTCTATGCTAAAACCGTCTGAAACCGGATATACAGCAGAAAAACATCTTATCCAAAAGTATCTATCCCACCCTGTAACTTCAACGATGGTTTTTACAGATAATAAGCTCATGAATGGAGTTGACTTTTATTATCAGTTCAATCAACCAGCCTCTATTCATTTCTTACCATACGAACAACTTTTGGAACAACAAAAACAGCTTACTTCTTCTACCGAGGTCTTTGTATTAATCAACTCTTATTCTGTGGAATATTTCCGTCTGATAGGCACCCCTCCTCCTATATATATAGATTCACCACCTGTTTCATGGCAACTTGTTGCAAATGAAGGAGGCATCCGGTTATATAAAGTTCCTCTTATCTGAAACAAAAAACCTGTCAGATGACAGGTCTTTTTGTTTCGTTTTGGAGTATTTAGAATTTCCATCTGACAAATGCTTCCATGGCTGCGTATTCGGCCAAACCGAGTTTGTTATACAACTCTGCGGTTTTGCGATTACGATCTTCAGCCCTTTGCCAAAATTCGCGTTCATCTGTTCCCTGAAATACAACTCCGTCCTTTTGAGACTGGTGCTTAAATATACCCAAGCGCTTCTTCATTACCTGATCCGGACTCATTGGTACAGCCATTTCAATCTGATCAATATCCCACTCAGCCCAGGCACCTTTGTATAACCATACCCAACAATCTTTCATAAAATCTTTGGCTTTCAAACGACGTAATGCTTCCATTACGGCATCCAGACAAACTTTATGTGTACCATGCGGATCGGCTAAGTCTCCTGCTGCATATACCTGATGGGGTTTTACCTTGTCGATAAGGTCTGTCACAAGCTGATAATCTTCTTCACCCAAAGGCTTTTTCTGGACAAGTCCTGTTTCGTAAAAAGGCATAGTCAGAAAATGTACATTTTCCATAGGGATACCAACAAAACGACATGTATTTTTCGCTTCACCCTTACGAATCAATCCCTTAATATAACGAACAGCATCTGTATCCTTTTCGCTATCTTTTTTGGTTCGCAAAAAGCGGGCAGCATCTCTGAAGATTTTATCAGCCTGAGGACTGGTAATATTAAAACGATCATTAAAATCTACTACAAAGTCAGCAAATCGTAGAGCCTCATCATCTGCCACAGCAATATTACCAGATGTTTGGTAAGCTACATGTACTTCATGTCCCTGATCTACCAGACGCTGGAAGGTGCCACCCATAGAAATAATATCATCATCCGGATGAGGACTAAATATCAGACATCGTTTCTTTACAGGATCAGCCCTTTCAGGACGATTGGTATCATCGGCATTTGGCTTTCCACCGGGCCATCCGGTAATAGTATGTTGAAGCCAGTTAAACACATCAATATTCAAGTCATATGCCTGTCCGTGTTGTGCCAACAGATCACTGAGTCCATAATCATTATAGTCTTTATTGGTCAGTTTCAGAACGGGTTTCCCCAAAGTCAGTGCCAGATTCGCTACAGCCTTCTTAATCATCGCACGATCCCACACCACATCATCAATCAGCCAAGGTGCCTTACGGCTGGTTAGTTCAGATGCGGCAGACTCATCCAGTACTACAGACACGTTGTGATGTCCTTGTAGATAAGAAGCAGGAACCGATTCTACAACAGGTCCCTCTACTGCCTGTTTGATGATTCCAGCTTTATGTTCTCCCCAGGCAATCAATACCACTCGTTTAGCCTGTAATATGGGTAATACCCCCATTGTGATGGCTCTTCGTGGTACTTTTGACAACCCACCAAAGTCCATTGCAGCATCAACGCGTGTCGTCTGATCCAGTGTCATCAAACGGGTACGTGAATTTTCGTGTGATCCTGGTTCATTAAACCCAATATGGCCATTTCTTCCTATACCCAATAACTGAAAATCCAGTCCGCCATGCAACTCCATTTGCTTCTCATAATCCATACAGTATTCCCGTATTTTTTCCATTGACAGAGTCCCGTCCGGAATGTGGTAATTTTGTACAGGAATATCCACATGATCAAATAAAAACTCTTTCATAAACCGAACATAACTTTGCAAAGCATCCGGTTGCATGGGATAATATTCATCCAGATTGAAAGTAATTACATTCTGAAAGCTTAATCCCTCTTTTCTGTGTAGCCGAATTAGCTCGGCATAGACTTTTTTGGGAGATGATCCCGTTGCCAATCCCAGTACAGCTGGCTTACCTTCCTGTTGCTTTTGACGGATTAAAGCCGCAATTTCATTAGCTACAGCGGCAGAAGCTTCATCTGCCGTTCCATAAACACTGGTAGGAATTCGCTCATAACTCAATTGCTGCATAGACAAATAGTTGGTTATTCTGAAAAAAAAGACATGACACCTTGTACTCTAATGTATAAAAATATAATTTGCAGATAAATCACCGAAAAATAGTGTAATTTTTTAATCCTGGAAACTCAAAGATTCGTTATACTATTCTATTCTTTAATAAATTTAATATTTGTGTAAGACCCACTGTTTGAAGTAACCACTCCAAACCATTATAATTTAACAGTTAAATAGTTCAAAACTAACTGCTTATTGGTGCAGTAGCCAAAATAAAAATATTTATAAAAATTAGGACTTTTCTGTACAACTTTTTTACCATTCTTCCGTATAAAGGATATGGTATGATTTTTTACTGAAAGTAGCATAGGAGAAATCTGTTTAATATGTTACTTTTTTTTATTAGGGGGTCAATTTTAATAAGATTTTCTACTGTTTTTCACATAACCTTGTATATCAACCGTTGTCACATTTTTTATTGCATTACTCTTTATGATTATGAAATTACATGACATAGCTGACATCAAAACTGGTATAACTTTTCGAAATCGCTTGTTAGACAATCTGGATGGGGAAATAGAAGTTATACAAATGCGTGACATTAATGCTGACTTATCAATCTCAGGCCGTCTTGTTCGCATTAGCAATGAACAGATCAAGGCAAAACATTTTTTGCAACCTGGTCAGCTGATTCTACTCGCAAAAGGAAAGTATACAAAAGCCTGCATGATTGAACCGTCAGAGAAAAAGAGAGTTATTTCTTCCGCATTTTTTTCCATCCGCATTAAGCCTACCCAAAAAGTTCTTCCCGAGTACCTGAGATGGTTTCTCAATCTTCCCCAAAGTGAAACCTATTTTCGTTCCAATGCATCAGGCACAAGTATGTTTTCACTTCCAATGAGTGTTCTGAAAAATCTGGATGTAGCAGTTCCTCCCATTGAAGTACAGGAAAAAATTGTACATCTTGTCAATGACCGGGAAAAAGAGAAGGCAACTTTAATGGCACTTGAGGAGAAAAAAGATTCATATCTGCAACAACTCATGTTACACGAAGTGTATAAAGACTAAATTGATAACAAATTCTAACTCCTTAAATCAGTAACCTTTCAACTCTCATGGCTATGAACAAAGATTTCATTGTATCTCTCACGAAATACTACCGCAAATTCAGAGACAAGGACAAGAGTTCTGAGATCTTTGTGCACTTTCTGGCGGTATTGGCATTGAAGTTTATTCAGGAGACGCACGAAAAGCCTTATTTCAAAGATTTAAAGGCATCCACAATCAAATCTATTTTTTCTATCTGGAACAATCTGTCTCAGACCGGTACAGCCAGTCGTCTGGATAATATTATAGAGATATTACAGGAAGAAAACAGCGAGATATTCAGCAAACTTTTTCAATCTGTTTTTTTCAGAAAACTTTCATTTAGTGATACAGATGTAGATCGTGATACCAAGTTGGTTCAATTACTAGAAGATCTGGAAGGAATCAGCTTTGGAAATACACTGAAAGCAGTAGAAGAAAATGGTTCTTCTGTAGGATATCTGATAGAAAAATTTACTGAAGAAAGCTTCCACAAAGAAGGCTTTCTGTATACACCACGTAGTATTGCCAATATGATGGCTCAAATGGCTAATCTTGAGTCAGCTCATTCTGTATATGATCCAGCCGCAGGTATTGGTACCTTACTGGTGCAAGCAGCCAAAGTAGGTAAGTTAGCCGATACCAGCTTATTTGGACAGGATATTCAGAGTCCTTATGTTGAACTGGCTCGTTTCCACCTTTTCTTTAATGGCATATTTAATGCCTCTCTGGAAGTTGGTGACAGCTTATCAAAAACACGCTCCAGTAAACGTACATATGATTGTGTACTTACTCAGCCTCCATTCCGTGAAAAATTACTATTACCAGCTAACCCTCGTGATTTCCTACAACCGATAAAACGGAGAAAACGGAATCTAAGCTTTGCAGCTGAAAATAATGTTACGGGGCCTGTACGTATGCGCAGACAAGCTGAGCATCTGGATTTTCTCACTCAGGCAATGGATTCTCTGAATGAAACCGGGAAAGCGATATTGATTGTCCCTCACGGCTTGTTGTTCAAAACGGGAGTAGCTTATCAGATTCGTCGCAAAATGGTTAATAATAACCTAGTTGAAGCAGTAGTTGACCTTCCTCCACATGTGTTCTACAGCAGCAAAATCAATGCAGCCATTCTTGTCCTGAATAAGAATAAGACGCATGATAATATACTGTTTATTGATGCATCATCCTTGTATGACTCTGATCGTAGAAGAAATAAGATACGCACCTCACACAGTAAGCAGGTAATGGATGCATTCCGCAAATTTGCGACACAAGAAGGACTATCCTATCGGGCTTCTCAGTCAGAAATAGAAAATGAGAGAAACAATTATAACCTGACAGCAAAACGCTATGTTCAGGCACATGAAAGAATACCTGATGTCAACTTAAAAGAGTTAATGAACGAAATCGAATCACTGGAAAAAACACTTTCCAATATTCAGGATCGGATTAAAACAGAAATGGCATCTTTAGTAAAATAAAAAAATAACAAAGCCCTTTTCCAAGGGCTTTGTTATTTCTACGTTCTAGAAAGAAAAGCTTTCATTCAAATACAACACATTTTCTTTTCCCCGTATCTGTATATTTACAGTAGGTTTAGGAGTTGTCCAGTCTATATTCATTATTCCAAAATTCAACTGATTTACCAGAGCACCCACACGATATTTATTGTCTTCACCTGTATTATTTGTAGAAGAATGTGTTAAACCACTCGATGTCACTTCCCAGATAGGATAAGGCATCCCTTCTGGCTGGTAACGGCTCACTTCACCAATATGACGGTCACCACTTAACAGAACAACTCCGGCAGGCTTGTTTTTTACCAGAAGATCAAAAAAACGTTTCCGGGCCTGAGGAAAATTTGCCCACTTTTCAAAACGTTGTTCTTCGGGAATAAACTGTACGCCACAAGCAATAATATGTATGGCAGCTTTGCTACCTGTTAATTCTTTTTCCAACCAGTTCCATTGTTCCTCTCCTAAAAAAGAACCTGTTTCATTGGCTATATACCAGCCATCTTCCCGGCGTAATTCTTCACGAAAATAGCGACCATCCAATAAAATAATCTTTATCTGCTGCTTTCCAGATCCATATACATAAGAACCATATGCACCTTCATGTTTGCGACGCGAACTGGTAGCAGGCTCACCCAAAAAATCAAGCATCAATTGCTGGGATTCTGTTTTCTTTGGATAATTCATTCCGCCATCATTTACTCCATAATCATGATCATCCCATATACCAATAACAGGTACTGAGGCTGTTAACTTCTGATATCCAGGATTTTGTTTTTGCGCATCATATTTTTGCTTCAAAACACTCATATCTTCTGTATCTCCATATACATTATCACCCAGCCACACCCAAAGCTGCGGTTTGTTTTCCAGAATAGGAGACCACAAAGGCTGAGGCAAATCATGTCTGCTACACGAGCCAAAAGCAATCCGGGATAAGGAAGTGTTGGCAGATAGTATGTTGCTGTCCTGGTTGCTTGCAGGAACTTTGCATCCATAAAACACCAGCACAAAGCTCCATAGCACAAAGAAATAAACCTTAATCATACATTTGTAAAGTGGTTTGTTGAGATAAAAATACACTATTTATGGTCATAAAGGAGTTGATCATCTTCTTATAGATAATTACCCATCAAGATGCCACTATCTGCTACAAAAGTAAATGTAGTAAAACAGGTATACGATATAAAGTATATTACATTACTGTTATTTTCCTAAAAGAATTCCTCTGTATCCACCTGTCTAACTATTTTAAAGCAAAATCAATGGAATATAAAAAACAAAGTCTGCTCCGTTTCAAAAGCAGACTTTGTTTGTGATTCACTACTATCTTTTATGAACTCTGTATCTTTCTGATCAATATTTTTTGCTGTGTGAAATGATAGGCAGCCTCCAGAAAGGCAACCATATCGGGCCAGCTCGAAGCTTTTTCGTAATTGTGTGTATAATATTTCTTTACAGAGATTGATAGTTTACCATCAGAGACAGAAGCAGAGCTTACAAAGCCACCTGCAGTATTCGTTACACTAGAATTAAAATTCTCCAATCCTTTTACTTCATATCCTTTTGGAATAGCAACAGTAATAGTATACACAAAAGAACGAGCATAAGGCATATAGATATCGTCTTTACGATCCATCTCTTCTTTTTGCAGGTCAATCTGCTGAGAAATCAGCTTTCCTGCATCCAATAAATAATTTGGGCCATTGTTTGTAAGTATTCCTTCCAATGTAAATTCATCCTGAAATTTCAGTTCTGGTTTGTCATCCCATGATCCGGTCTGCAATAACTCAAACTTATCATAAGAAGTCACTTTTGCACTGAAATCACGTTCTACCTCTTTTTTCATCGTTTCCAGACGTTCCTTCTGATCCTGATCTTTTCGCTGGGCTACCTTAGCAGCATTGCTCTCACGCACT
Organism: Xanthocytophaga agilis; assembly: GCF_030068605.1. Lineage (NCBI taxonomy): Bacteria > Pseudomonadati > Bacteroidota > Cytophagia > Cytophagales > Rhodocytophagaceae > Xanthocytophaga > Xanthocytophaga agilis. The sequence continues at coordinate 1,323,683 of NZ_JASJOU010000001.1, forward strand.
CGTTTGCTGACATCCTGCTTTTCGACAAGAATAATGCTATACTTTTCAGGCTTGCTATCATACAGATACTCATAAGATGTTACCAATGTCCGTATTTCTGCAAATCGGCACAATCCTTTTGAAAGAACAGATCTCTTAATATGTACTTTACCTTCCTGTTCCGGATCAATAGATACAAACAAATCCGTTTGTTCACGGTTTATCTCATTTGATGTCGCTGGAATTACTATTTTCTCAATAGTACGCTCACTTGCCTTTTTCAGCATATTAACCGAATAGGCAGTAGCACCTTCGAATAATGGATTTATTTCATTATAATAAGAATACTCATTAAAATTGCTTATGAAAAAAGGTTTGGGAGTATTTATACGGATCATATAGCTAATATCGTCTCTTACAATCAGATCTTTAAGATCACATGCTTGACGGGAAGTAACAAGAATCAGATCATGATCCACTTTCTTTTTCTTCAAAGCATATGAAAAATCCAGCATAAGATTAGCATTGTTAATACCATAGTTCACTTTGCTGTTATACAACAACTCATCCTCCATTCTGGCAGCATGGGTGCGTTGTCTCAAATAATAATAAGCCTCACGACTTAATGTTTCTGCATCTTTCTCTTTTCGGTTATTACGACTCCAGAAAGAGTTTATAGCAGCACTCCATGGATAATATTTTTTCTTCAATGTTGATATCATGTTTATATATCCCAATACTTTTTCAGAAGAAATATTGGAATACACTTCCTCCCTGTCACCTACAAAAAATTCTTCCCAGCCTGATTTACGGCTTTGAATATAGTAGGCTCGGAAGTTCACACTTGGCACTGAGCGATTTGTATAAAACCAATGCTGATCGCTATTGACTTTCTCACGATTCTCATCTAGTAGTGAATACACCTCATTGTCTTTAAATTCCAGATTGCGTTTTAATTCAGGTGCACCATTCATGGATTTGGCACTTATATGACACTTACGCATTACATTTATATCCAGCCGTTGCTTTACTATTGGATATTTTCCAGCAAGTGAATATAATACACGTCCAAAGGAATCCCAGGCAGTCGTTTTCTCAAGGCAATAATAATAATCAATAATATCACCTGGCTCCAGATCAGGAACAGCAATCTTATTGTATTGCTCTTTTTCATATCCTTGCTTGGCTTCCATTACTACAGATTCTTTCATATCAATATCTTTTATGGTACCATTGGACTTAATCACTTTGATACCTACATATACTGATAAAGAAGCTATTGTAGTCACACCAGACATTTCCCGTCTACTGGCAGGAAAAGAAAGCTCAGAATATTCTTTTACAGCCGCCGCATCCTGAAGTTTGATACGTTGCCTGCTATATACATTTTCATATAAGGCAATAATAAAGACTTCTTTCTTAACCTGATATTCCATGCTTCGGCATAGAATGACAGCAGACTCATTTTTCCATTTGTCAGGTACTTCTGTACTTTTAAATCCCGGGTCAGACAATGCCCACATTTTCTCCTTTATCTGGCGTATTTTATCCTGTGTTTGTCCCCACGAGGTAAAGCTGCACACTAAACACAAAGTCCCAATGATAAACTGTTGAATTTTAAACATAATGTATAAAGTAGGTAGAATATAAACGAATTATAACTTTGTAAACACAATCTTGTCATTGTATACTTTCTTTAACTCCTTCACAGAATCATTCCAGGCTGTAAAATCCTGTTTCCGAATAATTCCTTTATCTATAGAAAGCTCTTTTTCATAGTAAATCTCTCCGTCTTTTTCCAGGAAACGAAGTTTAAAAGAGAAGGCACCATGTTTTTTATCCAGACTAGTAGGTAAATGTGTAAGCTTATATCCGGCAGGAATCTGAAAGCGAACAACAGAAGATCGTAACACTTTCTCATCAAACGAAACTTCACTGACACGTTCAGGCTTGATGATAAAGTCAGCATACAGCTGATCAAGATCAAGATTAACATACAACTCATTATCAAAGGAAGAAACCTGATTACGGACTACGAAATCATATGTCACCTTTAGTGGAGTTTCGCGAATAGTCAGGTTACTATGATCAAGCTTCTGAATAGTGATATTCTTATCACCTTGTGACATTACTTTTTCCAGAGTGGTAGATTTTTGTGAAGAAGAAGATTCATGCAATAGATTCTGGATGCCAGTTTTCATTTCGCCATTGAACTCTGTTACACAATTACCAATCAGGCTTGTTCCATCCATTCGTATCACCTGCTGTGTTTTTACCAGATTTCGGTCTTTGCTAAATTCAGGTACTCTCTCCAACAAATATTTGTCTCCGTTTTCGATCAGAACCTGACGTCCCTGAATGCGTTCCGCATTATCCTGAAAAGCAATAAACTTTTCTGTTGCATCCAGAAAGTACTTTTTATCTTGCCATAACAGAGTACAAATCATATGATTGTCAACTGCCATAGTAGGTAAAGAATAATCATAAGCAATTTTATTGGTTCCAATCCATGTCAGACGAGCGTCATAACCAGCAATTTGCAGCATAGCTTTGGTCAGATTAGCCATTCCTTTACAATCACCATATTTATTCTGGAACACCTGCTGGGCTGTTTCGGGCTTAAAACCTGCAATTCCATCTTCAAAGGCGATATACCGTATATTATCCTGAACCCAGTAATAGATAGCCTTTATCTTTTCCTCATCTGTTGTCTTGCCAGCAATCAACTGTTTGACAGTTGATTCTATAGGCTTGGTATCATTCTGAACCTGATGAACCAAACTTGCATACCATTTATACAGGTCTTCTACCGAACCTATCAAAGGAACCTGTTTACTATTGTCTAAAAAACTTTTGGAAAGTACCAGAATGTGCGGATAAGTAAAGGAATTTCCTCTGTCAAACCTCTCGTGTTTCATCTCGTCCAGATTTTCAGCAGTAAATTCATAGACAGTAGCTTTGCTCTTTGTATCTTCTGTTTTTTTCCGCTGAATAGTATATCCGGCAAAATTCATTTCTTTCAGCTCAACAGTAAGCCATTCCGGAATGATAAATCTGATTTTCCTTACATGGACAGGATATGTCTCATTAAAATAGACACTGGTAAAATATTTTAGATCATTGTAACGCTTCTGAATAGTAAGGTTTTGAATTTGTCCCAGATAGGAAAACTTCAGAGGGTATTTACAAACTTTAGCATCTGAGTAAAAAATATTATCAATTTCAAAGTTTCCGCAAATAGGATTTAAGGGAACTCTCTTTTTGTTTTCATTTGAAGCAACAGACTGTATAATGCTGGATTCATTGTCATATCCTTTGAACTTGCTTATTTCAGTCGTAAGTCGTAAGGACATATATTGCAAATCCTCGTTTTCGATCAAATAAGGAGTATGCGTTTTAGTATCCAGACGAAACTCAAAGGAAACTTCAGAGTTCAGTAAAATAACTGGACTTTTTTCATAGAGCTTCTGATATTGTTTTGCCATTTCTTCATTTCCGTTCTGAGCAATAATCAGAAGATAACAAAAGAAGCCAAATACAGAAAGCCACACTTTTCTTTTGTGTGCAGACAGTAATCCCATACTATGCGTGAGAAGATTAAAATTATTTTTTCATCAAATTAGATATTTTTTCAGATGTAGCTTTGGGGAGGAATTTTTACTTTGTACAGAGGAAGTAAGAAACTGTAGAAGGTTGAACAAAATAGATTGCAGAAAAGTGAAATATGTATAATTTGAACATCTTCAGATCTACTACATACATTTAACTTACCAAATGCATTATTGTTACAGATATAAAAAAGCCTATTGTTTTACAGATACTATTCTAAGGCATACAAATGGTAAAAGCAGGTATACAGATGTTGGAACAATGTCTGTGTACAAAAGAAGATAGCTTATTTTAAACTATATTTCTGGTAACAAACAACACCATATAGCCAAGGACATGGCAACATCCATTACCTATAGTGGTATAGATCAGTTATGAAAAGTCACAAGCCTTCAAATACTGGCTGACAGGAAGAGAACTTTAAATCACTTACTTTTCCAGAAAGGATCGCTTAAAATCAAGTGTATCCAACTCTACACCATTCACTTTCATACTAGCTATCTCAATGGCATTAGTAGTTCCATTATGATACAATCTGGTAAATTTAAGTTTGGGTATATTATCCTGTTCCCTATTAAGCAGTTCAATATCAGGAGAGGGCATTCTGAAAAGTTCTTTCAGATTAGAGATCAATAACTTATTATTTTCTCTTGTATATAAAGCGTGTATATTGTAATCAATAACAGATTCAGATGTCTTATTTCTAATACGATTATACAGAAACACTTTGGAATTTAGCGGACCAGCTGGCGCGTTAAGAAGTAGCACATACAAATCATGTAGAGTATCTATGCTGGCGCATATAGTACCCACATACACATCTGCTGGCGTAAAATATATTTGACTGGAATCTCCTCCAAAGTCAAAATAATAGTTGACGACAATATCTGTTACTTTAGTTTTCACCACATCAGGCAAATCACGGGATATATCTGATTGTAGATTTACCTTTGATAATATAATAGGGAAGTGTGTCTCAACACTGCAAAGTCTTGGCAAAGTCAAGGTTGTTTGTACAGGTGAATTAGGATGTGTTTCAGAATGTTGACAACTAATCCATAATACAGCACTTATCAGCAAGCTAATATGACACTGTACCTTCATCTTTCCTTTATGTAGGCCAGTACTATTACGATAAGTGTCACTGTCGCAGAAACACCTAACCAGATAGAAAACATATCAGCAAACACAGCTTTATATAGATGTACACCTAATACTCCTCCTATCAACGGTCCTACCACAGGAATCCAGGCATATCCCCAATCAGAGTTTCCTTTGCCTGCAATAGGTAATAAAAAATGCATGAGTCGTGGTCCAAAATCCCGAACAGGGTTGATTGCATAGCCAGTAGTTCCTCCCAGTGAAAGTCCAATAGCTACCACCAGGAAGCCTATAATTAAGGGATTGATACCATCTGCAAACTTATTGGCTCCAATAGCCATCAAGCCTATCATTAATACCATGGTTCCTATAATCTCACTTAGCAGATTGCTGAATGGTTTACGAATAGCAGGTCCTGTAGCAAATACAGCCAACTTAAGACCGGGATTATCTGTATGAGGCCAATGAGGCAGATAATGCAGCCAAACGACAACAGCCCCCAACATAGCTCCAATCAACTGACCAAGTAAGTATATAGGTACATCTTTCCAGGCAAACTGTCCACTGGATGCCAAACTTATCGTCACAGCAGGATTGAGGTGGGCACCACTTATCTGTCCTGCCAGGTATACGCCAAAAGCAACTGCAAACCCCCATGCAAACGAAATTACCAACCATCCACTGTTTTCTGCTTTGGAATCTTTGAGCAATACACCTGCCACTACACCTCCACCTAAAATAATCAGTAACATAGTACCTGTTAATTCGGCAAGAAAAGGGGTCATAAACAATTGGCTTTAAGATGGGATATATTCTGCCAAAAGATATTACTTTTCCCAAACAGATTCACAAGTGCACAATAAAAATTTCACAATTCTTACACCGAATTATGCTAATTATATGTAGATCAACGCAAACTCTCATATAAATGCTTGATCTTATCAATCTGCAGATCCAACTCATCCAATGTGGCTAATGCTTCCTTCAGATTCATTTCTACCAAATCTGCCAGTTCAGACTCTACAAATAAATTTGTACATAAATGCTGCATAGCAACAGGACGATGCTCATCCACATATACTTTCTGGTCTGTGATATATTTTCGTAACTGATAGGTACGATCATCCCAGTATTTCTGTACCAGTGTATGTGGCTTTTTATAGAGGAATTCTTTCTTCTCTACCTTATCTGTTAGTATTGGAAACGTATACAAACGTGCATTGGCATTAATAATAAGGCCATTTGCCAGTTCTGCACTTTTACGAGCCTTGACACGATTTACAAGGTTGCCATTTTTATCATACAGATTCAATGGAGACTCCTCTCCTACTAACATCCGGTCAAAATCACTACGCTTGATGCGGTTACCATCAAAAGTTTGTTCTGTATTCAGCAACTCATAATACTCCCGTTCAATGGCTTTAGGTACTTCTATTAAAACTACATTGGGAATGCGGGTTTCTTTCATCACCTCTTCTTCCAGCTCACGTATCTCTTTACGTAACGGATGGATCTCCAGTGCCATTGAATACCCATGTTTGCGAATAGTTTCTGCAACGATTTCACGTACTATTTCCAGTTGTTCGGGTTTACTCCATAGTATATGTGGCATTAGAAAACAGTCCATCAGATCGACCTCAACCCGTTCATTCAGGAAGGCAGATGTTCTCAACAAACGAACCAGCTTTTTCCAGCGACGATCAAAAATATGGAATGGAGCTTCCGGATGGTCAGCATCATATTGTTCAAGCTGATACTTTACCATCTGAATCACATTCAATACTTCTGCTGGTACTTGTACCTCATTGATAGCCATATCCCATTCCTGTAACTCTGCCTCTCCTATTTTCAGATCTGAGGGTATAGTATCCTGATAGATATCGCTGGTGTCTACAATCATATCCACAAAACTTCCAGCTTTGCGTATCTCCCGAATCATATACCGAACCAGAAATCTATCCCAAAGCGCATTCAGGTTTTCTTCAACAGGCAATTCATTGGAAGCAGATACAATGGCTTTAATATTTACCTTAACCTCCTGTTCGCCATTGCGATAAACTCTTTCATTTAATACAGTCAGCAAAGCATTCTGTATGGCAGGTCCAGCTTTCCATATTTCGTCCAGAAACACCACATTGGCACCAGGCAGGTATTTTTCTGTCAGCCGTTCGTAGCGGTCTTCTTCTTTTAGTTTTTTAATAGATACTGGTCCGAAAATCTCATCAGGTGTACTGAAACGATTCATCAGATATTCAAAGGATCGGCCATCCCGAAAGGCAAATTTTAGCTTACGGGCAATCAGGCTCTTTGCCACTCCCGGAGGTCCCAGCAAAAAAACACTTTCTCCTGCCAATGCAGCTAGCAACGATAACTGAATGGCTTCTTCTTTCTCATATACTCCTTTTCGAAGTTGCTCTAAGATTAAACGAATACGTTCTTTTCTATTCATACACAATATAATTATCTTATGCTACCTATTTCCCAATTCCCAACCCGCCAATAATGTTCCAGCAGCTACCACCTTATAAATAAAAAAACCTGAGTTTTGTTTCTCAGGTTCGTTCATTTTCTTTTATTCAATGGCTATTTTTATTTGATACTACTAAAAAGACGCTTCCAACGTACTTTGTCTCCGATACTCATCCAACTTTCATTTGGATCGATAGACAACCATACCAGCACTGCTTTACCTACCACATGATCTTCCGGAACAAAGCCCCAGTATCTGGAATCTACAGAGTTGTGACGGTTATCACCCATCATCCAGTAGTAATTCTGATTGAAAGTATATTCTGTAATAGGTTTTCCATCCAGAACAATTTTGCCATTTTCCTCTTTTACATCATCGTTGTGATCATAATATAGAATAATATCTTTATATAAAGCGAGGTTTTTAGGTTCCAGCGTTACTTTTTGTCCTTTTTTAGGAACGCGGATAGGACCATAGTTATCCAGACTTGATTTAAACAAGGTATCACGCGGGAAAAGTACATTATCTTCACTATGCAAAACAGGTGATACTAACTTTATGAAGTCCAGTTTTTTCAATTCTTCAGCTGTAGCAGGCGAAAAATTCGCTTCAAAGCCACCCTGTATAAACGTAAACTCACTTGGACTTGTGCTAATGTTATATTTTTTGAAGAAACGATCATCCAGTGACTGGGTAGTCATTACAGTATAATGAAACTGCATGTTAGGAGGATTCTGTACAGGTTGTCCGTTTATATATACCTGACGATCTTTGATTTCCATCTCATCACCAGCAATAGCCAGACACCGTTTGATATAGTTGGTACGCAGATCAATAGGATATCCTTTAGGCACATTCAAAATATTCTGGTATCTCTCATAAGTACCAGGATGCTCTAATGGAACGTTAAATACCACTACATCATTATTTTTAATGCTGGAAAAACCAGGCAAACGAGTCTGAGGCATCTGAATCCAGTCTACATAGGAAGGAATACTGCTTCCCCAAAAAGTCTGGTGTGTTAACGGAAACTGAATCAGTGTTTTAGGAGTGCGGGCACCATAGTGTAGTTTACTTACAAACAGGAAATCACCTGTCAGCAAGGAACTTTCCATAGAAGAAGTCGGAATAGTATATGGCTGAATAATAAGCCAGTGCACTGCCGACGCCACAACGATAGCAAATACAATCGATTCAATCCACTCACGGGTAGCACTTTTCGGCTTTTTTGTTTCCGTAGAATCTTTAGTTACTGTTGTCATGTATAAATAAAATGAGCAAATGAAGAAATGTGCACAAGAGCAATAACTCCAGGAACACAACTATTTCACAAATTAACTCAAAAAAAAGATAATTATTTTACCAGCCATCACAAAACATTTCAAACAGAATATTTCAGCTGTGAAAGGCTGTATTTCGATGTAAAAATATAGTCAGCATTGGAGTGCTGACTATACCATAGTAACAAAATATAAAGGGCTTTTATACTTACTATCTTATCCCGAATAGACTAGGTAAGCATACCACCATCTACCTGTAATACCTGTCCTGTGATGTATTTACTCATATCAGAACCCAGAAAAACAGCGGAATCTGCTACTTCTTCCGCAGCACCACCCCGTTTTAAGGGAATATTATTTAACCACTCTTCTTTATTGCCCAGTTCATGTGTCATCTCTGTTTCAATAAAACCAGGTGCAATGGCATTACTTCGAATACTACGTGATCCTAATTCCAATGCAACGGATTTGGTAAAACCAATAATACCTGCTTTAGAAGCAGCATAATTAGCTTGACCGGCATTACCCCGAATCCCAACTACAGAAGTCAGATTGATAATGGAACCACTTTTTTGTTTCATAAACGGACGAGTAGCAGCCTTTGTCAAGTTAAATACCGACTTTAGGTTTACCCGAATTACATTATCCCACTGCTCTTCTGACATACGCATCAGCAGACCATCCTGTGTAATACCTGCATTATTTACCAAAATGTCCAATGTGCCAAAATCTGCCAGTACACTGTTGATTAATTCTTCAGCTGCTTTGTAGTCAGAGGCATCTGAACGATATCCTTTGGCTTTGATACCCAGGGCTTCCAGTTCTGTTTCCAGTGCTTGTCCCTTTTCTACACTGGAAAGATAGGTAAATGCAACATTAGCACCTTCCTGTGCATAACGTAATGCAATGGCACGTCCTATCCCCTTGGACGCTCCGGTAATCAAAGCAGTTTTTCCTTGAAGTAAGTTCATGGAGTTTGTTTAAAATGAAAACGAAACAAGTCAAATGTTTCGCAAAGTAATATCTTTTTATGAAACAATCTGTAAGCGAGGAAAAAGTATACGGTTCAAAAACAAAGAGGGTAACAGATGATCTGTTACCCTCTTTGTAATTTAGTATGTCACTAATTTATCACTTTACACTTCCATTTACGGGAGCCAGCAAGTTAGCAAACAGGCGATATGCCCCTGGTACGCCTCCCGGAAGCTGGCGAAAAAACGCATAGCCAGTATAAATAAATCGTCCCTTTCCGTAATTAGCAACCAACAATCCTCCATCCTGAGGCTTTTCACCCGGGTCAGCACAGGAAAGCAATACTTCATAGCGGCTATCCCATTTCTGAGCGAAATACAGACCTCGTTCCTGTATCCAACCTTCAAAATCTTTAGCTGTAATTTTATTCGGAGTATTCAGCAATGGGTGCTGTGGTTTCAAAAATGTGACAGTAGCTTCTTCTACAGTCACGCGGTCACGAGAAAGTTCAAACGGATATGGACCTATCTCATCTGTTACCACTCCCCTGTTCACAATATATTGTACCAGAACAACTCCACCATTTTCCACATATTGCATTAACTTAGGCTGATAATACTTCAACCGTTCTTCTGTGTTAAAGGCTCTTACTCCTAATACGATAGCATCAAATCGCTGCCATTCGGTTACATCCGCATTCAGTTCATTTGAGGTCAGCATAGTTACTGAATATCCCATCTGACGCAAGGCAGCTGGTACATCATCTCCTGCACCCATCAGGTAAGCAATATTCTTTCCAGCAGTCCGTACATCCAGACGTATTACCTTAGCCTGAGCAACCGGAAATAATGTTTGTACTGGGATATGTTCATAATCTATCGTTCTAAGGCCCAAGGAAATTTCTTGCCCATCTGCTAATTTAGCAACAGCTTTGAGTGTACCTTCTGAAGCATTGGCAGGAGGTGTAATTACAAACGAAACTTTTTGCTCTGCCTCTGCTTTTGCCAAATCAAAAGACAGCTTTTCAGGAGACACTTTCCAGCCTTTGGGAACTTCCAGACGTAACTCCCCTTTCACAGCTCCTGCTCCAGCCTTCAATAAGACTCCCAGTGTTTTTGCTTCTGTAGCTGGAAACACCATCGATTTTTCATCCAGGTTAATCATCACAGCTGGGCGAACTTCAAATGGGCGATACAATTCTCCTTGTACAGGATCAACCCATTTATAACTAATAGGCCTGTTCAATGTAAAGTCAATTCCCTGAATCTGAAAATGAAAGGCAGCTGTTAGCTGTGGTGTAGCCTCTGGCTTCCCGATCAGTAACTGATCATTAACTGTATACATTCCCTTAGCAGGTGGATTGGCAAGCCAGTAAGGTTGTGTGTATTGAATTTCTTTGGGTATAGTTAGTGAAATAGGTAGATTCAATGCTTCATTATTCTTTAACTCTTTTCCGATAGTTGAATCTTTAGGTGTGTTTAGTAACTGAACCGATTTCCAAAGTACAGGCACATCAGACCGCTTTACTACATTGGCATAGAACCGAAGCGATTGTCCGGGAGTACCAGCATAGGACACTGTATTTCCTTCATAACTTAGTCCTGTACAGGCAACAATAATTTCTGTTAACTCTTTTTTCTTTTGTTGCACATAATATTCCTGTTGTGGTAACTTCTCCATAACACGGTATGCCTCCAATAAGGAAGAGACACTCGCTGCAGGATTTTCTGCATTAAAGGTCTGGTAAGCCTTCTGCAACAAAGCAGCAACTGTTTCACTTCCTTGTACCCGCTTCCAGCTTAGATCAATGCCATCAAAGATATCTGATTGAGCCTGATCACCCAGCTTGTGTTGCAGATAATCATTACGCTGACCACGGCTACGAGCCGATCCAAAGCCCTGGCTTTTGTGCATACTGCGGCTTTCACCTGCAATCTCAGTGTACGACTTGCCAAGCAGGTTATTGTAATTACCCAGTGGAGCCATTACATAGTTACCACCCGGAGGAGGATCATTGGTAAAGTTGGGAGTAAAAGCATTCCAGACAAGCCGTTTTACCTGCCAGGGCTGTACATATTTCAACTGTTCAGGATACCTCTTGGGATCTGCGGCAGCTACAAAAGCTTCTTCTGCTAAAACAGCTGAGGCACTATGGTGTCCATGTCCGGCCTGCGCTGTTGGAGGAAAACGGGTAATAATTACATCAGGCTTCAGGTTACGAATTACCCATACCACATCTGCCAATACTTTTTCCTTATCCCAGATTTGCAATGCTTCTTCTGTTGATTTGGAAAATCCAAAATCATTACCTCGTGTAAAATACTGTTCAGCTCCATCTACACGTCGTGCCTGGAGTAATTCCTGTGTACGAATAAGTCCGATCAGTTCACTTTGTTCCGAACCTATCAGGTTTTGTCCGCCATCTCCACGAGTAATAGCCAAATAGGAAGTACGTACCAGCCGATCTTTTGCCAGCCAGGCCAGCATAGCGGTATTTTCATCGTCCGGGTGAGCAGCCATATACAGGGCACTACCTAGAATATTCATTTTCTTTAATGCCAGTTTTATTTCTCCAGCAGGGTAATACTTAGGAGGTTGCGCTAAACCGATGAGTGAAATAAAAAGGAATAAACCCAGAAAAACTCTTGAAGAAAGAGTATAAGTGGTGGATTGATACATAGAAAAAATCAGGTGGAATACAGTACAATTTTACGAAGATAAGCTGGTTTTCACAAAAAAGCCCTGTTGTTTTCAGGCAGCTCAGGCAAATGTAGTACCCAAAAGCTTGTGTCACCCTTTAACAACAATGCGTAGGAGATAGTTCTAGCTTCAAATAGGGTATACTCTGACTGATATGTGCATTCAGAACTGAAAAAGGAAAATAGACTAAATGAAAAACAAAATTTGTACAGGCTGGCAAATAGAACTCTGATCTAACTTTGATCTTTCTTTTTCAAAAAATAAGTGGTAAAAGTAAAAAACCTTGTTTTCTTTTGAAAAATCTGCTTTTTTAGCCAAACATAACCTATTCACAATCAGTTATGCAATACAATCAAACTTAACCTAAATTTTTAAACTTTTATCGCTTATGGGTTTTATATCTGAATTTAGAGAATTTGCACTAAAAGGTAATGTAGTCGATCTGGCCGTAGGGGTTATCATTGGCGGAGCCTTTGGAAAAATTATCGATTCTGTTGTAAAAGATATGATTATGCCAGTTGTCGGCATATTTGGTAGTGTAGATTTTAGCAACCTATATTTTCCACTTTCAAGTGATGTGCAGGCAGCAATTGACAAAGCAGGAGGAAAATTAGGCCTGGAAGAAGCCCGCAAAGTAGGTCCTGTACTTGCGTATGGTAGCTTTATCACTGTAGCTATTAACTTTGTTATCCTGGCTATGATTATTTTCCTGATGGTAAAAGCTATTAACAGCCTAAAACGCAAACATGAGGATCTACCACCCCCACCAGCACCTCCAACCAAAGAAGAAGTATTGCTTACTGAGATCCGTGATCTGTTAAAAGCAGGCAGATAAACACATATATTATAATATAGTGGTAGAAAAAGAAAAAGCGCAACTTCCATTGCGCTTTTTCTTTTATTGGTATAAATCTATCCTTTAGCTTTTCTTCTTAGGAGCCGCGGCAGGTTTGTTCAATGAGTTAATCCATCCGGCAATTTTCAGAGCATCTGCTTTAGGAACCTGTGTCATAGGAGCCATTGGAGGATATCCTGGCCAGTTGCCTGGTTGTGGTTTATAAATCAGTTCAACAATTTTATCGTTTGTATATTTCTTTTTTGCCACATCTACATACGCAGGACCTACCAGTCTTGCATCGGCTTTATGGCAAGCCAGACAAGTATATTTTTGGAGAAGATCATTGATTTCTTTAGGAGGCTGCACGGCAGTTTGAGCAAAGCTGCTATTTACCCACGCGGTTACAACAAACAAAGCAACAGAAGCAAACAAAATTCTGTAATTACGAGTGTTCATCATTCTACTATGTGATAAGGTTTATAATTAATAAAAGAAAATTTCTATCAAAAGCCAAGGCAAAGCTAAATCAATTTTTGGTATTAAGCTGGAAAATCTTCCCAAATCTTTTATACATTTACCAGAGCAGATCATACTCAGCCAAATAGAATAATATATAGGCAGGCTTGTATTTACCGCTTATGGAATTGCATTTTGAGTTCCAAAAAACGTGCCACAAATTTGCTGCAAATTTGTATTATTGTATACAGAAATGTGAATCGCAGAGACCAGCCTTGCATATTATTCCTATAAGAGACTTAGCTCTATCCATACTTAACAAACTAACCAACCTATTATTTCTCACTATGAAGAGATTTACTATCTTTTGCCTCGCTCTGGGGTGTATTACCGGGTTATATGCCCAAACCAAAGAGATTGACCCGGCCTATTCCAAATTTGAACAACTGGGAACGGCTCTGCCTACCCCCAACAATTATCGTAGTGCATCTGGTGCTCCGGGACCACAGTATTGGCAACAACGAGCAGATTATGATATCAAAGCCGAACTGGATGATAATAACCACCGTATTACTGGTGCTGAGACTATCACCTATTACAATAACTCTCCAGACGAATTAGGCTATCTATGGTTACAACTCGATCAGAATCTGTTTGACAAAGAATCCAATACGCTCAAAACCCAGACAGGTACTTTGAACAATAGTGTTTCATTCAATGCCATGAGTTTTGTAACCCGTAGTCAGTTTGATGGAGGGTTTAAAATTACAGCCGTGAAAGACAAAAGCGGAAATAATCTGACTCACATCATCAACAAAACGATGATGCGTGTTAACCTGCCTCAGCCATTGCGTCCGGGACAAAAGTTTATATTCTCAGTAGAATGGAATTATAATATTAACGATATGCAGAAGATCAGAGGCCGTAGCGGATACGAATACTTCCCGGCTGATGACAACTGTACCTATACCATTGCCCAGTGGTTTCCTCGTATGGCTGTATATGATGACGTATGGGGTTGGCAGCACAAACAATTCCTGGGACAAGGAGAGTTTGCACTGACATTTGGTAATTATAAAGTTGCTCTAACCGTACCGGATGATCATATTGTAGGGGCAACAGGGAATCTGATGAATGAAAAGCAAGTACTTACGTCTACACAAATTCAACGATTGAAAGAAGCGGAAACAGCAAAAAATCCGGTAGTAATTGTAAATCAGCAGGAAGCTACGGAAGCAGAGAAGAAAAAGTCTACAGGAAAGAAAACCTGGATCTTCCAGGCTGAAAATGTACGTGACTTTGCGTGGTGCAGTTCCCGTCGTTATATCTGGGATGCCAAACTATGTGATGTAGAGGGAGCCAAAGTATGGGCGATGAGTTATTACCCCAAAGAGGGGAATCCATTATGGGGACAATATTCTACCCGCGCTGTAGAACATACCCTGAAAAGCTACTCAAAACGTACGGTTGCTTATCCGTATCCCAAAGCAATCTCTGTACACTGGATTGGCAATGGTGGCGGTATGGAATACCCTATGATCTGTTTCAATGGAGGTCGCCCGGAAGCAGACGGAACATATTCTGCTCAGACAAAATATGGAATGATTGGCGTAATTATCCATGAAGTAGGTCATAACTTCTTCCCAATGATTGTAAACTCTGACGAACGTCAGTGGAGCTGGATGGACGAAGGATTGAACAGCTTCTGTCAGTACCTTGCTGAACAGGAATGGGAACGAGGTTATCCATCCTGGAACGGTGAGCCTTATCAGATTGTAAGTTATATGCGTAGCAGCAAGGAAACACTGGTTCCTATTATGACCAACTCTGAACAAGTCCTGCAGTTTGGACCGAACGCTTATGACAAACCAGCTACTGCATTGAATATCCTGCGAGAGACAGTTATAGGCCGTGAGTTATTTGACATTGCATTTAAGGAATATGCTACCCGCTGGGCCTTTAAACATCCGCATCCAGCCGACTTCTTCCGTAGTATGGAAGATGCAACAGGTGTAGATCTGGATTGGTTCTGGAGAGGCTGGTTCTATGGTATCGACCCAGTAGAGGTATCACTGGAAGATGTGAACTATTATAAGATTAATTCACAGAATCCGGATGTAGAAAAACCATTGGCCAAAGCAGATGCAGATAGCAAGCCGAAAACCATCAGTCAGCAACGTAATGCTGAACAAATCAAAAAAACGCTGGTAGATGACAATCCTGAGTTAAACGATTTCTACAACAGTTATAATCCTTATCAGATTACCCCAGAAGACAAAGCTCAGTTTGATTCATATTATAAGAACCTGACTCCGGAAGAGAAAAAACTGATAGAGTCCGGATTGCATTTCTATACATTGAAACTGAAAAACAATGGCGGTCTGATCAGTCCGGTTATTGTTAAAATGGAATTTGAAGATGGTACTGAAAAGATAGAAACGTATCCAGCTGAAATCTGGAGACTAAACTCGAAGGAAATCAGCAAAGTAATCTTTACTGACAAGCCTGTAAAGCAGTTTACACTGGACCCTTATCTGCAAACAGCAGACATTGATACTGAAAACAATTATTTCCCAAGAAAACCGGAAGCAAGTCGTTTTCAATTGTTCAAACAACAGAGTAACCGTCCTAAGAATCCTATGCAACAAGCACAGAAAGCTTCCGGACAACAGAAATAACACACATTTCAACATGAGTCATCCCGAATGTTGGATATGAGTAAAATCCAAGCCTATACTTTCAAAAATTGTGTAGGCTTGGGTTAGTTTTTGAGAAATATTTCTTTCTGCGTTTGTTTATAGTTTAGAACATTTCCCTTCTTATCGCCCTGTCACTTTTTTGCTTGCCCAAAATAGGGGCACCAAATGAGAATTTGGTGAGCCAGATTTGTGTGTTAGCAAAAAAGGGCACCTTTTCCCGATCCTTCCGCCCGCAAGGCCAAGAGCCAACCTCGCGGGAAAAGGAAGCCCTACGCACCTACACCACCATCCACGATTGAAAACAACACAACTCTCTTTGTAACATCTTTGTATTGCTCTATATGTCAGTCAAATTCTTTTCCTCAAAATTCGGGATGACTAATGCTTTTATATAACTACCTGAATCCTTAAAAATCTTCTTCGATCAGTTCTTTATTGACAATTGCCCCAGCCTTCGTACCAGCCCCTACAGCATTGGCAACTGAACGAAAACCTGTGGTTGCGTCACCTGCTGCATACACACCTGCTACTGACGTTTGTTGAAAATCATTTACCTGAATAAATCCCATATCTGACAACTCACACCCCAGTGTCTGAGGCAAAGAACAATGTTGTTCAAATGGAGCACGGGCAAACAATGCTGTCAGTGCATGGCTACTGCCATCTTTAAATAATAAGTTTTGTAATCTTCCCTGTTGGTGCTCCAGCTTATGTATTTCTTTTTCTATAATGGAGATACCATGTGCGGTTAACTTACTATGTTGCTCTGTGGTTAATGTAGATGGGCCATTGGTAAAAAGTGTCAGATTTTTTGTCCAGTTTAAAATCAGCTTCACAAATTCATATCCATCATTTCCATTACTTAAAATCCCTAGGGGCTGATTAGCCACTTCATATCCATGACAATAAGGGCAATGCAATACAGAAATTCCCCAACATTCAGCAAAGCCATCGATAGGCAACATATTGTCACGTAGACCTGTAGCAAAGATCAGTTTTCGGGAGGTGTAGGTATCTCCACTTTCTGTCTGTATCCGAAAGCCAGTTTCTGTTTTCTCCGCTGCAATAGCATTAGCCCTTAGTAGTTGTACAGTATCATAGGCTAATACCTGTTCTCTGGCCTTTTGAGCAATGGCAGCAGGTGTTTGTCCATCTTGAGTCAGAAAATTATGGGAATGTGGTGTTTGTTGGTTACAAGGCTTTCCGCTATCTAAAATAAGAACATTCCGTAATGAGCGTCCTAATGCCATAGCAGCAGCTAATCCAGCATAACTTCCTCCTACAATCAGTACATCAAAAGGGTTGTTGTGTGTTGTCATTGTATCTGTGGTTAAAGTCAACAATAGACAAATGCAACACTATTGCAAATAAAACAAGTTCCTGTATGTCGAATTAATTTCATATTCGAGAAGTTGTCTTCCCTCTGATGCAAAAAAATAATTAGGAGCGAATCACCCAATTGATTTTTTCGTATACTCGTATAGCCCAAAATAGCATCGCGCAAAACAACCCATTGGTATAAAAATATATATGAAAGATGAAATCATTAAGCTGCTGGAGTTTAGTATTCTGAAAGTCAAAGGGTTCAATCTCACTGTATTCGACCTGCTGGCTGTTATATCCATCATTTTTGTCAGTCGCTGGCTGGTTTGGATTTTAAACAAAATACTCAAGCGGCGTTTCTTCAACCGATTGGGTATTGATGAAGGGCGCCAGTTCACCTTTAAGTTACTGGTAAAGTATTTTATCTATCTGATTTCGATTCTGGTCGCTTTTCAGTTTTTGGGTATAGACTTGTCTCTTATCCTGGCAGGTTCGGCAGCCTTGTTGGTAGGTGTGGGACTTGGTTTGCAACAAACTTTCAATGATCTGATTTCTGGATTAATTCTGTTGTTTGAAGGCAATGTACATGTGGGCGATGTAATCGAAATCAACAATCTGATTGGCAGAGTTGTATCTATAGGCATCCGTACCTCAAAAGTAGAAACCCGGGATGCGATTACCATCATTGTCCCCAATTCAAAGTTTATTGTAGACAATGTCATAAACTGGAGCAATAACCGTACATTAGTGCGATTCTCCGTAAATGTCAGAGCCTCTTATGAAACCGATCCGGAAACTGTAAAGAAAGTGTTATTGGATGTAGTCAAAATCCATAGTGAATTCGTTGCAGAAAAACCAGCCCCTTTTGTGCGTTTACAAAACTTTAGTGAATATGCGATTGAATACCATCTGATGTTCTGGACCTACAATGTATGGCGTATTGAAAACAACAAAAGCATGATACGGTTTACCATTTATCGGTTATTCAAAGAAAATGGAATCAGCATGCCCTTCCCTCAGCGGGAGATTACCATCAAAGAAACTTCCATACATACTTCTCTGGACAATTATCAAAAGGATCTGGATGGAAATGCCCGCGACTAGTCCTACCTGATTTTCAATCCTGTTTGATAACAGCCTCCCAGTACGATTTATTATATAAAACTATTGTATTCCAATAGAAAATATACTCAGTCTATCAGAATCTCAACACTGTCTAACACTATATAAACTATTCACTTTCAGTATATTTTCTCCAGACATATTTCGTTTTTTCACTTTCAAAGTAACAAAAATTATTTTTCCAAAACTTTCCCGGACCTTAATACCTTTTTTCAGCGCTTTGACTCCTCTACTACCCTGTCTAAAGTGGGGTACAATTTGTAAGATTCCACTAAAATCCGTATTCCATTCTGTTACTTTCTCTTAATACGCAACCACTCTTGCGAACAAAACAGTAGTGCACAATGCCATTTTCTGCCTTGCATTCTGCATTATTTTCATATCTAACCTGCACAATTTGAAAGAATTAAGGCATAGACCATTCTCATATGGTAAGTAATCTTACTTACAACTCTTTCTACTAATCGGCAAAATCGAGAGAACCCACATCCATGTATATAAATGTCCGGAATTGAAAAGAATCTATAGTTAACATCTGCTTAACTTAGCACTGTAAATAAATTCATAGTACAGAACTGAAGACCGAAAACAGATTCTTTACCCAACAACAACAACAAAACTTCGTCAACCAACACCCAAATTAAATCTTCGGTCTCAGAGTTAAACAGGTGAATTTATGCAGAGCCGCCGACTGCTTTTTTCATAATATGATAATTGCAGGATTTAGAACGCAGAATTAAGGTTATACATTTAATGTTATTGTTGCTTGGAAAACAGATACAAACTTAAGGATCTCAAAACATACGCTTCGACAGAAAGTTTTGAGGGTGACACAAAGAAGTACCGTACGGTATTCGAAAATCAGGAGACTACCTATCTGTATGTGGAATTATCAGTTTACAACAAATTATTTGATGAAGCTGACTGGAAAGCAACACTCACTTTTCAATGTTTCTCTATAAGTGAAACAGATCACCGCACTCCTTTATGCAATTTAACGGTAGAAAGAAGTGTCAGCAAAGAAGAAAACATTGTTGTAGCACGACATAGCTGGGGTCTGGCAGAACCAGGAGCATTCTGGAAAAAAGGAACATATGAATGGGAAGCCTATATTGATGGTGTACAGGTAGCTACCAAAAGGTTTCATATAGAAGAAGCAGGGCAGGTATGTGAGGAACTAAATCCTTACTTCATGGTTGATTCCATTCGTTTGTATGAAGGCAATTATGAAGGTGTAGCCAAGGATGATCGCGTGTATGTCACTCAATTTCAAAGTGCTGAGACACGCTATATCTTTGTAGAGTTTAGCTTCATTAACCTTCAGTTGGATCCATGGCAGTGTGAAATTTTCTTCAATTTCTACAACAATACAGGTCAGTTAAAAGGCAGTGTTCCGTATCTGAAGAAAATCGAAAGCAGTTCGCAAAACGAAGACTGTCTGGTTACAATTACTACAGGGTGGGGATCTTCCGAAAAACGCACCTGGTACAACGATAAATATTCACTGGAAATCGTGTTCATGGATACTCCCATTGCTTTACTTCCATTTGAAGTAGGTGATGAGTGGGTGAAGGGAATACCACAGGTATATCAGGGAAGCGGACACGTATTGACTATGAAACAACAGCCTCTCTTACAGGAATCCAAATCCGAAGAAGAACTGGCTGACATCATGAAGTCACTTTATGGACTGGTAGGTCTGGATGATATCAAAACCAAAATCAACGACTACACAGCCTATCTGAAATTCCTGAAACTTCGTCAGGAACAAGGATACCAGGAAAACTATAATCTGAGTTTGCATACCGTATTTACAGGTAATCCAGGTACAGGGAAAACGACTGTAGCACAAATGATGGGCCGCATCTATCATTCTATGGGATTGCTGTCAAAAGGAACCGTACTGGAAGTAGGTCGTGCCGAACTGGTGGGTAAATACATTGGACAAACAGCACCTAAGGTAAAAGAGGTAATTGAGAAAGCCAGAGGAGGTATTCTGTTCATCGACGAAGCCTATTCACTGGTTCGCAGCGAAAACGATGAGCAAGACTTTGGACGCGAAGTTGTAGAGATTCTGATTAAGGAAATGTCTGATGGCCCTGGTGATCTGGCAATTGTAGTGGCAGGTTATCCGCAGCAAATGCAGATATTCCTGGATTCTAATCCTGGATTACGTTCCCGCTTTAATCTGTACTATCACTTTCCTGACTATTTACCTCAGGAATTGTTACAGATCGCAGATCAGAAAGCAGCACAGAAAAATATTGGATTTGATGAGAAGGCGCGTGAGTTTTTGTATGAGAAAGTTACAGAAGCTTACCGTGGACGTGACAAATCGTTCGGCAATGCCCGTCTGATTAGTTCATGGGTGGAAGAGATGAAAATGAACATGGGTCTACGTATTGTTCGCTCTGGAGACTTCTCCACACTGACGCCTGAACAATGGCAAACGATTATGGTAGACGATGTGAAGGTAATGTTCAAAAATAAAAAAGGTGAACTACCAGATATTCAGGTTGACGAAGAATTGCTGGAACAGGCAATGATGGAACTGGATTCACTGATCGGACTGGACTCTGTGAAAACAGAACTTCAGGAGCTGGTACAACTAGTTAAATTCTATCGTGAATCTGGTAAAGAAGTATTGAATAAATTCTCCCTGCATACAGTATTTACAGGTAACCCAGGTACAGGAAAAACAACTGTAGCCCGACTGGTAGCTAAAATCTGGAAGGCTTTGGGCTTACTGGAACGCGGACATCTGGTAGAATGCGACCGTCAGTCACTGGTAGCAGGTTATATCGGACAAACAGCCATTAAGACTAATCAGTTGATTGAAAAGGCAATCGGTGGCGTGCTGTTTATTGATGAAGCCTATACACTGACTACAGGAGGAGAAAATGATTTCGGAAAAGAGGTAATTGAAACGCTACTGAAACAAATGGAAGACCGTCGTGGAGAGTTTGCAGTGATCGTAGCAGGCTATCCTCAGCAGATGGAACACTTCCTGGAAGCGAACCCTGGTCTGAAATCACGTTTTGACAAGTCGCTACAGTTCAATGATTTGTCTGGTGAAGAACTCTACTGGGTAGCAACGTATATGTTGCACCACGAAGGACTGATACCTGATGCAACGGCAGCAGCTTACTTGCGCAAGTATCTGATTGAGCTTCACGAACAACGGGATAAGTACTTTGGCAATGCCCGTGCCGTTCGCAAGATTATTCAGACTGCCGTGAAAAAGCAGCACCTGCGTATGGCTTCTCTGGAAAAGAATATTCGTACAGAAGAAGTATCTAAAACGTTAACAATTGAAGATCTGGCCCATATTACCCAAAGCCAGGAAACAACTACCAAATCGGTGATTGGTTTTCGGCCAGGTAAATAATAATCAGCTATAGTTACTCTGTTAGCTGAAATATAACAGGAGTAATTGTAGATATTGGATGAGAGTTTTATAACCAGAGTTTACGTTTGTAAGCTCTGGTTTTTCTTTTTGTGGATTGTTATAGTAAAAGTGGCTTTCCCAACTCTTTTCAACCAGTCATCATGTTTCCAAAATTTATGGGAATCTGATTTTGTTTCCATATCTTTTTATACTTTACACATGAGAGCAGGTCAACGAAACCAATATATAAACAAGTGAATGCCCTAAGAGAACATATCCGTTCATTATTTAAACTGAATGAAGAGGAAGCTTCTGTATTTCTTGCTGAGTTTATCAGAAAAGATCTGCAGAAAGATGATGTGTTTATTGCAGAAGGAGAAATCTGCAAGAAGGTGGGACTGATAGAGACAGGATTGATGGTATGCACTTATCACAAAAACGGAAATGAGATTATAGACGAGTTTGCATTTGAAAATGGATTTGTCACCAATTATTATAGCTTTCTGACAGGTACTCCCTCTGAGAAAACCATCCGATGCATTGAGGATACTACAGTTTATGTGATTAGCCGGCAAAGTCTGGAGAAGGTAAGCAGACACTATGCATTCATTGAACGAATGGCAGGAATAATGAATGAGAGATTGTTTCTCAGAACTCACGACAGAGTCAAATCCATGTTGCTGGATACCGCCACAGAACGTTATCAGAAACTGGTAGCGCAAAGAAAAGACATGGTACAACGCATTCCTCAGTACATGCTTGCTTCCTATCTGCATGTAAAACCTGAAACACTAAGCCGGATCAGAAAAAAGTTAGCTAAAAAGATTAATTGATCCAAGTCAATTAATCTTTTCATACAGGACACTTCCTTTGTCAGAAATCAATGGTGAATTTAAAATAACAATCCTGTATGCGTCAAATTGAGATACTAACAAAGCAAACTGCCAATACGTATGAATGGGTAAATAAACTTATCTATTCTATTCCCTATAAGCAGTGGGAGAACACCCCTGCTATCATCGAATCCAATATTAGCTGGCAAGTGGGTCATTTACTGGTTAGCTTCTACTATCATTCCATTATGGTTATCGTAGGAAATCAGAAAGATGTCCTACAATCCATACCCTTAAAAGAATATAGTAGTCTTTACACAGATGCTTCACCTGCCAGTTCATTGGCAAAAGTAAATCCGGAGGTTTTGCATAAACATGTATTGTTCATACAGCAGAAATCTTTACAGATTCTTGAATCCCTGTCAGATATGGATCTGCAAAAAAATCTTGAACCTACCCCCTACCCTCATCCTATTGCCAAAAATACATTGGAAGCTATTGAATGGAATATCCATCACACCATGTATCACTGTGGACAGATAGGTATTATAAGACGGGTTATTGACAAAAGGTTTGATTTTGGATTAAGAGGATAGAAGCAATATGCCATTGAAGATTATCTCATGTCTAAAGTTTCAGCAGCGACCATTCTTTGCACGCAACATACTCAAAACTCATAGGTTGTTAAAGAAGAGATTCATATATCCAGCTACCAGTTGAGGCCATTGATGCTGTGGGCCATGACCAGAATCATTCAGAATGATGTGCTGCATCGATGGCGCATTACGTAGCAATGGAAACCAGTTCTCCACAGCGAAGCTGATATCATGGTCGCCAGAAATAACCAGTACAGGTATTTCCAACGTTTTATATTGCCCTCTCAGATTTAGTTTATCTTCTTTGCTCATGGCAGAGCCACCAAAATAACGCTGAAATTTTTCAGATGTAGCAGGTATCTTGTTACGGTCAAGGCGTTGAGCAATTCTCTCATGTGAAGCTTTTGCTGCTGCCCGGCTTTTTTCAGATAATGGTTCAAAAAATAATACATATTCATCCTCCAGATCATTCACAGGTTTCAATGCATGTTCAAAAAATAGTTTGTCAAAAGGAACTTCATTGTTACCTACCGGATTAGTACCAATTAAAACCACTTTCTGAACACTTTCTTTGTGGAGAAACAGAGCCGTCTGCGCTACAAGCCCACCATAGGACCAACCAGCAACATGAAAGACCTTAATACCCAATATATCCATCAACTGTACTCCTATCTCTGCGACAAGGTTGATATCAGTAGGCAACTCGCCACTGGACTCTCCTATTCCTGGATAATCAAAAATAACAATCGTATTGTGTTCAGCCAACGAATCAAGAAACAAAGGGTCCCAGGTATCCAGCACACCTCTGAATCTGTTATAAAGAAGTAAAGGAGTGCCCTTGCCAAAGGTTCGATAGGCAATTTTAATTCCATTGATTCCGGCAAATTGTGTTTCGGCTGTTAACGCTGTTTTTTTCATTGTTTTCTATTTTAACTGGTACTATCTGCACTGGTTTTCGCCCACATACTATACTCATAAGCAGGCTAAATATTTGTTTACTCAGATTAATTATTCAGGAAGAAATTAGCACTGTTAACAAACTGGTCAGGATACTGATAAAAAGAACCATGTGCAGAATCCGGATAGTAAGTAAGTATTGCGTCTGGTAATTGCTTGAACAATGTATAGGAGTTGTCACTATCCATCATTTCATCGTTACTCCCCTGTATGATAAGCACAGGTTGGGTAATTTGTGAAAGATCTATTGTGACTGGATCTGTTCCCCAGGCTGTAATTGCTTTAAGTTGCGCCAACACAGCTTGTTGACTAGCTTCACGATCCCGATCTTCGGTACGGGCAAATAAGCGTTGTAAGGTGGCCATTCCCTTCGCCCTACTTAGTTCTGTTGGAGTGAAAAAGATAAACAGAAATCTTTCTGCTGGTTGCAACTGCATGGCTCTTTGGATGAGTTGAGGAAAGGAATGCAGTACTTTCACTCCTTGTGGTGCAGAGCCTACTATGATAATTTTTCGCACCAGATCAGGACGCACAAAAGCCAGTTGCTGAGCAATGAATCCACCCAGGGAAAATCCGAGTATATCAAAGTGCTGAATGTTCAGTTTCTCAATAAAGGCAATGGCATCCTGAGTCATCGCTGCCACATTGTCGGGTGTTACGCCTTCTGTATTACCTACACCTATATTATCAAAAATGATTACTTCGCGTTCCTGAGCCAGTCCATTCATACTAATTGGGTCCCAATTGTCCAACGTACCAGTAAAGTGCTGAAATCCAATAACCGGAACACCAGAAGCATTACCAAAACGACGATACGCATACTGTATGCCATTCACTTCAAGGTATTGAGTAAGAGCTTTTGAGAAAAAATCAATTGGGGCTGACATAGTTTTAAATTTTAAATAGAGAGAAAAGTTTTAGGTAAAAGGTTATTGGAAGTGAACATCGAGCACATCAATAGACACCAAAACAGGTTCGGTTTGGTAGCTATTATCTGCATCATTCAGGATGTAGATCCTTCTTTTTGTACCGGTTTTGATACCTGAAAATTCTTTATAATCTTCAATGATCTGTGTAGCTGAGGAACCTCCCAGCACTCTTGGCCAGTAGTCATGACGTTTCAAATATCCTTCTTCAGAGAAATAATAAACCTGCCTTCTACTATGTGTGGCAATGCTATCTGGATAGATCACTTCAAGTCTTCTCCAGGTTTCACCATCTGCCGACCATGGCTCAATCTCGTTGAGTTGAATGCCAGGCTGTAAAAAGTTAAAGGGAGTAGTAAGATAATTCCAGGTTGCGTAGCTACTGAAATATACCAGTTGCAATCGGTTCCATGGAGTTTCAATCTGATGTCCTTTAAAAGAATCCAAAGGATTAATCAATTCATCTGCAACATTGCCGTCTGTATCAATCAATGCCACACGTTCAGGTGTAAATTCAGATTTGAATCCCTCTTTGAATATGGGTTGCCAACTTGCCTGCTGTTCATGCAGCTGTCCGGTAAAGTGTACATCACTCAATACCCCTTCCTGTCCTTTTATACTCCATGTAACACCCCCTATCTGAACATGCGCTTTCAGAGTTTGGTATGTATTCCATTTGTCAGTGCCACCATGTAGTTTCAGTACTTTGGTAAGCAATTCGTTTGTATTTGCCATGTTAATCTGTCTTTAGTATGTGTAATAGTTGATTGGTTTGACAATACAAAAGTAGAGCAGAAAACCTGGCTGGAATTGCTCATTTGAGCGGAAGAATAGCACAGAAATACGAGAAACCTGTCAACTCAGGGAGTTAGTCTCTGAGGTACATTCTTGTTTCAGAAAGCAGGAAATAGTGAGATATACCTTATATTGCTCCCAAACAGAATGGAATAAAACAATGGAAAAAATAAGCCACTACAAATCTATATCAGAGCTACATCATAAAAGTGGGTTTTCGCCTCCTAAACATCCACTCATAAGTTTAATGACCTGTAAGGAACTCATGAGTTATTCTGTTGGGGATGGCCGGTTTACAGGTGATTTTTTTATGATAGCACTCAAGAAGATCAAAGAAGGTTACCTGCTCTATGGAAAAACAAAATACGATCATGCCAACGGCTCAATGGTATTTGTAAAACCCAGACAAATCATTGAAGCCAGCAATGTTCAATTTGCCGAAAAAGGGTTTCTTATATTCTTTCATGAAGACTATCTGAATGGCCACCTATTGTACGAACAGATAAAAAAGTATGGGTATTTTGAGTATGAGATTAATGAGGCTTTGCACTTGTCACCCAGTGAGGAAAGTACCATATGGGAACTGTATTATAAAATACGTGCAGAATATGAAAGCGAACAGGACGAATTAACCCGCGAAATTATCCTTTCCCACATCAATTCTATATTAAAATACTCAGAGCGGTTCTATAAACGGCAGTTCATTAACCGAAGCAACAATATTTCAGGTACTACTGTAAGAAAATTTAATGAAGTACTGGCTCATTACTTTGAGAATGACCTTCACGAACGACAAGGATTACCTACTGTAAATTATCTGGCAGGAGAGTTGTACCTTTCGACCCGTTATCTGAGTGATGTTCTCAAGCAGGAAACAGGTAAGACAGCGTTAGACCATATTCATCTTTATCTTATTAAAGAAGCCAAAAACCAGTTACTGGGCACCAATAACCATATTGCAGGTATAGCTTATGATCTTGGATTTGAAAGTCCTTCCTATTTTACAAGATTATTTAAAAAAGTAGTCGGCTGTACTCCTGTTCAGTACAAGGAACAACATAAAATTTGATTTTGGAGCACTCTCCTTAATAACAAGCCAAAGAGGTATAACTTATTTTTAAAACTTAGACTTCAACAGCATCCATTCTCAAAACAGTCTCATAGGCACAAAAACATTCATTAAAAAACACAATAATCACCTTAAAATAGCCAAAAAACCGAAGCCGAAAATTTGTATATTTAAACACGTAAATGTTACATCAAAAGTAATTTAACTATGAAACGCCACATTACAACAAAAGATGCAATCCGCAAATACAGAGCTGAATATTATCGTCTGAGAAAGCAGGAAGCCCGTCTAAATCATGAGCTGTTCCGGATGAAAAACCGCATCAAGCAACTAGCTGAAGCTGAGAAACAATCTATTGCCAACCATGCACTTCTTACGGATTTACTTGCCCGAACTGAACAACAAATAGCAGAGCTAGAAGCCCAACCTGCCTCTAAACAAAGAGATAAACAACTCAAAAAAGCGGAAAAAGAGTTGAAGGATGTTCGTGTCAAATACAAACGTAGTGATCTTCACCTAGCAGTCATTGACAGAAAGAAAGACAAGGACAATGCAGCTAAGTATATCCTCAAAGAAGCCAAACGGGATGACGTAACAGTTCGTATTCAGGCTGCTTATGAGGCATGGCAAAAATTTGAACAGATTCAGCAACAGGAAAATGCTGACTTTGAAGCTTTTACTATACAATATCAGAATCAGAAAACAGCTATAGCTGAGCAGTTACAAACTTCTCCTGTTATCAGTTCTTGCGGTCAGCCATTACCACAACTTGTTGTAGCAGTTCAAAATACCAGGCCGAATAACACTGCATATTTCCATTCACGTTTGCAATCGTATACATCAGCTATTCATTCTGAGGAAGATTATTTATTGTTCAGGCAAGCCATGAGCGATTGTACACTTCAAAATAGGAAGTCTGACTATACATTGTTGAGCGGTATTAGTTAAAAGTAGTTTACACTTATTGGCGCTGGTATTGTTTCATCTGGCTCCATTCGCCTGTAGAACCTGCATTAGGATCAACAGAAGGATCGTCTGTACCCAGTATTACACCCTGTTTGTCTATCCAGTAATATTTATAGGTAGTAGGCAACTCAACAGGAGTATTGTTGTTGTAAGGATTGGTATAGGATTGTACTCCACCTATGTTTTCACGAAATTCAATGTTCTGCTTATCAATAGAGGCATGGCGTTCATCTGTCACTTGTTGCCAGTTTTTTTGCGACCACTCACGATACTGACGGGCAGCTTCTGCATAGGCAGTAGAATTTTGTAAATTCTGCTGCATAATACCTCTCATCCCAAACGCAGCTCCATCCGTAGCAGAAATCTGTTCTGCAACCAAAGGTAACCAGGAAGAATATCCATCCCACTGACTCGCATCAGCTAGTGCGGCGGTCATAGCCATTACACACAGATCGTACGAAGGTGCAATATGGCATTTGACAATCCCCTTGCAGGGAGCACCTTGTATTGAATACGATACATCATACTGATAGGCAGATTGGAATCCTTTTACAGGAGTAGCCTGTTGTGGTTCGCTGATCTGAAGATTTTCAGGATTGATAGCCATCAGCTTTTCATAAATAAACTGAGCAGGCGGGTAATTATTTGGCAATCCAGTATTGCCAACCATCAGTGTAAGCGCTTTTTTATCAGGTGCCATAAGAGTAAGCGCAAACTGTCCATTCTCTCCCAGTTGCCAGCCCTCTGGTAAAGCAT
Source organism: Xanthocytophaga agilis (assembly GCF_030068605.1). NCBI lineage: Bacteria > Pseudomonadati > Bacteroidota > Cytophagia > Cytophagales > Rhodocytophagaceae > Xanthocytophaga > Xanthocytophaga agilis. The sequence continues at coordinate 1,352,518 of NZ_JASJOU010000001.1, forward strand.
ACGAAAAGAACCGTCCCTGACCAATACTTAGTTCACTGGCTTTATGTGTTTCATTAGGTTCGTCTTCTGCATTACCACTCGCCTCTATCGGCCTTACAATGAACATATTAGGCGGAACCTGCTCCTCGGATAACTCTGTAGTTGTATCATTAGCAGAGGTAGAAGAACAACCAAACAACAAGACGCAAGCAATACCTGACAGAAGACATTGAAAAGAAGTCATTATTGTATTTGATAAAAGATAAGGGATGAAACAGGATTCATACTATTCACTCAGCTTGTTTATAAAGCAGTTGAGAGGGAAGGCTTTCTGGCTCAGAAGATTGGTAGGGCCCGATTGTATTAAATCAGTCTGGCAACTTTTCTAAAGTACGGAGTTAATCGTATCAAAATCAAGTAAACGTAAAGAATTATTGGGATTCTGATCTTTTTCTGGTCATTCATCGAGACATGTACAGGATTCACCGAGACATCGGACTTTGACATAGTATATACCCCTCTATAACCTGTCCTACCTGCAAAATAGCTACTAGTATTCTCCTTGTAAACCATAGTATTTGATTGATACAAACCTACACATTGCATATTGGCTTATTCGCAAAGCCTTACTCAGTGACCGAACCACTACCCTTTACGCTTACATACTTTTTATTGTTTTACGCTAATCGTTATTCCTATGATTGGAAAGAAAAATGTTTTGTCTTTTTTGTTTGGCTTAAGTATTCTTTTTGTTGTTTCCTGTAAGACTGACACCGAAACATCCACTACAGCGAGTATAAGTGGAATAACTTGTAGCTCAGCTACTTTCTCTGGAACGCCTGTACTCAACACAGCTTTTTCAGGTACTGCAACGGTTCCTTATAGTGGTGGTAATAGCCTGTCTTATACTGCCGGAGAAGCCATTGCTTCCACAGGTGTCACTGGTTTAACAGCCACCTTACAGGCAGGAACATTGAGTGAAGGTTCAGGAAGTTTTACCTATACCATTACAGGCACCCCAACATCTTCTGGTACAGCCTCATTTGAAATCTCATTTGGAGAGCAATCCTGTACCCTAAACTTGCCAGTAGCCTCTGCAGCCGCGTCTGTTTCTGCCTTAACCTGTAGTTCTGCTATTTTCTCCACAACTACAGCTATCAGTGGAAGTTCCTATACCGGTACAGCAACAGTTCCCTATACAGGTGGAAATAGTGTAGCCTATGCAGCTGGAGACGCCATTGCCTCGACAGGTGTAACAGGGTTGACTGCCACCTTACAAGCTGGAATGTTGAGCAGCTCAGGTAACCTTGTGTATACCATTGCGGGTACACCGGCTTCTTCCGGAACGGCTTCCTTTGCCATTGCCTTTGGTGGACAGTCCTGTTCACTATCGCTGTCGGTAGGTGCAGGTACTACCAGCAGTTGTGATTCTGAATCAGGGGTTGCGAAAATTGTATGTCTGGCAGAGGCATTTAAAGCAACACTCAGTTCTTCACAAATCTCAACTCTTCAGTTAGACTATACCTTCACCAATGCCAAGAAGTGGTCTAACTTACCTGCCGGGATGTCTGCCAGAAATGGCATCAAACTAGGTAGCCTGAGTTCAACCCAATTGGCAGTTGCCAAAGCACTGATCAAAGAGATGACAGGCACCGTGGCCAATGAAGGCTATGATGAAGTGCAACAAGTATGGCTGGCAGATGATTACCTGTATGCTAATGGAGGAGGCAGTGACTATGGTTCAGGCAACTATTACATTGCATTCCTGGGAACTCCATCCATGACAGGTACATTCGAAATTCTGGAAACAGGTCACCACAAAACTGTAGCTAATACCTATGTAAATGGAGTTCTGGTAGGTGCTACGCCCCACTTTGAGGCCGTTGAACCGATCTCCTGGACTTCCAGCGGCACTACCTACGCCCCTATTAGTCAGGAACGGGATACCTTTGTGAGCTTCCTGAACAGTCTAAGCAGTACACAACTCAGTTCTGCCAAGTCCAGCTCAACCTTCAGTGACCTGGTACTTGTTCCAGGCAAAGAATGGCAGTTCCCATCAACCCGCTCTGGTATGCAGTGCAGTGGTTTAAGTTCCAGTCAGAAAAGTGCCTTGCTGGAAGTTATCAAAACCTACACCAATGATATTGATGAAACAGATGCAGCAGCCTTCCTAACGTTGTATACCAATGAACTGGATGATACCTATGTCCTGTATAGTGGAACCACTGCCATGACCACCAAGTTTGACTACTTCCGTATTGATGGGCCTCATGTATGGATTGAGTTTGTGGTAGCCGGCGGAGTTATATTCCAGAACCAGACGCACATTCACTCCATCTGGCGGGATCGGTCTACAGATTATGCGGGAACGAAAAATTAATCCCAAGATAGACTTATTATGAAAATCAAAAACACACAATGGTTGCTTCTGCTAATCGGTATCCTCGGATATGGATGGGCAGAAGCCCATTCTCTACCGGATTGCAAAGCACAACTGCTTGTGCAGTCCGAACAAGTAGTGATCAAATTCCGGTCGCCTTATGAAATACTGGAACTAGCCTCTAAAGCAAAAATAGACCTCAGCTCACAAGAATCGGTAGAAGCTCTAAAACGGTACTTAGTACAACATACCCACATCAGTGACTCACTTCACAGCAAATGGACTATTACAGCAAGTACTATCACGACTGGACAAACGACAGATCCCAATATTGGAACGTATCCGGAAATTATAGCGGAGTTGTATCTCAAACCTGATAATAGCAATAGCTTACATAGTTTTGTGCTGCATAGCGACTGGGTAATTCATCAGATTCCTACTCAGTCCATTCTGGTTTCTGTTGAGCAGGACTGGGCTAACGGTATTATTGAAAACAGTGGGCAGCAACTCGGCATGATAGCCTGGGATATTCCTTCTGGCAAGATACTACCTCTTCAAATACAACTGGAACAAGGAAGCTGGATAAAAGGATTTGTATCTATGTTGAAACTGGGTATGACTCATATTCAGGAAGGCACAGACCATATTCTATTTGTTGTAGTACTACTATTGCCCTGTATGTTGGTTCCTATAGGTAAACGTTGGAGCAGCTACCGTGGACTGAAATCAAGTTTGTTAGAAATTTTAAGCCTTGTAACAGCATTTACTGTTGGACATTCACTCACTCTACTGCTTGGTGCTCTGGAATGGGTTCAGTTGCCGTCTCAACCTGTTGAAGTATTGATTGCAGTATCCATTCTGGTATCTGCTGTACATGCTATCTTCCCTATATTTTCAGGAAAAGAAAAATACATTGCTATAGGCTTTGGGTTGATTCATGGACTAGCATTCTCATCTATATTAGCAGATCTGACAGTGTCTACTCCTATCCTTCTTGTAAGTATTCTGGGCTTTAATCTGGGGATTGAGCTAATGCAACTCCTACTGATTGCAGGAATTATTCCCTGGCTGTTAGTATTGAGTCAGACCCGAATCTATTTCTGTATACGATTAACAGGAGCAATACTGTCTTCGATAGCTGCCATAGGCTGGATTATGGAACGTGTATCAGGACAGGGAAACGCGATTACCTCTGTAGTAAACCAACTCCCAGACTTTGCTCTGCCCATCATTATTGGGTTGGCATTAGTGGCTGTTATCGCTTTTCTGATACAACGTTTGTCATTCATAAGCAGACAATTTTATACAAAAAGTACTTAATCTTAACTGGAATCCAACGATTAATAAAGATGGTAAACTTGTCAGTAAAAGAGGTTAGAATGATAGATTGGTTCAAATACTATATACTTAAAGGAACGATGTTTCTGAACAATTGTTAACTACAAAAGATACAAATTCAGAAAATGATAGTTAGTTTCGTAAAGAAATTATTGAAAAACCAATTTTTCAACCTAAAACAAGTACAATGCTTAAACCCATTATACTGGCAAGCACATTACTTGCCCTAGCCTCGTGTGGACACAATGCAGCAGAAAGTGTGAAAACACCACAAGAAGATAGCACGAAAACCGATAGTGTAGTTGCTCCGGTGGAAACCAAAGCTCCCAACACAGACTATAAACCAGCCTTTACAGGTCAGACCCGTATAGAAGGCCGGGTAACCAGAACTCCTTATGAAGGAAAGGTTTTGAGTAGTGATCTTAAGAATCCCTGGGGGATAACTACTCTTCCGGATGGAAGATTCCTGATCACTGAAAAAGCTGGAACGATGCGTATCGCAACCAGTGCAGGTGTAGTGAGTCAGCCTATTACCGGACTTCCCAAGGTTAATCCTGATGGACAAGGCGGATTGCTTGGAGTTAGGGTCGATCCGGACTTTGCGCAGAACCGAATGGTTTACTGGGTCTTTTCAGAACCTCTTCCGGAAGGCAATCTAACAGCTGTAGCAAAAGGCAAATTATCTGCCGATGAAACAAAAATAGAAGGTGCTACAGTTATTTATCGTGCTACACCTGCCTATAAAGGAACCTTGCACTATGGTGGCAGAATTCTGTTTGACAAAGACAATAACATAGTAATCAGTACAGGTGAACGTTCAGATCTGCAAACCCGACCTCAGGCACAACAACTGAATTCGGGATTGGGTAAGATTATCCGAATAACCAAAGAAGGAAAACCTGTGACTGGCAATCCATTTGCGAGTACAGCGGGAGCCCGTCCGGAACTTTATTCGTATGGACACCGCAATGTACAGGGTCTGGCATTTCATCCAGAAACCGGTGACTTATGGGAAACAGAATTTGGTCCGAGAGGTGGTGATGAAGTTAACCGGGTTGAGGCGGGTAAAAACTATGGCTGGCCTACTATTACCTATGGTATTGAATACAGCGGCTCTAAGATAGGTGATGCTATTCAACAGAAAGAAGGTTTGGAACAACCTGTCTATTACTGGGACCCGGTAGTTTCGCCAAGTGGTATTACTTTCTATAGTGGCACAGCCATTCCCGAATGGAAAAATAATCTTTTCATCAGTGCGCTTAGTGGAATGCACATTGTCAGACTGGTCATTGAAAACAATAAGGTAGTGGGCGAAGAAAGACTATTGGCAGATCAGAATCAGCGTTTCCGTGATATTATGGAAGGAAAAGATGGCGCACTCTATGCAGTTACAGATCAGGGAAGACTGTATCAGATTGCCAAGAAGTAAGTAAGAACACAAAATTAACAACTATAGATTTACAAAAAAGCCTGTTAAAGAAAGATTACCTATCAGGTATGTTCTTTAACAGGCTTTTTTCGATAAAAGATCTTCTATATTTAAGAAAAACCAAGAAACACATATCCAATTACCTGCATATAACAACAAATCCACCATTTCTGCATTCATCCCATTAAACACCTGTACTATCTAGTAATCTCTTTATCAGGCTCGCTACTGATTTATTCTCCTTTTACAGGAATCAACTGTATGGGAAATCCTACATCTGTAATTCCTGCAGCATACTTCCATTAAAACGAAACAGGTAAGCATCTATCTTCGCATCGTATAAATTTTTGTAAACCTATGCTTCAAAAACAGATTTTTACATTGGCAGTGTTGTGCCTATCGGTATGGGGAATGACCGCCTGCCGAACCAGTAAAGAAGAACAAGCAATTAAAACCATTGATGACTTTTTCGGATCTATTGAAGATAATGATTTCGAGAAAGCGAAAGAAATGTCTACAGAAGACAGTAAGCCCATACTGGTTCAAGTAGAAAAAGAGGCCAAAGATTATCGCAAAGATGTGAAGCCTGAAAAGGTAGAAGTAGAAGTACTGGATAAGAAAATAGTAGATGATAAGGAAGCATTGGTGACTGTAAACATCAAAGTAGGTCCTAGAGTCAAAAAAGAAAAAATAAAGCTGGTACTGGTTAACGAAAAATGGCTTATTGTAGTAAAAAAGCCTCAGGTACAGGTAGTACGGTATGTTGTGTTTTATGATCAGTATGATGTGATTGTACTGCCTAAAATTCGCATCATCAAACCAACTATTGTTATTGAGGAAGATGATGATCATCATCATCATCACCACAAACACAAGCATAAACACCACCCACATGGTCATGCATATGGACATGACAAACATCATCATTAAATCAATCCAACCAATGGGTAGATAGGAGAAAAAAAGTATATTCGCCTGATCAAACAAGGTATACTTATACAAGATGCTATGATATATCAGGAATTTATATCTTCTCTTTCTACTTCAGAACCGCCATCAGAATTAAATGATGCATTGAAAGCACTTTGGTATGATGGTAAAGAAGATTGGGAAACAGCCCATAACATTGCACAGATCAACAATAGTCCCACTAACTGCTGGATACATGCTTACCTGCATCGGAAAGAAGGTGATTCCTGGAATGCCCAGTATTGGTATACACGTGCTGGAAAAAAAATGCCTCAGGTATCGTTGAAAGAAGAATGGGAACAGATTGTAAAGGAACTACTTTCATAAAATCAAAAGCCGAATGAAATTTCATTCGGCTTTTGATTTTATTGATGACTTATAATGAAAGACCATTTTGCAGGATCTCGTGTCCCATTTTATCCCGTTTCGTTTCCAGGTATCTTTCATTGTGTGGGTTTGGTTCAATCTCAATAGGGACTCTTTCTACGATTTCCAAACCATATCCAATCAGAGCAGCCCGTTTTTTAGGGTTGTTGGAGATCAGACGGATTTTTGTAATCCCCAGATCTCGCAAAATCTGAGCCCCTACACCATAGTCGCGTTCATCCATTTTGAAGCCTAGTTCCAGATTGGCTTGTACTGTATCCCGACCTGATTCCTGAAGTTTATAAGCCTTCAGTTTATTCAGTAATCCAATTCCTCTCCCCTCCTGATTCATATACAATACGACTCCTTTTCCTTCTTTTTCCACCATAGCCATAGCTCTGTGCAACTGACCACCACAATCACATCGGCACGACCCAAAGATATCTCCTGTCACACAAGATGAATGCACACGCACCAGTACAGGTTCATCTTTTTCCCAATGTCCTTTTACCAATGCCATATGCAAGTCTCCGGTATTTTCCTGACGATAGGCAATCAGATCGAAATGACCATAATCGGTAGGCATATCTACTCCAATCTCCCGCTTAATCAGGCTTTCCTTTGCCAGTCGATATTCGATCAGATCTTTAATGGAAACCAGCTTCAATTTAAACTTATCAGCCATTATACGAAGCTGAGGCAAACGGGCCATAGTACCATCTTCATTCAGGATCTCAATCAACACACCTGCAGGCTGTAATCCTGCCAGGCGGGCAAAATCCACGGCGGCTTCTGTATGTCCGGATCTACGCAGTACTCCACCAGGCATAGCTCTCAACGGAAAGATATGCCCCGGACGTCCCAGTTCTTCAGGTTTAATGGTTGGATCAACCAAAGCCTGAATAGTTTTGGCACGGTCACTGGCAGATATCCCTGTAGTACAACCATGTCCCAGTAAATCAACTGAAACTGTAAATGGAGTGCTATGCACGGCTGTATTACGTCCAACCATCATTTCCAGCCCCAGTTCCGTACAACGTTCCTGGGTCAGAGGCGCACACATCAAACCACGAGCCTCCTTAATCATAAAGTTTACAATCTCTGGCGTTATCTTTTCAGCTGCACAAATCAAATCTCCTTCATTTTCCCGATCTTCATCATCCACAACGATAATGACCTCTCCTCTTCTGATGGCTTCAATAGCTTCTTCGATGGTATCTAGTTGTATATCACCGTTTGCTGATGTGGGTATAGTATTCATTAGACTAAAAATTATGTAAATAACTTGGGTATATTCAAATGCTTTTCATGTTTTCTCTCACAATGAAACCGGACTAATGCAACAAAGGTACAAGAAACCTTCTATATCTGATCTTTGGAACTTAGAACTAATCAGGTACACTTCATTGTACAAATGACAGGTTCGTGTAAGATTGACGTTTTCTATATCATTCAACATCCGGATAAATTAGTAAAGTTCACTACAGATCCGATTTTCTAACTAACAACCAGGTAAGTGGCACTGATTCACTAAAAGTGTTGGCTTTATATGCATATATTAAACAATGATTATATCCTGTTAATGACTGGAAAGCTTTTTGAATTAATGGCCGTGTTTTTCAGATACTTCTTATCTGGCAGTAAGTACTGTATACATAGCTTGTGCCTTTAACAAACACTCTGCATACTCCTGTTCGGGTATCGCATCATAGGTAATTGCACTCCCTACAGAGAAAGATAAATAGTGTTGTGTTGCATCATATTGGATGCTTCGGATCACCACATTGAAATCAAAATCACCTTCAGGTGTAAAATACCCTACTGCTCCAGAGTATAGCCCCCGTCTCAGATCCTCATACTTATCAATTAACTCCATTGCTTTTATCTTAGGGGCTCCTGTCATACTACCCATAGGGAAGGCATTCCGAATGGCCTCTATAGTATCCATTTCCGGACGAATTTCTGCCACTACAGTTGAAATCATCTGGTGTAAGGCTGCAAATGTATAGATTCCAAACATTTCCTCTACTACTACTGATCCTGAACGTGCACTTCGAGCCAGGTCATTACGCACTAGATCAACAATCATCATATTTTCAGCACGTTCTTTTATACTCGAATGTAGCAATCCTTTTAATACAATATCTTCTTCCAACGAAGCCCCTCTTTTGATTGTCCCTTTGATAGGCATAGAGATAAGCTGAGTCTCTTTTTTCTTTAAAAACCGCTCAGGAGAAGCACATAGCAGATAGTGTGTATCTATTTTGCCATATACAGAAAAAGGCATAGGAGAAAGTGTATTGAGTGCCAGATAGGCTTGCAAAGGTTGCAAGACTGCATTCTGAGAAAAAAATTCCATACAGTAATTAATCTCATATACATCTCCATCCAGAATATGTTCTTTGAGTTGGTCTACTGTATACAGGTACTTTTCCTTTGAGGTCCGCTGCTGAATATCCCCTTTAAAATTCAATCCGGAATTTTGAGCTATCGGAGTAGACAAAATAGTTTGTAAAATTTGGTCAGGGTTACCAAATGAAGCTATCGTAATAGTGTCATCCTCAAAGAAAATTAGTATATCAGGAATATAAAAAAATGCATCAGGCAGAGTGAAAGGATTTGAATTATGACTTTGCAGTTCTTCTATCTCATTCTTAAGATCGTATCCCCAGTAACCGATTATCCAGTCCTTTTTTCCAGCTTGCAGATACTCTTCCAGATCATCAAAAACTTGTCCTTTTTGTAATGGTATTCTCTCTTTTGCACCCAAAACAAGCATGTTCCGGTATCCACCATGTGGATACTGGCTACCAAGTTGATTATCTGTAAAATAGTGAAAACAATCCTGTGACTCTGCCCATGTTAATGCCTGCGTACAAAATTGTTGCAATGAATAAAATCCCGTAATATCCTTAATAGAATATGTCTGGTACACTCTGGTTTCCATCTGACAAAGATAGAAGGAAAAGCAACGTCAATATCTATTATTGTTAGAGAGATTGTATTTTAACTTGCCTTAGAGACTGTCTAAAATTATTCTTAAAGGCTGCAAAAGCAGATTTTAATACAGGATATATAAGAACTAAAAATACATGTGCTGTGCCTTCGTCATTTTCCGGCGAGTAGCTTTTGCTATGTTGTGATTGCTTTACAGATAAATAACTTGGCTCGCTACAAAATTTATCTTTTTCGCTTCTCTACTAATAATTTAGACCACCTCTTAAATAGAACTCAACCAAGAATGGTTACCCCTGCTAAAAGTTCAGACACTATCTTTCTCTTTTATGGGAAATCCTGACACTCAATTCTACTATTCTACACAGGACATTATCTGAAATACCTTGGCAGAGATACTGGATTTTACTTTTTTTTGGATACTATTTTGTTGTAAACTTGCAGCAAATTCTGACCCGACCTTTACGATTACATGAAAAAAATACTTTTCCTTGACCGTGATGGCACTATTATCGTAGAGCCACTTCCCGACCGCCAGATTGATTCTCTCGAAAAACTTGAGTTTATCCCCAAAGCAATCAGCAACCTGCGCAAGATTGCTGAAGAAACAGATTATATACTCGTTATGGTGACCAATCAGGATGGCTTAGGAACAGCTTCTTTTCCAGAAGATACATTCTGGCCTGCCCATAACAAAATGTTGCAAACATTGGCTGGTGAAAATATCCATTTTACTGCCATTCATATAGATCGTAGTTTTGATCATGAAAACCTGCCTACCCGTAAGCCTGGTATTGGTATGCTCACAGAATACCTCACAGGTGAGTACGATCTAGCTAATTCCTATGTAATTGGAGATCGTCCGACAGATGTAAAACTTGCTCACAACCTGGGTACTAAAGCTATCTTTTTTGGTACAGACACCCAGTTCCAGACCGACTCTATTGTAGAGTTAAGTACAGACAACTGGGATGAAATCTATAAATTATTGCGATTACCGGCTCGTAAAGCAGAAATTACCCGTAATACCAAAGAAACTCAGATCTCCATCAGCCTGAATCTGGATGGTACAGGTAAAAGTGATATGCATACAGGAATCGGGTTCTTTGATCATATGCTGGATCAGCTAGCTAAACATTCAGGAGCAGATTTATCTATCCACGTAGCAGGTGATTTACATATTGATGAACATCATACCATTGAAGATACGGCACTGGCACTTGGTGAAGCATACCTAAAAGCATTGGGAGATAAACGTGGCACAAATCGTTATGGATTCTTGTTACCCATGGATGAAGCTCTGGCTCAAGTAGGAATAGACTTTTCCGGACGTCCCTGGCTGGTATGGGACGCAGACTTTAAACGGGAGAAGATCGGAGAAATGCCAACAGAGATGTTTTTTCACTTCTTTAAGTCTTTCTCAGATACAGCCAAATGTAATCTGAATATTAAAGTAGAAGGGGACAACGAACATCATAAGATTGAAGCCATTTTCAAAGCATTCGCCAAATCCATTAAAATGGCAGTAGCCAGAGACATAAAGAACCTGGAAATTCTGCCTAGTACAAAAGGAGTATTATAACTTTTGCAGGAAAAGGAGCTTTTCCATGTAAAGTATACAGCATTTCACTTTTTTAAGTAAATTAAGCGGCAAATATACGCCTTGCGACTTATAGATAATCAACATAAAGCATATGTTTACAGGAATTATTGAAGCAATGGCAGAAGTATCTGAAAGCAGACAAGAAGGAAGTAACATTACTTTTGTTATGCGTTCACATCTGGCTTCAGAATTGAAAATAGATCAAAGCCTATCACACAATGGAGTTTGCCTTACAGTAACTCAGGTCTGGGATGAGCATTATACAGTAACCGCTATTCAGGAAACACTGGATAAAACTAATCTTGGTCAGTGGAAGCCCGGAACTAAAGTAAATCTTGAACGCTGTATGCCAATGAATGGGCGTTTTGACGGTCACATTGTGCAGGGCCATGTAGATCAAACGGCTACGTGTACTAATGTACAGTCAATGGATGGAAGTTGGCTGTTTGATTTTCAGTATGATGCACAAACAGGTAATATCACTGTAGAAAAAGGATCTGTTTGTGTCAATGGGGTAAGTCTCACTGTAGTGAATTCTCAGGACGATAGCTTTCAGGTAGCCATTATTCCGTATACTTATGAACACACCAACTTTCATGATTTAAAAAAAGGTGATCTGGTAAATCTTGAATTTGATGTCATTGGTAAGTATTTAGCGAAAATTATACAAAGGTCTTATCGATAAAACTGTTAAATTTATAAAAAATTTACCTTATTCGCTGCCGAGTAAGAATCGGATTATCAAGCAGATACAGTATCTAATTTGTGTAACTCAAAGTTTTGATGTAAACTTGAGACATAGCATTCTACTGGCAGGTTAATTATCCTATTTTATCTGTGTTATCAGCATGGCGTTTTTCTACTGTATTGAAAAACATAAAACTGATAGAAAGAAATTTACCCAACTGTGGAAGAAAAACATAATTCTATGAATTGTATTATCGTGGATGACGATGAAATGTCCAGAGCTATAGTCAAGCATTTCGTCGAACAAACTCAGTTTCTTAACCTGGTGGGCATCTGTACAGATGCCATTCAGGCTGCCAATACCCTTCAATCAACAGCTGTAGATCTTATTTTCCTGGATGTAGAGATGCCAGAGATGACAGGAATGGAATTGGTAAAATCATTGACATCTAAACCTCAGGTAGTTATCATTTCTTCCCGCGCTGATTACGCAGTTGAAGCATTCGAGTATAGCATTGCCGATTATCTTGTAAAGCCTATCAGTTATGCCCGCTTTCTCAAAGCAGTGGAAAAGGTAAGAGACTCATTTGATTCTCAGCCTGGTAACAATGGACAGTCACAGGATTTGTATATTAAAACAGATGCTAAGATTGTTAAAATAACCTTGAAAGAGTTACTATATGTAGAGGCTTTGGCAGATTATGTAATATTACATACAGCTACTGCACGCTATATTGTACACTCTACCATGAAAGGAATTGAAAAAAAGCTATCGGATGGATCATTTGTACGGATCCACCGTTCCTATATTATCAACACAGAAAAGATTGAGTCTATTGAAGATCTGTCTGTTGTGATTAATAAAAAATATATTCCCATTGGGGCATCCTATAAAGACACATTCCTGAAGCGTTTAAATATTCTCTAAAACGAAAATAGCCTTTGTGAGAAGGCTATTTTTATTTCTACCGAGTTGTACCGGGTAATGCATATCGCTTTGAAATCTGTCCATGGATTAACCACAGAAACACACCACATATAATACCAATACATGCTCCTGCCAGAATATCCAGCGGATAGTGAACCCCCACATAGATACGGCTATAAGCAACCAATCCGGCCCATGGAAATAACCAAATAAAGTAAGACAACCGTGATCGTACAAACAGGAAAAGGCTGGTAGCGAGCGCAAAGGTGGTAGAAGCATGAGAAGAGGCAAATCCAAACCGACCTCCACATCCTCGCAATACATATACGTTCTTCTGAATCTCTACTACATGACACGGACGTAGCCGTCCTATATAAGGTTTTATCATACCGGAAGTTACATAATCAGCCAGCCCAACGGCAAGCACTGCAGCCACAAGCATCCATACACCATTCAACTTATATGTACGAACTACCAGAAATACAAGCAGTAGATAAAGAGGTATCCAAAAATAGGAGTCTGTAATCCAATACATGATGGGATCCAACCATGGCGCATGATATTGATTCAACTCCAGAAATAATCTGGTATCCCAGGCTTTTAGTTCTTCAATCAAAGAAATAAATAATTTATTGATACTCCTATACTGAGAGTAATATTGATTATCCAACACTACTCTCAAACACATTTTATTATCCTTAGTTAGCCCACTCTATGCCCTTCTTGAGTAAAGCCAATGTTTGTGCTTCTCTACTTTCTGGCTGCACCTGATAGTTATAATGCCATTCAGCCACAGGAGGTAAACTCATCAGAATAGATTCTGTACGTCCATCTGTATCCAACCCAAACTTGGTTCCTTTGTCATATACCAGATTAAACTCTACATAACGGCCTCTTCGTACCATTTGCCATTGCTTTTCAGCCTCCTCATAAGGAAGTCCTGCATTTTTGAACATAAAGTAAGTATAAACAGGTGCAAAGGTCTCTCCTACTTCCTGAACAAATGCAAACAACTGGTCTTTAGATAATCCTTCATTTTCAGAAAGTCGATCAAAGAAAATACCCCCTATACCACGGGTTTCCTGACGATGTTTTATATAGAAATAATCATCTGCCCATTGTTTAAATCGTTTATAAAAGTCCGGGTGGTGATGGTCACAGGCTGTTTTTAATGCTGTATGAAAATAGTGAGCATCTGATTCGTCCACATAATGTGGAGTCAGATCTATTCCCCCACCAAACCACCATACCCCATTTGTCATTTCAAAGTACCGCACATTCATATGAATAATAGGTACCATTGGACTGGATGGATGGATTACAATAGATACGCCTGTTGCGTAAAAATCCGATTCTGATAACTTTAATGCCTGTAATATCTGTGCGGGTGTATGTCCGTAAACAGCAGAGAAAGCTACTCCACCTTTAGCCAATACGTTGCCATTTTGAATTACACGTGTTCGTCCACCACCACCACCAGGTCTTTCCCATTGATCCTCTACAAATTTTGCTCCTCCATCTGCCTCTTCCAAAGCGTGGCAGATTCTATCCTGCAGACCTTTAAACCACGCTGTAATTTCTTCTTTTGTTACCATATACTTCATTTTAAACGGCACAAAAATAGCAGGAATCTCCAAACAACAATCTCTTCTTTTTCAGGAAATATTATTCCCAATAAAAAATAGTATATTATACCCGGTACTTGTTCATCCACCAGAATAGATGAATCGTCTATGGATTTATACAGACTACCGAATAAACTCTACCATTTGCTGACCAGAGAGAATATATACATAAAAACCCCGGAATCTAATCTATTTACATTTATGAAAGCACACTTAAAAACAGAGTTCTATTATAGATTCGACGGTCATCCAAAGAGTATGTCTCATATTCAGAATGCACTACATGAAATGGGCTACCCAATCTATCACATTGAAAAACAAGAATCCGATTTGCAGGAGGAAACCAGATTCCATCTCTTTTTTGACAAACCTGTACCCGAAATTGTTATAGCATCCGTATTGGTAGACCTATCTTTTTTCTTCACCATATACCAGAACTAAGTTAGAAGAGTACAAGCAAAATATTTATCCCAAAATCCTTTCTCTCAGAATTTATGGCAATTGAATATGAATATGATCATCATGTCGTACGGCCTGACAACCATGAAAACGTATTTTGTTGTATGCGATCAAATGCATGCGTTTCTTTAGGTGAGGTTCAATGAAAATCTTACCAATTCGCTTATGCTGAGCCAGTAACTGTATGATCGCTTTGGTTCTTTGACTATCAAATATATAGTCATTTTTATTTCCCTGTGGTATTATTTTTTGCAACAAGGAATATTGCCAGTATCCTTTTGAAGCACAATACACTGCTGTATTTTCTTCATTGAGAGCCGGCTCTTCACAAATTCCATATCCTATAGGTGATGGCGTATCAGTTACAGGTTGTTGTGTTACTGCATCTTTATAGAAAAAAGCCAGATCTAGCTTTCTCCCATCATTGTGACTTAAGTGGGGCAATAAAGGAAATCCATTTATAAATGGGAAACCTGCATCCAGATAGCAGACGAACGTTCCTGGAAATTTTTCTGCCATTTGTGCAGATGTCTCCAGTACCACATTTCGTAACTCTTTCCGAACATAATGTCTGTTTAATAAAACAGTCATTAGTGTAAGCGGTCTTAAGGAAACATTGGTGACAGGCAAAGGTACACGCCCCCATAGGCTGGCCAGCAAAGGTATAACACTAAATGTAACAATAAGGTAGATCAGTGAGGGTCCCAGCACATATGCAATCCAACGTTGAATTTTGTGTAAAACATGCCTTTTTATATAGTTAAGAAGCGGTATACATAGCAACCAAACAATACCGCCTATCTGAGTTAGGATAGTAAACAATACAAACAAAAAGCTATGAATGAGTACAATACGGAACTTTCTCACAATGGGAAAAACAGATACAACAGGAATGATTATACACTAATCTCTTACTATATTAAAAATACACTTTGAAAGTTGACCCTTGGTCTGGCATGCTTTCCAACTCTACCTTTCCCTGCAGGGTTTCTACCTGCGTCTTTACCAGGTAGAGACCTAATCCTTTTCCATCTACATGTGAATGTACACGTTTATAAAACCCAAAAATCTGCTGATCAGACACCACATTCAAATCTATTCCCAATCCATTGTCCTTCACTATAAGACAGGTATAAGTATTTTCTGTAAGTGCTTTGACATGTATAGAAGGAATCCGATTAGGCGATCGGTATTTGATAGCATTTGAAATGAGATTATATAAAATGCTATGGAGATAACTTTTCACAGAATACACTATCTCTTTACTAGAAAAATCAGCTACAATTTTTGCATTAGCTTGCTCGATCTCGGTTGTTAGTCCTTTTGTAACTGTATCAAACAAATCATAAAGATTTATTTCTTCCTTAATGGTATTGAGATTTTTGCGAATAGTAATGATACGAGATAAATCATGAATTATTAGATCCAGATTGTCAGCACATTGTTGTAGATAACCCAATAATTCCACATTAAGAGGATCGTTCATATCTTCCTTATTAAAGATGGTAGTCAATCCTTTGATACGGGCAATGGGCGAACGAAGATTATGAGAGAGTATATAAGAAAACTGATGTAAATCCTGGTTCTGCTGTATCAGGCTTTCAATAGTATTTTTTAACTCAAAAGTTCGTTCCTGAACAGTATTCTCCAGTTCTCTATTAAGTTCAATTAATGTATAGGTTTGTGTTTCAATAAGTTGTTTTTGCTCCACAAGAGTCTCATTTACAGCCTTTAACTCTTCTTTCTGCTGGTGTAATACCTGATACTGTGCCTCCATAGTGGTATTGGCAGAAACAAGTCTTTGCGTTCGTTCTATCACCTTTTCTTCCAGTAGAGTATTCTGCTGCGTGATATAATCTAGTTTTTCAGCCTGACTAATCTCTTTCTCCTTCTGCAACTGATTTATCTTATCCGATAAGGCAAGCGAAATAAACATACATTCTATTGCCCCACCCCAGAGTGTTGCATTTTCGGTATAGATACTAGTAGGTATCCAACCTAGCAGAGACAGGTCCAGAAAAATAAGACTAAGTAGAAACACTCCCCATCCCAGACAATAAAACACTGATCCTTTCATGTTTTTTGCAAGTGCGAATCCCGCAATTAGTAATAGATAAGCAGAGGTTATCAAGCTAACTACAATCCCAATATAGCTATCCCATAAAGAGATTGGCAGAAGATTAACAAGAATGCCGCAAAAGATTAAAATGGAAAGAACATAAAGACCTTTATGAAGTTCAGGAAGCCTTTTAGGTGTATCGAGAAAAGACTTTGTAAACAATATCATAAAGAAATAAGAACACATAGCAATACCAGGTAAATACACATTGATCCTGTATGCATATTCTGGAAAAAACTCAAAGATAAATCCTTTCAGTAACAGGTTAATTAAAATCTGAAAAGCAATATGACAGATATACCAGATATATGAGCTTTCCCGAAATAAAAAATACAGGAAACAATTGTACATCACCATAATAAGCATCAGCCCAAAGTAAATACCATACACAAAATCAACTCTATGATTGCGGTTCAATAAAGTGCGATAAGTAGTAATGTAGGCAGGTAATGTAACCACTCGATTACTCTGAAAACGAATAAAACAGGTAACAGGACCTGTAAATGCAGGTAGTTCAAATAACCACTTGTTAATCCTAAAATCTTTGCCAGACAAACCTTCTTTTACTTTGTATTCTCCGTTTGTATCAGGATAATAAAGTATTACATTTTGTAGCTGTGTATTATTAATCTCCAGCAAATATGGAACATGCATAGTATTTGCCACAGTAAATGCCATCCAAACAACTGATTTTGTATTTCCAAAGTTAGGTATCTGGCTTTTTGACTCAATAAATGAATGAGAAGTATATAGCGTTTTTACTGTATCAAAATGCAATAAGTTTGTTGAATCAAGATAAAAATAAGAGGAGGTTCCAACAGGTACTCTATCGTTATCACCAATTGTTATTATCTTCTGTGCAAAAGCCACACAACAGATATGCAGAGAAATCAGATACAACAATATGCTTTGCTTCGCCACAACTAGTATAATAAATAATTCTTCTTAGCCTAAATTACTACGAAATATAACAGTTTCAGAGAAAAGAAATGCAAGTTCCTCATAAACAAAAGCCTTTAATCCTGTAAGATTAAAGGCTTTTGTTTAAGTAATTATGCGGAAAATATTATTAACGGGACTTAATCACAAATTTGACAGTACCTACACCTCCTCCATCATTCCCATCTTTAGGAGTATACGTACCAGAATTTACATATTTTTTGCAGACAGCAATATCAGCAGGTGATAAGGTCGCTTCTTTGACAGTGACACTTTGTATCTTGCCATCTTCATCTATCGAGATATTAAAAACTACAAATCCATCACTAGCCAGTTCATCAGGATTAGGCTGTCTGATTTTTGCACTCCATCCCCGAATATTTGAGTTCACCCCAGATCCTACTCCTCCCGCGTCTCCACCTCCAGAACCAGGTGTACCGCTATAATTTTTAGATCCCATGATCCCTCTTGGATCACCCTTGTCACCTACTTTTCCTTCGTCATCTCCATTATTATTTCCGGCTACTTTGTTACTGGTCCCATTATTAACCCCTCCTGCTCCTGTCTTATCTGTTTTTGTAAATAAAGACCGCTGGTCTACCTTCGGCTTCTCTTCAACCTTAGGTGCAGGTGTTGCTGGTGTAGCTGGTTTGGGAGCCTCAACGGGTTTCTTTATAGGTGTTTCTTCTGCCACCTTTTTCTTTGTTTCTTCCTTTTTAGGTTCTGGTTTTGTCTTTACTTCAAGCGGACTGTCCTCATCATCTGAGGTAACAATTGCATCATCATTGCTTGTCTTTGGAGATGATTGAGATGGAGGTGGCGTTACAGGAGCTGCCTCCGGTTTTGGCTGAGGATCAACAGGTGGATTTCCAGCTTTTGCCTCAGGATTAGGTGGATTCGTATTGGGAGGAGCCAGTGATTCTATATCTCCGCTTCCCTGCTGATCAAATCCATAACTTACTTCTACTCCACCTTCGGCAATCTCAGAAGGTAAGGGGTCAGGAATAATCATCACAATCCACAAAAAGCAGATCATGAACAATCCAATATACAAAGCAGACGTAATAATCAGTGCAATCCGCCTGTTTTCTTTTTCCTGTGAAGAAATTTCTATTGCCATAGTATCTTAATATTCTAATAAGAAACACACTTGCAAAGATATAGGATTCATTATGTATCTTTTAGTATTTGCTGTTAAATAAAAAATGATCCTATTTCCATAAAGTTATTATAAAGCAAAAACCCCGCCGTTAGTAGTAACGACAGGGCTTTGATTTTATTTCTTTTTATAGCTATTCTTCATATACCCACGCAGCCGGATATTCTTTTCTCATTTCCTGCGCTTTTGATTCGGCATCTGTACTATTACTAAAATCAGCAACAGATACTTTTAGTAAACCGTTCGCCCCTCTGGCAAGTACCTTTGCATGTTTATATCCTGTTCTCATTAACGCATCTCTAAAACGATCAGCATTACCACTTACAGAGAATCCGTTTACAATAACATAATAGCGAACTGCAGCCACTGTTTTCGGAGCAGGTTTCGTTGTATTCTCAGTGAGATTGGTAGCAGACTTTGTACTGATTACTTTCTTCTCTTCTGTAGTTACAGGTTCAGTAACAGAATCTTCTTCCTGAAAACTTCTAATAGCATTTTCTGATGTCGAAATTTCCCGGGTATCATCCCAATCGGTCATAGTACGGGTAGCTGTATCTGTATTAGCAGGAAACTGAGCAATACCACTATCAGACTGACCTTGTGCCTGCACCTTGTTTCTTTCCTGTGCAACACTATCTTTGGCATGTTTATTAAATGTACCAAAAGGACTTAAAGTGCTTAGGTTATGTTTACCAGTCTGAACCAGAATGAAATATCCTGTAAATGCAGACAATGCAACCAGAGTACAGAAGCCCAGTACATACCAAAGTGCTTTATTTCTGCGCAGTATAGATATTTTTGAATTTCCCTCTGTAGTTTCTTCGGTATAAGGAACAGGTTGACGATCTTTAGTACGGGTTTTAGGCTGATATGTACGACGTTCAATAGGTTTGAAGTCCATTTCTGGTAATCCATACCCTGCATTCAGATAGTTGATCCGGTTTATTGGTTCAAACTCCATTTTTTGCTCCGGATTCAGAGATAGTGTTCCGATTTCATCGAATACATATTTCTGATTCTGCCATATTTGTTGCCGGACATAGTCGGAAAAGTCTTTCACTAATTTTGTAGCCTGTTCGCGTGAAACGTTCTCACCAACTGCAACATGGCTAATCAACAGGCCGTCATTCAAGCGCAACATTTCATTAAATGCAATTTCCTTGGAAGGTGGCATAAACTTATGACGCACAGGATGAATAGTAGCCGGTGCATACTTTGAAATAAAACCACCAAAATCAGGAATTACAACACAATCATTGGCAAAAAGAAGTTGTCGAATGTACTTTTCAATCATCATATAAAGGTTAAAACGAATAGGTTGCTCCCAGAACCAGCGTAAAACCTCGGTTAGAATAGTTCAGAAATCGCTGATAATGAGTTGACAGCAGGTTATTTAGCGACAAATATGCAGAAAATTTTTCTAAAAAAATATATTCTCCTTTTAAATTAATATCTGCAATCGGATCTAACTGTACTGCACGAGTAGTTACAGGGTTCTTTGCCTGTATGCCACCCAGGTAGTAAATCTCTGTATTCAAGAATACATTTTCAGTTGCAGCAAATCGTCCGATTACAGTTGCAGTAAAAGTAGGACGGTGCCAAGCCTGTTCTACATTTTTAACGTTATACTTGAAAAAATCTGCTTTTCCTGCAATTCTGAAGCGTTTTCCTGCATCATAAGCTACCTCTGCTGACAGGTTTAACACGGTAGTTCCATCCGGATTATAGACCAGATCAAACCGTGAAGTATCCATGCTGTTATTCATATAAAAGTACATATTCTTGTAACGAGCATACGAAGTACGGACATCAAAACTCAACGCACCCCCCAACTGTCTCTTGATACCACCATAAATTTCAGAAGTCTTAGAGGTGTTAAAAATTTTCACCCGGCTGTTCAGATAAGGATTTTCATTAGCTAGTTGTCTGAAATAATTCCGTTGCATATCTCCGGAGATTCCTCCAAATACAGTAAAAGCATCCCCTATTGTTACCTGTGCTTCAGCTACCGGATATAGGTTCACTTTACTTAATGCATCTGTAGTATCATTTTGTGTTACAACATTTAATCCGGCAGTGATTGAAAATGTCTCTCCTTTGTATTGTATCTGAGGTTTGATGCGAAACAGATTCCGGCTTACCGATGCACTATCCTTTAATCGGGTGAAATACATATCCGTTGGTGCCAGGAAAGACAACTCATCTGTGATCTTATATTTGGCAGCCAAATTGATAGCAGCTTCAAACTCGCCAGCATCATACGAATCGCTGATATTGGAAACATTAAAATTGAGTTTGTAATCCAGAGGCGATTCTATGTTATTGTTTGTAAAAGATGTCTTGAGGGCTATGGTACTAAAAACCTGCTTTATATCTTTTCTGTCTCTTTCATCCTGTGTTCCATAAAAATAATATCGGTCGCGGTTGTACTCCAGCGCAGCAGAAGCAGTTAAAGCACTGGTAAATAACTTAATGTTTCCACCCAGAAAATTTTCCTGCGTACCAGAATTCCCTTTGTATACAGGTCCGGTTCCAAATGTTTGATTTTTAGCCCGGAGATTCCATGAAAAGGTCTGATTCTGTTTCGCTCCCAGGAAAGCTTCTGCATATAGGTTGCTATAGTTCCCTATTCCAAATTTCAAATAGTTACCTGAAATATCACGAACAGGCTCCTGAGGCATTTGTAGAATACGAAACTTGGTATTCAGATCAGCTAGCCGCAGGTTACGGTCTGTGAACTGAAAAGGTTGTGTAGATGCATCTGGCTTTTTAGCCGTAATAGTAACCTTCTCGAAGTTACGTTCAGCCTCTGACAATGTAATAGCACGGCTCTTTTCAATAACAATCTCTTCTGATTCTATTTGCCCTTTTTTAACAGGCTTCCCTCCCTGTGCAAATACAATAACAGGTAAAAGTAAAACTCCTGTCAAAATGACTTTTGAACATTTAGGCAATGTGGATTGAGGTATCATTTTAAGTATATGCATCCTATAAAAGGTCTTAATCATCGATAAAACTATATTTTACTTGCTATGTATAAGGCTTATTTACTTTCCAGAGCCTTGAGTTTATTTTTAGCTTCTGCTACAACTTCTTTATCTCCTGAATTTTCAATGATAGACTGAAGTGTAGCCTTTGCCTGGAAGGTTTCATCCAAAGCAACATAATTGTCAGCAACCAGCAAGAATGCTTTTCCTCTCCAGGTTTCGAATGATCCAAATTTATCGTTCACAGCAAAACACATTTCCAGCGACTCTTTGTATTTCTTTTGTTTATACAAAGCATCAGCTACCAGATACTGAGCTTCTGCACCATACTCATCCTGAGCTGCATTTGCTGCAGATAATAGTTCATCAACAGCCTTCTCATAGTTATTCTGGAGGTAATAAGACTTTCCTTTATACAACAACGCTTTATTAACAGCACTTGGACTTGAACCTCCTGTAGCTACTACCTGTGAGACATAATACCGTGCAGAATCATAATTTGGTAACTGATAATATGATTCCATCAATCCGGACAAAGCTGCAGTCTGATCTTTTTTACTTTGTGAAGCAGTTAGTAATCTGCGATAATAACCTACAGCTGAAGAATAGTTTTTGGCATTTAATTCCAGATCTCCCATACGACTCACTGAACGAATCAGATATTGGCTACGCCCTTCACTGATTACTAGCTGAAAGTTTTTAACAGCATTGGCTCTGTCCCCAAACTTGTAATAAGAGTCTGCAACATAATAACGTGCATCATACTTCTGTTCCGAATCTGGATGATTGCGTATATACGCTTCCATAGCTGAGATTGCTTGTGGATATTTTTCATTCAGATACAAAGACTTAGCAGCGTCAAACTCTATACTTTCTGTTGAATTGTCCTGAGGGTTGGCACGACGGTATTTTTCCAGGTAAGTCCCGAACTCATCACTTCGTTTGGCAGATGCCAATGTTTCCTGTAAGCCCAATAACGCACTATTAGAGACCTTGCTGGTTGGATATTTATCCAATATACGTTGATAATCAGCAATTGCCTTATCATATTGTTGCAGGTTACTATACGCCAATGCCCTTTTCTGTAATGCATAAGGAACCACTCCGCTAGCGGCATTGGATTCAATGACACGGGTAAAGCCTGTAATGGCAGCATTGTAGTTTCCTTTTTCGAAATCTACATCAGCCCGTTGATACATAGCATTATCAGCATATCTTGAACTGCTATATTTATTTGACAATTCATCAAATGTACGACGGGCTTCTTCATCTCTTCCGGCAAAGTTTAAGGCGTTGGCCTTTTGGAAAAGAATATAATCCTTTTCAGCACCTGCTAAGGCAAGAGCCTGATCATATAATTGAATAGCTGCATCAAAATTCTTAGCCACATACTGACAGTCGGCTAATCGAACCAATGCATCCGCATAATTCTTGCCATTCGGTCCTACTGCAGTTGTATACTCTCTGAAGTGGGTGGCAGCTTTATCATATTCTTTATTATTATAGTAAGCATAGCCTATACCATAACGGCTTCTATTGTAGTATTCTGTATTTTTAGATTCGGGTTCCCGAAATACTGCTGCATATTCATTAATAGCAGATGGATAATTCTGGATAGCCGACTGAGTTTCTCCTGACCAGAAATGGGCTGCAATAGCCACTTCTGTCACTTTGGGACGTGAAAGAGATTTCTGAAACTGAGTTAATGCCTCATTATACTGGTCCTTGTTAAAAAACTCAGCTCCTTTATTAAAAGTTACCCGTTGATAGGCTTCATCTATTTTAGGTGTTCTGTTTGGAATAGCTTCAATATGAGCAATTGCCTCATTGTAATTATTGGAAGCCAGATACGATTCACTCAGTAGTTCATTGATCTCGTTCTTATAACTACTATTAGGATAATTTTTCAGAAAATCTTTTAACAAGGCAGTAGTTTCAGGACCAGCATTCGTTTCAAAGCTTACTTTAGCATGATAATAAGCAGCATCTTCTGCAACTTGTTTGCTTGCCTTTCCTCTTCTGGCCTGATCAAACGCAGTTAATGCAAAAGGCTTATTTCCACTCTGCAGATAAGATAATCCCATATGATAGGACGCATATTGAGCTAGCGTATCTTTTGCAGTAGTAGCTGTAATCTTAAAATTCTCAGCAGCAGATTTAAAGTCTCCTGTTTTGTACTGAGCATACCCTAAACGATAGGCAATCTCAGGCGCAGGTCTGGATTTAGTCTTTCCTACAGATTCCTTCAGGTAACGGGCAGCATTGGCATAATCTCCTTTGCGATAGTATGATTCTCCTACCAAAAGAAAGACTTCATCTGCATTCCGAATATCTTTACTTGTACCTAGTGTTTGAGCATATTCGATCAACTCATCGTATTTGCCTTGTTTGTAATAAACATTCACAATCATATATGGCACCATAGGAGCATATTCAGGACTTTGAGCAGCTCGCTTTAAATCAGTTAGTGCTTCTGTGTAACTTCCTTTTCTATAATTGCAATATCCAGCATAATAACTAGCTGCATACGTATATTTATTATTACTCCGTTTTAATTCATCAAACAGATTACCTGCCTTTAAAAAATCCTGTTTGCTAAAATATAGATATGCAAGCTTAAACTTGGCTTCTACCTGTTGTTCTCTGCTTAGGCTGGATATATCTACTTTTTCAAAATAAGCAATGGCTTTTTCTGTATTCTTTTGGTTGAAATAATAGTTTCCCATCTCGTAGTAAGCCATTGCAGCTTTGGGATGATTGGGATATTCCGCAATGAATCGTTCAATAGTAGGCTCTGCATCGTCATTTTCCAGATACAAGGCACAAATAGCTACATAATATTTAGCTTCTACAGTAAGTAAATCTCCTTTATTAAGATCTATATAATCCTGAAATGCCTTTTGCGCAGTTGCATATTTTTCCCGATCAAACAATTCCAACGCAGTCCGATACGTATAATCATCGGCAGAAAAAGTCTGAGTTGTCTGAGCAAAAGAAGTGAAGGAAATTAATAGAAAAGCAAGGACCGAATAAATCAATATTGCCAGTTTCTGCATGAATGTAACAAAATAAGTGGTCTGTTATAGAACCTCAAAAATAGTATAATATTGTAAACACCCATAAAAAAATGCCAGCATACATAGAATTTATCACGAAACAAACTATATTTTATACACTATCAGAGTACTTTCAGTGTATAATCACTGGAATATGAGAATTTTAAATAGGCAGATAAAACAAAAGAGCAACCAGAAGTCTGACTGCTCTTTTGCCTTTAGTAAAACTATTAAAACCTACTCTTTATTTAATAGTTTGTATAACCTTATCTATTTTATCAGCGTCTGCTTTTCTCTCCAGAATAGTATAAATACTTTTCAGTGGCTCCAACACTTGCATATCATCTTTACGTAAACTGAAGTTTTTCTCGAAATAAGGCAATGCCTTTTGGAAATGTCCTTTCATCTCTGTTTCTACCTTTTTACCTTCTTTCTGATAAGTTTTCAGATCCATATCTCTTACTTTTTTATTCAGATCTGCGCCTTTATTGTAGTGCAACACAGCAAGGTTAAAGTTAGCGTCATAGTTATTAGGGTCAACAGCTAATGCTTTCTCATAATATTCCTGAGCTTTTACTTTATCTCCAGTTTGATCATATAAGATACCCAGGTTTTTCAGATATTCAAGATTATTCGGATCTGATTTAAGTGATTGCTCCAAGTTAGCTTTTGCTTCTTCGGACTTACCCATTTCAATATATAAATTGAATTCGTTTTGCTTCAATTCTTTATTAGTTGGAAACTTAGCAAGACCTTTTTTTACGATTTCCAATGCTTTTTCATTGTTCTTCTCTGTACGATAAATAGAATGCACAACATTGTAAATACTTGGATCATTACTACCTAGATTAATTAAAGCTTCAAAAGCATCACGCGCCTTTGCATAATTCTCTGCACGCTGATAGGCAACCCCTGCGTACAATGCAGCTACAGTATCCTTTGCATTCAATGTACGTGCCATATCGAAATATTTGGCAGCAGCCACAAATTTATCTTCCTGATATTTTTTGCTACCCATGTTCATTGCGATAGGCTGTAAATCTGCAATTTTCTTATTGGCTTCTTCTGCTTTTTTTGCATCCAATTCTCCTGCTTTTTTATAGGAGTCATAGGCAATTTGCAATGCATTGGTATCTAATCCAGCATAATTAGGTAGAGGGCTGTTGGCAATACCTGCATAAATATCTCCCCGATAAAGCCAAGTATTTGCTTTAGCAGCTTGCTTTTCGTTGGTTATGGCTTTATCTATTTGTGTTTTTGCATCATCTAGTTTACCTGACTGCAAAGAGGCATATGCAGCACCTGCCTGTGCAAAAACACCTACAGCTGTCAGTTGAAACAAGCAGGCTAAAAAAACTTTTTTCATGATTATAAGGGTTTATAATAGAGTTATAAAGATTTGTACTAGGTTCTACGTAGGCTGATACAGAATAGTTGCGATTTACAATTTACAGCCCCAATAACGTATTCCTTCTACAAACATGCAAATTCAAATCCAAAAAATCCCATTCTATAAGGATAAATCTTTGCAGAAAAATACATCTATTCGCAATCAATTCTACTATTCCAAAATATAGTATACCATCCATCCTTTGCATAACTCACAAAGAATGAATGGTATAAAAAAACAATCTCTTATTCTGTCACATTATCTATGTCCGGCTGAAGTTGTTCGCCTTCTCCTGAACTCCCTGAATCTTCCATTTTCTCAATCTTGGCAATAGAAGAGATTTCATCGTCTTCATTCAAACGAATCAGACGTACACCTTGTGTATTACGTCCCATAACACGAAGTTCAGCAACTTCCATTCGAATAATAATGCCTGATTTATTAATAATCATCAGATCATCAGAATCTGTTACCTCCTTAACAGCAACCAGATGGCCAGTCTTCTCTGTAATATTCAGTGTTTTTACACCTTTTCCACCCCGGTTGGTAATGCGGTAATCATTTACATCTGAACGTTTTCCATATCCCTTTTCTGAGACAACTAACAGCTGAGCATCCTCTCTGTTAAGACAAACCATCCCAATTACTTTATCATTATCGGCCAAACTAATACCACGAACACCAGCAGCTGTACGTCCCATAGGTCGTACACGATCTTCGTTAAAACGAATGGCCATACCTGATTGTGCAGCAATAATGATTTCGTTAGATCCGTTTGTCAAAGCAACGTCCAACAGACGATCTCCCTCATTCACAGTAATTGCATTGATACCAGCCTGACGCGGACGAGAATAAGCTTCCAATGTCGTTTTTTTAATGGTACCATTTTCCGTACACATTATCAGATAGTTATTATTGATATAATCCGGATCACTCAATGTTTTCACATTGATAACTGCCCGTACTTTATCTCCAGATTCTATTTGAATCAGATTTTGCAAAGGTCGTCCTTTTGAGGTTTTACTTCCTTCTGGAATCTCATATACCTTTAACCAGAATACTTTTCCGCTTTCTGTAAAGATCAGCACATAATTGTGTGTGGTTGCCACAAATAAATGCTCTGTAAAATCAGCTTCTTTCGTAGCTACTCCACGAGATCCAACACCACCTCTTCCCTGAGTTCTGTATTCATCAAGTGAAGTTCGTTTTACATATCCTTCATGAGTAATTGTGATGACCATTTCCTCATCCGCGATCATATCTTCCATGGTAAATTCATCAGAAGAATATTCGATTTTGGTACGACGGGCATCGCCATAACGTTCCTTTATCTCTGTTAACTCATTGGTGATAATCTCCATTCGAAGACCTTCATTGGCAAGTATAGATTGCAGATAAGTAATCAGCTCGGCAACTTCTTCAAATTCCTTAATAATCTTATCGCGCTCCAGACCTGTCAAACGTTGTAACCTCAATTCCAGAATAGCACGGGCCTGAACTTCAGTCAATCGCTGACCAGGTTGCAGAGGCTCCACATTAGCCAGTTCGACACGGCTCATCAGTTGCACAAAAGCAGAATCTGCCTCAGCTTTGAACCCAACCCCTTTCATCAAATTAGCTTTCGCTTCATCCGGATCTTTGGAGTTACGAATCAATGAGATAACCGCATCCAGATTGTCTAATGCGATAAGTAACCCTTGTAAAATATGAGCCCTTTTTTCTGCCTCTCTCAACTCAAACCGAGTACGACGAACGACTACTTCATGTCGGTGCTCAACATACACTTTAATTAAATCTTTCAGATTCAGCGTCAGCGGACGGCCTTTTACAAGAGCTACGTTATTAACACCAAAGGAAGATTGTAAAGCTGTGTATTTGTATAGGTTATTAAGAACTACGTTAGGAACAGCATCACGTTTTAACTCATACACAATACGCAATCCGTCACGGTCTGATTCGTCCCGAATATCTGAAATTCCTTCTATTCTTTTTTCATTGATCAGATCAGCCGTTTTCTTAATCATGTCAGCCTTATTGACCATATAAGGAATCTCTGTAACTACAATCATTTCGCGACCAGTCTTATTAGTCTCAACAGTTGCATTACCACGCATTACTACCCGACCTCTACCAGTTTCCAGAGCCGCTTTCACTCCCTGATATCCATAAATAGTTCCTCCAG
Organism: Xanthocytophaga agilis; assembly: GCF_030068605.1. Lineage (NCBI taxonomy): Bacteria > Pseudomonadati > Bacteroidota > Cytophagia > Cytophagales > Rhodocytophagaceae > Xanthocytophaga > Xanthocytophaga agilis. The sequence goes on from NZ_JASJOU010000001.1 coordinate 1,381,068, forward strand.
TAGGGAAGTCAGGAGCCTTTACAAATTCAATCAGTTCGGCAATAGTGATATCAGGATTTTTTATGTAAGCAATGACACCATCACACACTTCAGATAAATTATGAGGAGCCATGTTTGTGGCCATTCCAACAGCAATACCAGACGAACCATTGACCAGAAGGTTTGGAATCTTGGCAGGCAATACAGATGGTTCCTCTAATGAATCGTCAAAGTTAGGTCTGAAGTCTACAGTATCTTTATAGATATCTGTCAGCATTTCTTCCGCAATACGCTTCAGACGGGCTTCTGTATAACGCATCGCCGCAGGAGAATCCCCATCAATAGAGCCAAAGTTTCCCTGACCATCTACCAACGGATAACGTAATGACCACTCCTGAGCCATACGCACCATAGTATCATATACCGAAGCATCTCCATGTGGGTGGTATTTACCAAGAATTTCCCCAACAATACGGGCAGATTTTTTATATGGCTTATTGTAGTTTACCCCTAATTCAACCATTCCAAATAATACCCGACGATGCACAGGTTTCAAGCCGTCACGAGCATCAGGTAAGGCTCGTGAAATAATCACTGACATGGAATAGTCAATGTAGGCCCCTCGCATCTCATCTTCGATGTTAATAGGGATAATGTTTTCGCCGGTTGTAGTCATATTTTGTCTTGGCTTTTAATTTTTTGTCTACAGGGTCTTAAAATTGTGTCGCAATTTATGAAAAAATGACCGGATTACCAACCTATGTCAGGTATTCTATCAAAATATGACAAACTAAATTTTATTGGCTCAGACTCTCTTTAAGTCCTTTTTTTACTATCTGCTATAAACAACAAACCCTGTCTGGTTATCAGACAGGGTTTGTTGTTTATAGCAGATTATATATTGTTTAGAAACCTTCCTCTTCTTCCTCCGTTTCTTCCGGAGCTTCTTCTTTTTTCTTCTTAGGTTTCTTTTCTTTTTTTGCTTTTGCCTTCCGTTCTTTTTTGGATTCTTTTGGGGTAGTTACATTCGACGCATCACCTTGTTTATCTCCTTCAAAAATTTTCATATCCTCCGACTGCTGATTCTCATCGGCAGGTTGTTCATCTGATAATGATTCTCCTTTCTTAGCTGCGTTACGTTCTTCTTTCTCGGCATCTTCAATCTTCTTCTTCTTGTATTTTTCAATACGCTTACTCCATGGTTTATTATCCTTATGTTTATATTTATATCCAGGTTTATACCCCTGACCTATTTTAGGATCTTTTGTTTTGATTAGTTTGTGTTTCTTAGCTCCGGGAGTCACCTTTACTTCTCTATATCTTTGCCACCACGGAATACCACGATAAACAGGCCCAAGATTTGACTCTGGCCCGGCATTGGCATCGTATACCAGTGCAGCTTCTCCACCACCACCCATCATCGAAGGATGCCGATGACGCATTCGGATATGACAGTTATCAAATGGACATCGCTTTACACGACATGCATCGAAAATGATCATTAGGAGAATAAAGGATACTATAGTAGCAACTTTCTGGATTTTAAACATATTTACTATCTCCAATAGTGAATATTACTTCACTTAACGTTTCCTGACAAGAGTTTATTTCAATGATTCTCAGCAAAATACGACATTTCTTACTAATGAATAATATTGCTATACGTTCTACAAGTAAGAAAGTTATCAATTTAGTAAGCAAAAGATGTCTTATGTAGTATAATTATAGGATTTTAAAACATGACAAGAGAAGCTTCTGATTTTCAAAACAATATAGGACAGGTATTAATACCCATCTATTTCACCTCTTTCTATTATTCACTTTGCAGCAACGTTTGAACAGACAAACAAACCAGCTTCTCTGTGTTCAAATATTATACCATTTTAGCTTTAACCAACCAGTTCTATTTATAAAGGTTGTTCACCATCTGAAAGGTTTATAACATCAGCCCGATATAATAAAAGTCCTAACATCATCAAAACGCTTGTAGTTAGGATTACAAAAAAAAGAATTCCATTATTGAAACTTCCCAATTGTAAACGTTGAGGAATGCTATAGAATAACAATACAGTAATCAGCCCTCGAGGCATAAGAAATAATTCTGGCAAAACATGGGCACGTAAGAAATACCGAAGATATAAATAACGCAACAACAGTAACATACCCACAATGGAACTCCCGATTAGTATTACCTCCCACTCTGTTAAAACCTGTATATCAATCGAATAACCAAATAAGATAAAAAAGAAAGTACGAACAATAAAAGATGTCTCATATGTGATTGATTTAAGCTGTTTAAGTAGCTCCTCGAAATACTGGTTATCTGTCGAATCGTTTGTTTTTAATACGTTCATTACCCATGAGAGTGAAATTCGTTCCTTATTGTTAACAAGAAGCCCAAACACCATAATAATGAGTAAGGCAGGAAGATGCAGCAACTTTCCCATGGCATACAACATCAACAATATAGTCAGAATGGGAACAAACTTTACATGGGAACGAATACGTGATAACAGGTAGGAAAGAGCAAGAGAAATCATCAGGGAAAGGATAATAGCCCAGACAATACTAAAGCCAAACAAAATAATTGAGGATATAGAAAAAGCAGCTTCAGCTGTCAGATAATTGAATACAAGAATCCCTATAATATCAGAAAAGGAGGCTTCATAGATAATGAATTCTTTTTTTTGTTCGCTAAGATGCTCTATACTAGGAATGATAATGGCACTACTGATAATAGAGAGAGGTATAGCATATACAATACATTTAATCAAAGATCGTTCTAAAAAAAATTGCAGAACAGCAGTAATCCCTAACACCGAAAGAAAAAATACCAGTACGGCAGCCAGAAAAGAATTTCGCACAACAGTAACTTTCTCCGGTGAAATTTTCAGATCCAGTGCGGCTTCCAATACAATTACGATCAGTCCTATTATCCCTAATACTTCAACGATCTTATTCACAAAGCTTATACGTATTAGTTCAGGACCAAAAACAAGCCGAACTCCTATACCAGTAATTAACAATAGTAATACAGAAGGAATTCGGGTGGCTTTACTGATAAAACTATACAAATAGGATAAAATTACACAAAAACCAAGAGTAAGGATCAACCAATACGCATTCATACTTTTGACTATTAAATTGTTGCTGGTCGACAAACTTATTTACATTTTTGTATAATTACCAGTTTTACCCTATTGCATATTCCTGTGGAAGGTAATGAATAGTAACTTATAGACGAAAAACAACGGAGATCTTTGCCTTAACCAAATTCCTAAAAACATTTTCTTATACCAATGAAAATCCCTTGTCTCAATAGAAATAAAGCCTGAGGATTTACATATTCAGAATAGTTATACTGATACATAGTGGTTAATTGCCAATCTCTTTTCCAATTATAGCTATAAGTCAGAGTAATACGTAGATTTGCGTTTGTTCCTGGCCAGGTTACTCCAGTATACTCTTTTCCATTAAAAGCATAATCTGGGCGATATACCCAGGCAACAATCGAACTCTGTGCAACAAACACAAACTGATGTGCAGGCTTTAACTGATATGAAATCCTTGCGGAGAGGGCCATAGCCAAATTCAATGTAGCCTGAGTTTCTGAATATTCTAGATCCGGATTGTAATTAGCTAAAAATCCATAGTTACTCAACGTTACACCCATATACAATCTGAATCTTTCTCTATTTCTGAGTGATTTTATAACATGATGCAAATAGGAAAAATCAAAACTGAGTTGCCGAATATGTGCTTTTACGGATACAGAAGACTGTATACTTCCTCTCATGTAACTGCCCTCAGCAAGCCAGATATGATTCTGAGAAGTATTTTCATATTTCAGTGATAATCCGCTTTGGATTCCCTTATACGTAAATGCTGCATGGAAATAATCTTTCAGATAGACAGACTCGCTACCGACCCACAGTTGCAAAGACCTGATTGGGCTCGAGTGTTGCCCAAATGCTGGATAATAAATCAGGCATACGAACCAGATCATATTACCCCAAAATAAACCCAGGCAAATTTTCATTGAATGGCAGGTAAAAGCTTGGATTGCAGCATTTGAAAGAATTGATTACTGAGAACAGAATTAAGGTTTCCTCCAGTGCAAACCAATACAGTCTTATAGTCAGGCAATACACATAAGTAGTTTCCGCCATTTCCCCAGGCAAAATACATCTGATAAGTTTGGTCCTGTATAACAAATGTTCTTCGCCACCAGAGATATCCATACTCAAAATTTTGAAGCATTGCCTGTTTGGCAGTGGATTCAGCAACCCATCGGTTTGAAACCAGTTGCTGTCCTTTCCACTTTCCTTTATCCAGCATTAGTTGACCAATTTTAGCCATGTCTCTAGGTCGGATAAAAAGCTTTCCCCCTGTACTGATTTCTCCGTCAGGCATGCGATCCCAACGATAGGATTGTATATTTAGTGGAGAAAATAAATAGTATTGAGCAAAATTTTCTGTCGACATGTCAGATGCCCGATTAATCACTCCTCCTAGTGTAACTACACCAGCAGTACAATATTGTGGCGTTGTACCAACCTCATATAAAATAGGGAGATCTAATGTAAAATGAATCCAGTCATTGCTTTTAGACATATTTTCTTCAAATCCAGGTGATGCATGACCAATAACATCATTACAAGCCAGCCCTGAACTCATAGTCAAAAGATGTTTCAAGGTAATCTTTTGCTTTTGTTCCTGATCACTTAATTTGCCTGTATACTCAGGAAAAAAAGAAAGTACTTCAGAATTGATATCTGTAATCATATGCTGATCAATCGCAATACCTAATAGAATAGAAGTGATACTCTTGGTAGCAGAGTAGATATTTTCAGGAACAGCCGAAGTATATCCATTAAAATATCGTTCATATACAAGTTTGCCATTTCGTACAATAAGTAAACTATGTATGTTCCGATATTCTTCTGTCTGAATCTGATTGGTTAATTCTTCAATTGGTGCGATTGCAATATTTTCAGCATTCAATGAGGATATATGCCACTCATTATTTACTTGATCAGGAGGGTTATAACTATACAGTACAGCAGAGTCATTCAGGAATGGAGTACAACTAGTAAGGGTTAGTATACATAACTCTGCACATGCCCAGAATCTTTGAAACATATATAAACAGGCTTAACGGAGTGGTTGTTGATAAGGATTGCCTTTAAAAAACAGATGTCTTCGATACATTGGAATGTCAGCAAACAAAAATGCAGCACTTCTGGAATTTTGCCACAATCGATATTGAGCCTTTGCTCCTGCAATTATACTTAGATCTGAAGTGTTTTCAGTAAATGATCCATTTAACATAGCATATACAAAAAATGTAAACCGTTTTTCTCTTGGTGTCAGATAATACCGTAATTCTACAGGTATCTCAAGCGTTGGCATTTTCAGAGTTGTTTCTGGTAAATAGATTGCTTGTCCTACTCCCAATCCATATCCCACAGATAATTTTTGGGAAAGAGGCTTAATCCAACGGCTTCCAGTTGTGACTCTGGCTGATGACATCCGTATAAAGTTTTCATGAATAGTCTCAGACTGTATTACATGACTAGATTCTTTAGTATGATCTTTCACCAGATCATGTAAAACTTCTGACATCGTATATGAATCTGATTGCGGTTCTTTCAGCTGAGCATCCGAACTATTCTTTTGAGTACTATCATCGGCTTGAACAGCCATCTTTTCCAACTTAGTCGCGTTAACTTCTAACTTCTCAGGAGCTCCTCCTTTAACTTGTTCAATTTTTCCATACCCAGCCAAAATTGCTGTTTGTTTTCCAGAATTTAGCGTAGCTTGCTTTTCTACAGGAATTTGTACAGATGAATCTTTTAGAGATGTCATTGCTGAATCTACTATTGTAAGATATTTTGTTTGTGTATGACTGACAGTTGTAGTATCATTTTGCTGCCATTTAGTAATTAGCCAACCAAGAATCACACAAAGAATTCCAATCCATACAATTGTAAACCCCAAAGATCCTGCTCTTATTTTGGAATATACCCTTTGCCAGATTGCATCTTCTGTATAATCCAAATCCGGCACAGATGTTATTTCCTCTATCTTATTTTTAACTATTCTATCAAACTCTTCCGGTGTCATAACGCTCATTGGTTTTAACCATTAACTCTTGTAACATTTTTCTTGCTCTGGCTAATTGAGAACGGGAAGTGCTTTCTGTTATTTCCAGTATTTCAGCAATTTCCTGATGAGTATACCCTTCTATCACATACATATTAAATACAGTCCGGTATTTTACAGGAAGAGAAAGAATAAGCTGATAAATATCTTCTGCTGCCAAAGATCCGTCAACAGACAGTTGTTCAGGTATTAGTTCTTGCTCTTTCTCATCCACATACATCAGTTTCTTTCTTTTTCTCAAAAAGCCTAATGCCTCATTAATCATAATTCTGCGTATCCATCCTTCAAAACTTGGTTTGTCGCGGTACTCAAAATCTGTTATATGCTGAAAAATTTTGACGAAACCATCACTTACAACTTCTTCTGTGTCAGATTTGTCTTTCAGATAGCGGTAGCAATGTAAAAACATAGGTCGTGAAAAATAAGCAACTAAAGCTCTCTGAGCTTTTCTGTCACCTGACCGACATTTTTCAATAAGCTGTTCGTCAAATATCAAAGGCTTCATTACCTATGGAAAAAATGATTTTATACCTCTTCTTTGGAAAAAGAGTACCAGTATATCTTTTTCACCGCTGTTGGAATAAGAGGTGAATTATAAATGGTAAAACACTTTAAATAAGAGAATGTAAAAAGTAGGGTAAACGCTGCAACAATAGAAAATAAAATTTTCTACTCTATAACTAGAGAGTTATTTCTGTGAATGCGCCAGATACGTCGGATAAAATAAAAAAAGTCTGTCCCAAAGGGAACAGACTTTTAAGTTACTTAGCCTCGGTATAAAATGGAAGTCACCAGTCATTAACTAGTGACGCTTACAAAAATACCGGGTCGGGATTAAAACAATCTAAATAAGAGATTAAAATCTGATTAAAATTACAAAAGTTCTACACAGGAGATTTCTGTTAAACTCAAGTCGGTGCTTTTATCGTTCTCCTTCAATAACAAAAGCATTCAACTTTTGTATTATATTTTCAGATTCCCATCCATCTGTCAATTGCCATTCCCAATTGCCATGACTGGTACCCGGCACATTGATACGTGCTTTCTCGTTCATATTGAGTATATCCTGTATCGGTACAATAACAATGTTTGCACGTGATTGCATAGCCATGTGTACAACCGCATCTGCTACATTATCAGTTGACAAATCCTGCCTGGCATACGTAGCCAGGCGATACTTCTCGTGTTCTGTAGCTTCTGTTTGCCACCATCCATGTGTAGTGTTGGTATCGTGAAGGCTTGTATAGACTACACTATGATTATTATGGTTATGTGGCAGATGCGGATTCATCTCTTCATCCCCAGTAAAGGCAAATTGTAGTACCTTCATGCCAGGTAGCCGATGACGTTGTACAAACGAAATTACATCAGGAGAAATAGTCCCCAGATCTTCTACTACAATGGCGGGATCAGGAAAACGAGCATTCAAGGCCGTAAAAAATTCTTCTGCAGGAGCTTTTTGCCAATATCCATTGATAGCTGTAGGTTCGTTAACCGGGATTTCATAATAATTAACAAATCCCAGAAAATGGTCTAGCCTAACAAGATCAAACAAGAGGAAGTTATGTCCAATACGACGTAACCACCACTCAAAATTCTCATTCTGCATGGCATCCCAGTTGTAGACAGGGTTTCCCCATAATTGACCTGTAGTACTAAACCGATCAGGAGGCGTACCAGCTACTACATAAGGTAATTTGTTTTCATTCAGTTTAAAAAGATGAGGATTTACCCAAACATCTACACTATCATAATTAACATAGATAGGCAGGTCACCAAAGATCATCACTCCTTTTTTATTGCTATAGGCCTTTAATTCTGCCCACTGCTGATAGAAAAGATATTGAAAGAACTTTTCACGCAGGATTTCATTGGCTAATTCGTCTCTGGCTGCGGCTAACGTTTCCGGTACACGATTGGCTAAATCATGTCCCCAGTCAATCCAGGCATACTCATTATTTTTAATTCTCAGACACTTGAATAGCGCATAATCATCCAGCCAGTACGCTTCTTCCTCACAAAATTGCCGAAATGCTTCTTCTGCATTTTCGTCAACAATTTTGTTAAAATTTTCAAATGCTTTATGAAGTAAAGGTTCTTTAAAGGCTCTGACTGCCGGATAATCAATATGTCCATCAGGAAACTCAGGAGGACTTTCTATATCGATAGAGTTTAACAATCCCTGATAGCACAATTTGTTGAGGCTAATAAACAATGTATTTCCAGCGAAAGCTGAAATACTACTATAAGGCGAATTACCTAATCCCTGGTCAACAGGAGTTAAAGGCAATATTTGCCAATATTTCTGATGTGTTTGTTCCAGGAAGTCGATAAACTGATAAGCTTTTTCGCCTAGATCGCCAATTCCATGTGAGGAAGGCAAAGAAAAAATGGGAAGTAAAATTCCACTGGCTCGTTGATTCAACATAAAAGTATAGAATATCGGATTAATCTGATTCGACAAATACCATCATATCACCTTATTTATTCCTCTTCACCTATACGTTGCAAATATTCGCTCTACAAAATAAGTGTGTATACTTAAAGCAGTATAATAAGACTCACTAAGGTAAATAATCTGATCTGTGTCTATCAAAAATTAGTTCCTATATTCTATACTCATAAATTACTGTGTAATTGTAGAACTATTTACTCTTTCCACATCAGATAATACTTAAAATCAGCAGATTTATGTTTAATGCAACTTTGATTTTTTCACAAGGCCACCTTCAGCATCTGATAAAGCGTCTATAACAATAAAAGCATCCTTGTCTATTTCTTGTGCACAACGTTTAATTCTCCCCATTTCCAAACGCGTAACCACACAAAACAAGATATCCTGATCTACACCAGATAAGCCCTTCTTGCCTTTGATTACTGTAATGCCTCGTTGAAGTTCGTTGATAATTTTTAATCGTATTTCTTCACTTTTGTCTGAGATGATAAGCAGCGAAGTATACTCTTCAATACCATGCAATATAAAATCCAATGTTTTGGAAGCAGCAAAGTAAGTTAGAATGGAATAAAGAGCAACTGGTACATCCTTTAAAAAAGCAGCAGCAGAAAAAATGAAGATATTCATCACCAGGATAATATCACCTACTCTAAACATAGCTGTCTGTCTGCTGATAAGTAAAGCCGCAATCTCTGTTCCATCCAGTACAGCTCCACCCCGCATAGCCAGACCAATGCCTGCACCAATGAAGAATCCTCCAAAAACAGCCGTTAATAACAAGTCTGGAGTTATGTCAGGGTATTTAATAAAAGCCAGGCATAAGGATAATCCAGCTATAGCTAAAATACTTTTAAGAGCAAACCATTTTCCAATCTGTTTGTAACCTACTATAATAAATGGAATATTAAAAAGCAGAATCAGAATGGCCAGCGGAATGCCCATTATATCAGCTAATAACATGGATATCCCTGTAACACCACCGTCAATAAACCCACTGGAAGAAAGAAATCCCTTCAACCCCATGCCTGCTGACAAAATCCCAAAACTAATTAAAATAACATCTTTAAAAATCCGTATAGTGTGTTCCTTCATCTCATAAAATTTAATGAGTTGTACATATTTTACATTTATTGTATACGGTGTTGTTTCCCATTATACGAAAAATCCCGGATAAAATTGCCCTCCCGATCTTTTGGTAAGTTATCTAAAGCTTAGAACCAATCTGTAATCCAACAGGTTAGCAACAATAAAAAAAGCAAAAAAATCAGCTCCTAATAAAATAGATATGTTATACTATCGTTTTATTTAACAAAGTACCCTTCAACAATCAAAAATGTAGAATTCATCAGGAACTCTTCAACATTTTCTCCTATGAATGAACTATTTACATCTCTTTCTTATTATAAAATTACTAATTACCTTCATCAATAACATCTTACTTTGCTACATGAAGAAACTCTTTGTTCTGATAGCTGCCGTTATGGGGATGAATGCCTATGGCCAGCTGCTATTACCTGCGTATGTTCAACAACACGCATTACAGTTATCTACTGAATACAAAGAACTTTCCAACAGAACTATTGCCTGTGTTGTCGATTTTTCGAAACCATCTTACGAAAAACGGTTGTGGATTATAAATTTAAAGACAGGAGAATGTCTTTTGCACACATGGGTTGCCCATGGGAAAGGCACAGGAAGAACAGCAGAAGCATCTATTTTTTCAAATGACTCAGGCAGTAATTGCTCCAGTCTTGGAGTTTTCATTCCTAAAAACCAATTTAATGGTAAACATGGATTAAGCCTTCGGCTGGTAGGCTTAGATTGGGGAATAAATGATCAGGCAGAAGCAAGAGGTATTATTTTCCATGCCGCACCCTATGTTACTTCCCATAATGCACAGGTAAATAAGAGACAAGGAAATAGTCAGGGCTGTTTTGCTGTTCCTACAGAAGATATAAAAACGGTTGTTAAATTGTTGGAGAATACAAATGCCTTTATCTGGGCATTCAAGCAATTACCCTCAATCCCAGCATTACCTCTGCCACAATTAACATCACAAGTTACAGAATAACAATAGATCAAATTTTGTAGCTAATCCGCTCTATAACTTCTTAAAACATAAGAGTCGTACTCCGTCATTTATTGAATGAGCAGAATACGACTCTTTTTTTATCTTATTCAACTTGTCGGATTTATGAAGCCATTGTAAATGAAGAAATTTCTCTCAATTGAACATATAAAGGCACACTGAAATAGAAACGGCTACCCTGATTTATAGAGCTTTTTACCCAGATATCACCTCCATTTTTCTCTACAAAATCTTTACACAACAATAATCCCAACCCTGTCCCCTTTTCGTTAGATGTGCCATATGTGGTAAAGAGAGACTGAACCTTAAATAATTTATCAATTCGATCTGAGTCAATTCCTACTCCTGTATCCTGCACACAAACTACCACTTTTTCCGACTGAATTTCGGCAGAGATACGTACACAGCCTTGAGCAGTGGTAAATTTAATGGCATTATTAAGTAGGTTTCGGATAACCAGCAACAACATATTCTTGTCAGCATTGACATGAACAGGCATTAATACATTGTTTTCCAACACGATCTTTTTTTCCAATGCCTGAGGCAAGAACAAGTCGACATTTGATTGGATCAGTTCCTGAAGATTAACATTTTCCTGATGTATCCGGATTCCTTCCATCTGGCTTTTAGCCCAGTTGAGAAGATTGTCCAGCAAATCAGATGTATGCCTTACCTTTTTGTATAGTAGCCCGGTAATTTCCACAGTCTCTTCTTCCGATAAAATACCATCCCGTACAATTTCCAACATAGACTGAAGAGTATTTAGTGGACTTCTCAAATCATGGGAGATAATGGAAAATAGTTTATCTTTGGTTACATTTAAAGCTTCCAGCTTCTGATTTTGATCTGCAATTTCTTGTTTCTGATTAAAAATTTCTTCTTTCTGTAATCTAACCAATTCATTTTCCTGCTCAAGAAGCATATTAATCTTCTTCCGGCTCTGCATGTTGATCCAGAACAATAATGCTACAACAGCAATCAGTGTAAGACCAAAAATTAAAATATTCTGTTGTATAGACTGGCTATGCAACTGAGCATCCTGCATAGTTTTGTCTTTATATAAAAGATCTATTTCTTTTTGCTTTTTATTCAGATCATAGTCCGTCTGAACTTCTTTCAAAACCTTCTCTCTTTCCAGACTAAAAACACTATCTTTGGTTGCTGTAGCCAGCTTGTGATAGCTTAATGCTTTGGCATAATCTTTCTGTTTTTCATACAGTTGGAATAACAAGTCATATCCTCGATAAACCAGATTTTTGCTCTTCAGTTTTTTTGCCTGATCTAATCCTTTATCAATATACACGAGGGATGTCTTATAGTCTTTTTGATGTAAATAGATTTCTCCCATATCAAATGAACAGAACGCTAACCCTTCCTTGTCTTCCAAACGTTCCGACAAACTATATGATTCCTTATAAAATGTCAAAGCGTAATCGTGTCTGTTTTGTTGCAGATAAATCAGACCAATATTGTATAATTCCGTAGCGACACCAATTAAATCGTTATTCTCACGTGAAATGGTCAGAGACTCTTGTTTATAATGTAGACTTTCCAAGATCTTTTTCTGTGCCCAGTAGATATTTCCTATATTGCCTAATATCTTAGCCAATAGAAATTGATCTTTTTGTTTTTCGACAAGTAGTTTTGCTTTCTCATAATAATACAAGGCCTGATCTAATTTTTCGGTTTTCATATAGACAGTCCCTACACTATTCAGAATCATTGCCTGGACAGAATCATTTTCATGTTCTTCTGCAATTCCTAAAGCCCTTAATAAATAAGATAATGTACGATGATAATCACCTTGCGAAAGATATCCATTTCCGATATTATACAATCCTATAATTTCGCCTTTTACATATTCATTTCGTTTTGCGAGTAAAAGTGCCTTCGTACCAATTGAAATCGTACTATCTGTATTTTTAAACCGATAAGCATCAGCCAGATTGTTCAATGCATCTACCTTTTGCATAGCACCAGTAGCACCCATTACAACAATATGCAGACTGTCTGTTTTTACAGACTGTCCCCATAGCGGAATGGATACTCCCAACACCAATAACCACACAATTATTCTATGCATTAAACTCCTTATTTTCTTTTCTTTTTGGTTTTACTAATCCAATATTACTCTAAAGCAGACATAGGTAAATAAGATGTATCAGAATCCTGTGTAAGATCATATTCAAATCATGGATATAATCGTTATTTCGATTAATGTATACAAGCACATCTATGGAAAAGAACTGATATACATATTCATCTAAAAAGTCAAAAAGAATACTAGAATCAGGATCAAATCATATAAAAGTGCGATAGGAAACTTTATTTACACGACAAATATCTACCCTTCTTTTGCACACCTGATTATAAAGTAGATTTTGAGAGTATAATTTACATATGTAAGAAATACATCACAAAAGGTGTAACACCACTATACAGATAGCTTTTGAAGTCTATATTTCAACAACAGATATTTACCCATCCGGAAAAAACGATTCCACCTTCTATACATCTGTATCTATACTAAAGAAACAATAGAACATTCTTTCTTTTAGGACAAAGCAACTACTTTTTCGTCCTACTTATCTGTTCTCCTATTGAGTCAACACCTGCAATTACCTATACATTTCTTCCCTACTTCTATTCCACATTTTTTGTCCTGGCACTGAATCATACCTTTGAATAAACAGTACAAGCAGCCATGAAAAAGAAATCATATTATCTGTCATTTCTGATTGCATTTTCAATTATATTCTCAGGTAGAGGTCAACAGATAAGAAGCTAAACTTTGAAAGAGATGATACAATATGCCACTACACACAATATTCAGATAAAACAATCTGAGTTTACCAATCAAAGTTATAAGGCAAGCTATGAACAAGTCAAAGCCAATTGTTTACCAAAGCCTGAGTATTCCAGGTCAGCAAACGGCTACAACAGGTCAAAGCATAGATCCTGTTACCCGCGACTTTGTAACACAAACTATTCCTGTAACTAATTTGTCGGTTAACCCTCAGGCCACATCATTTAATGGCAATAGCATCTACAATATCATTAAACAAATCGGTATGCAGGCCGAATACAGTCTTCTGGATGTAGAGAAGCAGATAATAATGCTACCGCCTTTGCAGAAGTAGCGTCCGGTTCCAGTCCGTTTATGCCAACTCTGCCTAAACGTTCCGATTCAAAACAGGGAGGTTTGCCGGCACCGTAATCTACTGTGGGCATTTTATACAGATTTCTGAACAGAAAATAAGTGCCCTCTGCAAGACAGATATTCCATTGGCACCCAAATACAAAGATCCGTTTCAGAAATACATTTCAGCGTTTCCTTTTATAATCTATAGATCTTTTTTTTCAATAACCACACCTTCTGTTACAAAGGAAATCCCTTGTTGATAAGCAGACCCTATCATTACAGCCTGAATAACAGGAATCATATTGCCAGTACAACCCCAGGTCACAATAAAATTAGCCCCTGCTCCTCCTTTATCGTTATGTGTCACCGGAAATTCTACTGATTGTAAAGGTTTTAGTACAATAGGTTTCTCCAGGTATTTTTTTAGTTGCTTTCCTTCCGTATCATAATAATCAACAGTATTTACATACATCTGCTCCGTTAAACTAGTATTTCGTATACTTAAGGAAGTAAGCAAAGGAAAATACTGATCTTCCGCATTATGATATATCTCTGAATAAGTAGGTACATACACTTTTTTCTGATGTTTCAGTGTGTCAAATTTGATCTGAGCAGTAGTATATTCCCGAACAGTTTTATGACCTGTAAACTTTTTCTCCTGCTTACATTGTAGAAAAAGCAACAAACATAAGCCCAATATCCACACATGATCTGTTAATAATCTATTCTTCATATAAGATCTTTCATTAGAAACAGTACTATAAAGAAAAATAACTCTAATCCTGAAAAGTATTTGTAAGTATTCAATTAATCGGCTAGTTTTCCTATCGAATTCTGAGAAATAGCATATCCATTTATCTGTATAGTCTTTTATAGCCCCTAGTATATGAAAAATTGGTTTACCTCTTCTTTGTTTTTTCTATTTTTCATCTTTACCCTTTGTTTTTTACCATCAGCACTGAGTCAGACAATCTCTGATAAAATACGGCTTAACCAGATAGGATTTTATCCCAATGGCCCCAAAACAGCAGCAATTTTAACATCAGAAGAATCTTCTTTCTATATTCTCAACACAACCCATACGGATACTCTTTTTTCAGGGAAACTCCAAAAACCTGTTACAAATCCACTTTCTGGCAAGATAGTCCGCCTTGCTGATTTTTCATCCTTTCGCAAACAAGGAACATTTGTTCTTTCTATTCCAACATTAGGTTATTCATACCCTTTTACTATTAGTAACAATGTGCATCATCCATTGGCTGTCAGTACATTAAAGAGTTATTATTATCAACGAGCCTCTATTCCTCTTATCAGCAAATTTGCCGGACAATGGGCTCGTGCAGAAGGACATCCGGATACACAAGTAGTTATTCACCCATCAGCAGCCTCGGCCAATCGCCAGGCTGGAACTGTCATATCTTCATCCCGAGGCTGGTATGATGCTGGAGATTACAACAAATACATTGTTAATTCGGGTATTACTATGGGAACCTTATTGTCCCTGTATGAAGATTTCCCCCAATATGCGGAATCCATCCATACCAATATTCCAGAAAGCCAGAATGTGATTCCTGATCTGCTGGATGAAATACTCTGGAATTTACGTTGGATGCTTACTATGCAAGATGGAGAAGATGGAGGTGTCTATCACAAGTTGACCAATCCTTCTTTTGATGGCATGATTATGCCAGACAAAGCCATCAAAACACGATATGTAGTTCAGAAAAATACTATTGCTACACTGGATTTTGCAGCAGTAATGGCTCAGGCCAGCCGGGTGTTCAGAAAATATTCAAAACAGTTGCCAGGGCTGTCCGACTCCTGTCTGCAATCTGCTCAAAAAGCATGGGCTTGGGCTCAAAAGAATCCTGATATTCTGTATCAGCAAAATCTAATTAATCAACAGAGTGATCCTGATATCACAACGGGTGCCTATGAAGATAAAAATAACAAAGATGAATGGGTATGGGCTGCTGCCGAATTATATGTCACCACAAAGGATGACAAATACTATCCCTATATTAAACAGGATTTGGATAATGCACTGACTATTCCTTCTTGGAATCAGGTACGGGCGCTGGCTTACTATAGCCTATCCCGTTATGGAAGTAATCTCACCCAAGCAGGCAAAAAAGATCTACCCACCATTCAGCAACATATTACCATAGTAGCAGATAATTTATTGAACGATGTTGAAACACAACCTTATGGAACAGTAATGGGAAAAACAGCCAAAGATTATATCTGGGGCAGTAATTCACTGGCAGCTAATCAAGGTATTGCCTTAATTTATGCCTATCAGATTACGCATAATTCCCGTTATCTCCATTATGCTCTGAGTAATCTGGATTTTATTCTGGGCCGTAATGGAACAGGTTATTGTTATGTGACCGGTTTGGGCAGCAAATCGCCTCACCATCCACATCACCGACCTTCTATTGCAGATGGTATTGATGAACCTATTCCAGGACTGTTGGCAGGTGGAGCCAATCCTGGTCAACAGGACAAGTGTGAGTATCCTACTACTATAGCAGATGAGTGTTATGTAGACATTGATTGTTCTTATGCGACCAATGAAGTAGCAATTAACTGGAATGCTCCTATGGTTTATCTGGTTATAGCCATAGAAGCATTACAGAGATCCATTAAATAAGATAGCATTTCCAATTCAAAGTCTGTATTTTTGATGTTGCGAAACCGTATCAACCGTTCCTGAATACTTTTAGGAACGGAAACTACTAACTATGAACAAAGTATCTATTCCTTCAAAAAAAGGTAAAACATCCAGAACAAAGAAGATTTTCATACGTTCTGTAAAAATACTGGCAGGTTTTATGCTCTGTCTGATTCTTTTTTTGATAGTGCTACATTTTATCACACGCATAGATGATCCCACTCTAACAGAACAGGAAAAGCAACTTTCCTATTCCCGCACTCCAATTTCAGGCGGATGGGCCAGTGGTAACAACTGGATACGAAAGAATGATGTAGGACTATACGAAATGTATATTGAGGGCAATGCTTACGAACGGGGATACGTCAATGGACTCTTATCCCAGGAATTAATCAACCAGCAGGAAGACTTTTTTGTTGAAACATTGAATAAATTATTACCAGCTACTGTTTATCAGTATTTTATAAAATATGTAGTAGGATATTTTAATAAAGACCTTGATAAATATGTTTCTGAAGAATATAAGAAAGAAATCTTCGGAGTCTCCCGATTTGCCTCTGATAAACATAATTACATTGCATCTCCCTATCAGCGAATTTTAAATTACCATGGAGCTCATGATATTGGTCATGCCATGCAGAACATGAACTTTGTGGGTTGCACTTCCTTTGGTGTATGGGGAGATAAAACAGAGGATGGTTCCATTATTATAGGCCGTAACTTTGACTTTTATGTAGGTGATAAGTTCGCTCAGGATAAAATTGTTCTCTTTGTTCGCCCTGACTCTGGCTATAATATGATGTTGGTTACCTGGGGAGGAATGATTGGGGTTGTCTCAGGCATGAACGAACACGGACTAACAGTAACATTAAATGCAGCGCCATCTGAAATCCCTAATAGTACAGCAACTCCTATTTCACTGGTAGCCAGGCAAGTGCTGCAGTATGCCAGAACTACACAGGAAGCATACAGTATCATAGAAAAAAGTCACGTATTTGTTTCAGAAATGTTATTAGTCGGTTCTGCACAAGATCGTAAAGTGGTAAGTATTGAAAAAACACCTACTAAAACCAGCATGTACCAAACTAATGCATCATCTCGCATTCTGTGTACCAATCACTTTCAAAGCAATACATTTAAATCTGATTCCCTGAATATTAACCATCAGAAAAATAACCCTACACAAAAACGATTTGAACGTCTGAATGAATTGATAGATAGCACACCCAAATTTACCTATAGATCTGTAGCAGCTGTGCTGCGGGATCAAAAGGGTTTACATAATACTGACATAGGCTTGACAAATGAAGCAGCAATTAATCAATTGATCGCCCATCATGCAATCATCTTTATGCCAGAACAACGTATGGTATGGGTTTCATCTAACCCATATAATCTGGGCAAGTTCAAAGCATATAATCTTACAG
Organism: Xanthocytophaga agilis; assembly: GCF_030068605.1. Taxonomy (NCBI): domain Bacteria; kingdom Pseudomonadati; phylum Bacteroidota; class Cytophagia; order Cytophagales; family Rhodocytophagaceae; genus Xanthocytophaga; species Xanthocytophaga agilis. The sequence continues at coordinate 1,398,999 of NZ_JASJOU010000001.1, forward strand.
ATATCTTTCAGGGAAATCCTCTGGATCAGCAAAAGCAACTAATCAGTATTGAATCTAAAACTATTGCAACTGATCCATTTTTAGCCACACCTTCTTATACCAAAGCATTGTTTTATAAAAAAATTGCAGCACAGATTACACAAGAAGACTTCGTATTAAGTAGCACAATTGAAAAACAATTTATTGAATCAAATAAAGAGTATTTCAACACCTATCTTCTTCTGGCTATCTATTATCAACAAAAGGTAGATTATACCAAGGCACTGCAATATGCTCAAACGGCCCAAAGCAAATACCTTGCTTCTGATAAAGAGAAAAAGGCAATAGAAGAAGTGATTCAAAAGTGTAAAGAAAAGCTATGATTCTGGGAATAGGCATAGACAATGTGGATGTAGAACGCATTCAAAAAAAGATTTCTAAAAATTCTGACTTTCTATCTTACGTTTTTTCTACCACTGAAATTGAAATCTGCAACCGCAAAACAAAAAAATATGAGTCATTCGCCGCCCGGTTTGCGGCAAAAGAAGCATTTTTGAAGGCGTTAGGAACTGGTATAGATTTATCAATTCCTCTCAATCAGATAGTTATATATAACCAGTCGGATGGGAAACCTTACATTGAAATAAACGAAACGATTAGAACACTTTTCACAAACCTGTTTACCTTTATACCCAGAATACATATAAGTATGTCACACTCAGCTACACAAGCCTTTGCTTTTGTAATCATTGAATCAGACTAATGACATCCGTTTCTTATACTCTTTTAGAACAGCAACAGTCCCAGTTAGAAGTCTTACAGAATCAAATACACTATCTGCGTCTGCATTCGTTGTATTACAGGCGAGTACTCACAGAATGCCAGCTCACAGAGAAAAATCTGTTGTCTATTGAAGATATTCAGAAATTTCCATTTACAACTAAAGCTGATCTACAGAAATACAACAAGGAATTTCTCTGTCAATCTTTATCTAAAATTATAGATATTGTCAGTACTTCCGGAACCTCAGGTACTCCTGTATCCTTCTATCTTACTGACAATGATCTTGAACGATTAGCAACGAACGAATCACAATCTCTTTCCATAGCAGGTATAGGTCCAGACGATATTGTGCAACTTACCACAACTTCTGATCGTCTGTTTATGGCAGGTTTAGCCTATGTACTGGGTTTGCGTAAACTAGGAGCTTCCTTACTACGAGTGGGTCCGGGACTACCTGATCTTCAATGGAAACTTATTGCTGAGCATAAAACAACCACATTGATTGCAGTTCCATCATTCATACTAAAAATGCTGGAATATGCAGAAAAAAATCAGATTGATCCGGCTGCAAGTACAGTTAACAAAATTGTATGTATAGGCGAACCTATTCGAAATCAGGATTTTTCACTTAATATATTAGGACAAAAAATCACAGATAAGTGGCCAGTGCAGCTTTATTCGACCTATGCTTCAACAGAAATGGCAACAGCCTTTACAGAATGTCACGCAGGGAAAGGAGGCCACCACCTACCAGAGCTGGTATTTATCGAAGTAGTTGATGAACAGGATCAATCTGTACCTCCAGGTATGTCAGGGGAATTGGTTATTACTACATTAGGTATAGAAGGAACTCCGTTATTGCGTTTCAAAACTGGGGATATTTGTCAGTATCATCTGTCATCCTGTGAATGCGGACGTACCACTCTCCGACTTGGACCTCTACAGGGACGTAAAAATCAGATGATCAAATACAAAGGAACAACGTTATATCCGCCTGCTCTGACTGAACTACTACATGAACTGGATTACATTTCAGCCTATTATTCAGAAGTCACTACAAATGAGATGGGTTTGGATGCTATTAAGATATATGTAGCAGGCAATGAAAAAGACGCTGATCTCGTTTTTCGTATAAAAGAACATTTTCAGGCACGGATACGGGTTACTCCCGATATTTTTGTAACATCTGCTCAGGAGATCAATGCTATAAAAACAAGCTTCAATTTCCGCAAACCAGTAGATTTCATTGATCGACGTACAACCTTTTAAAGTAAATTTTTGCACTTTCAGCAACGCAATTAGAGGTGGCCATTATTCATTTTGCAAAAGAAAGCTTAGTTTTGCAACATACTAGGATTTAAAATGTTATCTATCGGAAAAAAACTACTGGAATTAAACGATTTCGTCACCCATTTGTCAGCACAAGAGTCTGTTTCGATAGATGAAAACAAGCTTCAGGATATTCGTTCCAACTTTTCTTTTTTAGAGAAATTTGCAAAAGATAAAGTTATATACGGTATCAATACAGGTTTTGGTCCAATGGCCCAATACAAAATAAGTGATAAGGATCGGGTACAATTACAATACAACTTAATTCGCAGCCACTGTTCAGGTACAGGAGCGCTACTTCCACCTCTGTTTGTGAGAGCGGCAATGATTGCTCGTCTCAATAGTCTCATTCAAGCCAGGTCAGGTATTCATGAAGAACTGATTCTTTTATTAAGAGACCTGCTTAACCACCAGATTACTCCTATAGTATATGAACACGGAGGTGTTGGAGCCAGCGGTGATTTGGTTCAACTGGCTCATTTATCACTGTGCCTTATCGGAGAAGGAAAAGTACATTATAAAGGAGAAATTCTTCCTGCATACCAGGTTTTTCAACAATTACAGCTAAAACCACTTTCTATTCATATAAGAGAAGGATTAGCCATCATGAATGGGACCTCTTTCATGACAGGCATTGCACTAATCAATCTTATTCAGGCAAAAAAAGTACTTCACTGGGCTGTTATTGCCACCTCATTAATTACAGAAATTACAGAATCCTATGACGACTTCTTTTCTGTAGAGTTAAATGAAGTAAAATGGCACAAAGGCCAAAACAATATTGCAAAAAAGATACGAGAACAGGTAGCAGGTAGCCAACTGGTAAAATCACGTATCCAACATCTTTACAAAAAAGTTGATGATCCTGTATTTGAAGAGAAAGTACAGGAATATTATTCCATTCGTTGCGTCCCTCAGATTCTGGGACCAATAGAAGATACTCTTGAACTGGCAGAAAAGATTGTGGTAGAAGAGTTAAACTCCGTAAATGATAATCCAATTGTCAATCATGAAGTAGAGAATGTGTTTCATGGAGGCAACTTCCATGGTGATTATGTAGCACTGGAGATGGATAAAGTAAAGATTTCTATTGCAAAACTAGCGATGTTATCTGAACGTCAGTTAAACTACCTGATGAACCACAAGATCAATGAAAAACTTCCACCTTTTTTGAACAAAGGAGTATTGGGATTGAATTTTGGTTTTCAGGGTGTGCAATTTACAGCTACTTCTACAACCGCAGAAGCTCAGACATTATCATATCCGATGTATTTGCATAGTATTCCCAATAACAATGACAATCAGGACATTGTCAGTATGGGGACTAATGCGGCTTTGATTTGTAATAAAGTAATCGATAATGCATCTCAGGTTCTGGCAATTGAGCTCATGGCACTGGTTCAAGCTATTGATATACTGAATATAAAAGACAAACTTTCCAAGGCCAATCAGCAAGTTATTGATCAGCTACAACAGACATTTCTGGCTTTTACAGATGATCAGCCACAGTATGAGAAGATACAACAGATAAAAGATTTGTGCTTTATCAATACAGGATTTTAACAATCTATACATTAGCAGGTATCAGAAGAGTACAATTTATGTACATTTATACTAATTTTGTCTGTGTACTATATGTACCTATATTGATTTTCAGCAATTAATAAATTTAGTCTATTTTAAATGAAATATGCATTAGTAACAGGAGGAGCAAGAGGAATTGGCAGGGCAATTGCTGTAAAACTAGCAAAAGATGGTTTTTTCGTTATTCTGAACTACCTGTCTAATGATCTGGAGGCAGAAAAAACATTGGCACAAATTCAGGAGGAAGGAGGACAGGGACAATTATTAAAATTTGATGTATCAGATCGCCATCAGGTAGACACTATATTAGGGGGGTGGATTGAAGCGAATAAAGATAAAACCATTGAAGTTCTAATCAACAATGCAGGAATCCGGAAAGACACACTGATGTTATGGATGGAACCAAAGGATTGGGATTCTGTTTTAAATATTAGCTTGGGAGGGTTCTATAATGTTACTAAACAGGCACTTAACCCTATGTTGGTAAAAAAGTTTGGTCGAATTATAAACATTGTTTCATTATCCGGGTTAAAAGGAGTACCAGGCCAAACCAATTATTCTGCAGCAAAGGCAGGTGTAATTGGCGCCACCAAAGCGCTGGCTCAGGAAGTAGGAAGACGAGGTATTACTGTCAACGCAGTAGCTCCGGGATTTATTACTACTGAGATGACAGCAGATATGAATGAAAAGGAGATAAAAGCCCTGATTCCAGTAAATCGATTTGGAAAACCCGAAGAAGTTGCCGAATTAGTTTCGTTCCTTGCTTCAGAAAACTCATCGTATATTACAGGTGAGGTTATTTCAATCAATGGCGGACTATATTCATAATTTGTTTTGACTATGCTCAACAGAGTTGTAATAACAGGTATAGGTATTTATTCGTGTTTAGGAACAAACCTGGATGAAGTAAGAGATTCGTTGTATCAGGGAAAATCCGGAATTGTCTATGATGAACCTCGTAAGGCACTAGGTTTCAGATCAGCTCTAACCGGCATAGTAAAGCAACCGAATCTGAAAGGTATTCTGGACAGACGTACACGGATAAGTATGGCTGAACAGGTAGAATATGCCTATCTTGCTACTCAGGAAGCTTTGCAGGTAGCTCACATAGATGAACAATATCTGGAAGATCATGAGATTGGAATATTATATGGCAATGATAGCTCAGCAAAAGCGGTCATTGAAGCAACAGATATTGCACGTCAGAAGAGAGACAACACCTTAGTAGGATCAGGCAGTATATTTCAGTCTATGAATAGTACGGTTACTATGAACCTTTCAACTATTTACAAATTGAAAGGTATTAATATGTCCGTTAGTGCCGCTTGTGCGAGTGGTTCTCATTCTATCGGGATGGCCTACTTTCTGATCAAACATGGATATCAGGATTGTATTATTAGTGGCGGAGCTCAGGAAATTAATGAGTATGTGATGGGTAGCTTTGATGGATTAAGTGCATTTTCAATCCGGGAATCTGAACCGACCAAAGCATCTCGTCCGTTTGATAAAGACCGGGATGGACTGATTCCCAGTGGTGGTGCAGCCACTGTTATTCTGGAAAGTTATGAGTCTGCCAAACGACGTAATGCTCCTATTCTTGCAGAAATCATAGGATATGGATTTTCATCCAGTGGCAATCATATCATTCAGCCCAATGTAGAAGGTCCGGCTCGTTCATTGCGTAATGTGCTAAAAGATGCAGGAATACAAGCAGATGAGATAGACTATATCAATGCGCATGCTACCTCCACTCCTGTAGGAGATGCCTGTGAAGCACAGGCAATTCATGAAGTTTTTGGAAATTCACGTCCTCTGGTAAGTTCTACCAAGTCAATGACAGGGCACGAGTGCTGGATGGCAGGAGCAAGTGAGATTATTTACTCGATGCTGATGATGCAAAACTCGTTCGTTGCACCTAATATTAACTTCGAGAACCCTGATGAATATTCAGCACCTTTAAATATTGCAACCACCACTGTTGATAAAAACATCAATACTTTCTTGTCCAACTCGTTTGGATTTGGAGGAACCAATTCGTCTATCATCGTAAGAAAAATTAGCTAACATCACTAAAAGTTTAAACAGTATGTATACCGAAGAAATAGTACAGAAGGTTAATGAATTTCTGATTGAAGAATTTGAAGTAGATGCAGATAAAATAAAACCAGAAGCTGTACTGAAAGAAACCCTCGAATTAGATAGCCTGGATTATGTGGATCTAGTCGTTGTGATTGAGAGCAACTTTGGCTTTAAAGTTAAAAGCGAAGATTTTGCAGGTATCACTACCTTTGAAGACTTCTATAACTATATCACTCAACGAGTAGAGCACCAACTGCAAGAGAAATAATGAGTGTATGGAGTGGACAATCCAAGGGAACAGTCCTAGGGTATAAGATATTTGTGTTTATTCTTTCATACCTGGGACTTTTACCGGCTTACTTCATTCTCTACTTTGTAGCACTTTACTATTTTCTGTTTTCCAATCACAGTAGCAAGGTTATTTACTCATACTTACATGACAGATTAAAGTTTTCAAAAACGGCTTCACTAGTAGGTATTTACAGAAATTACTTTGTGTTTGGACAATCACTTATTGACCGGGTAGCTGTCCTGGCAGGATATAGTCGTTTTCACTATCATTTTGATGGAGAACAATACCTGGAACAAATGTGCCTGTCCGGAAGTGGTGGAATTCTTATCAGTGCGCACCTTGGTAACTGGGAAATTGCAGGACATCTGCTACAAAAGTTTTCCTGTACTATTAATATTGTCATGTATGATGGAGAACATCAGAAGATCAAATCTTATCTGGAAAGTGTCAAAGGGAGTAGTAGGATTAGGATTATAGCTATCAAAGAAGATCTTTCCCATATATACCAGATCAATGAAGCTCTGGAAAGAAAAGAACTATTGTGTATACATGGAGATAGATTTACTACTGGAGCCAGAACCATTTCTGTGCAATTTCTGGGTAAAGAAGCATTATTTCCGATAGGCCCCTATCAGCTGGCAGCACGATATAATGTTCCTGTTTCCTTTGTTTTTTCAACAAAGCAAAGATGGAACAAATACCATCTGAAAGCATCTGAACCCATATACATCCCATCACCCAGAACTAGTAACCACACCGAGCAACTCACTCATTCGGTACATGAGTACATCAGACAGATAGAGAAGACAATTCGTTTGTATCCTTATCAGTGGTTTAATTATTATGATTTTTGGAAAGTAGACCTCTCATGAATATTCAGAATCCAGACACCTTTTCATCGCTTTCATTCTATAAGAAAGAAAAATTATCTGCAATTGATGCCAAACATGAGGCACAAAAGATAGCATTTGGCCCAATGGTCTTTCAGGCAACAAAAGCATTGAGAGATCTGAAGATATTGGAAGCAATTGACAATAGCACAGATGGATTAACACTAACAGAGATTGCATCTGCTACTCAAATTTCAGCATATGGTGTACGAGTACTGATTGAAGCAGGTCTGGGTATAGGTTTGCTATTGTGGCAGGACGAAAAATATGTTCTGACCAAAACAGGATTCTTTATTTTACATGATCCTATGACAAGAGCTAACATGGATTTTGTCAATGATATAAACTATCAGGGATTCTTTCATCTTACAGAGTCTATTCAGGCTGGGAAACCTATAGGCCTGAAACACTTTGGAGAGCAATGGTCTACCATTTATCAGGCGTTGTCTTCCCTCCCACTACAGGCGAAAGAAAGTTGGTTTGCCTTTGATCATTTCTATTCAGACGATTCTTTTTCCAAAGTTCTACCTATTGTATTTAGCAATACACCATCTACTCTGCTGGATGTTGGAGGCAATACAGGTAAGTGGGCTCAGCAATGTATTGAGTTTAATAAAGATGTACAGGTTACTATCGCTGACTTGCCACAGCAGATCGCCATGGCAAAAGAGGCAATTAATCAACATCCTGATAAAGATAGGGTGTCCTTTTATCCTATCAATATTCTCCAACCAGAAACAACACTGCCTGCCGGATTTGATGCGATCTGGATGAGTCAGTTTCTGGATTGCTTTTCTGATGAAGAAATTACAGATATAGCTACCAAGGCCCATAAGGCATTAAAAGAGGATGGTACACTGTTTATCATGGAAACATTCTGGGATCGGCAAAAGTATCCTACATCAGCATTTTGCCTGCAACAGACCTCCCTGTATTTTACCTGTATGGCTAATGGCAATAGCCAGATGTATCGTTCGGATATATTTATTGCCTGTATTGAAAAAGCTGGCTTTACAATTATAGAACAAACCGATAATATTGGTATCAGTCATACATTATTACAATGCAGAAAGAAATAACATTACCTGTTAGTGATATTACACGCTTCATCCCTCAGCAGCATCCGATTGTCATGATAGATGAGTTGTATGAATCGGATGGACTCACTACAGTTACCAAGTTTCTGATTAAAGCAGATGGATTGTTTGTGGAGGATAATCAGTTGAAAGAACCAGGTCTTATTGAAAATATTGCTCAGACTGCTGCTGCAGGAATGGGCTATCAGTTTGTAAAACAAGGAGAGCCAATACCAGTAGGCTTTATTGGGGCTATCAAATATTTGCAAATAACCCGGCTTCCTAAAGTAGGTGATATAATCACTACTCAGGTCACTGTTCTGGATACTGTATTGGATATTACATTAATCAAAGGAGAAATTCAGCTGAATAATATATTCATTGCCAGCTGTGAAATGAAAATTGTTCTGAAAAAATAAGTTTGTATGCTTTCTTTTGAAACCGAAGTAGAGGTTAAGTTTAGCGAAGTAGACTCTCTTCATATTGTATGGCATGGGCATTATGTACGTTATTTTGAAGATGCGCGTGAAGGTTTTGGAAAAAAATATGGTCTGCATTATCTGGAAGTTTATCAAAAAGGATTTGTTATGCCTATTGTAAAGTTAAACTGCGATTACAAAAGACCCTTGGTATATGGAGATATTGCCCTTGTAAAGATTACCTATGTAGAAACAGAAGCCGCAAAAGTTATTTTTCAATACGAGATTAAAAAGAAGGATACTCAGGAGCTGATCGCCACCGGAGAAACCATCCAGGTATTTCTGGATACCAACCGAAATCTCTGCATCACCGTACCAGACTTCCTGGCTGACTGGAAAACCTACTATCAACTTAAATAAGAATTATTCCTACATATAATCTTTGTCATTATCTGACTCTTTATGCCTGCACCTGTTTACATCATTGGTGATAACATTATTACTCCTCTGGGAACAACCACAGAAGAGAATTTTGAGGCTATAAGCAATGGAGTCAGTGGAATTAGGAGGCATACCAATAATCCTATAGGTGATTTCTATGCATCCGTTCTGGACAAAGGTATGTTCTTACCTGGTGAGTCACTTACTCATCTGGAAAGTCTGTTTATCCGATCTATTCAGCAGGCCTGTCAATCAGCAGGTATTGATGCAACAGATTCGGACAATTTATATATTTTCTCTTCCACCAAAGGAAACATTGAGTTACTCCAAAAACAGGCAAACCTATCTGCATCCATACACCTGGATCAGATGGCAAAAGCTGTAACTACGCATTTACGTTATGCAGGTACACCCCTTATCGTTTCCAATGCCTGTATTTCGGGTGTACAAGCAATCGGGCTGGCTTATACTCTATTACAACAAGGAAAGTATAAACGGGCTATTGTAACAGGTGGAGATTTGTTTTCGTTCTTTGTCTTGGCTGGTTTCTATTCTTTGCAGGCAATCAGTCCCTTTCCTTGTACGCCATTTGATAAAAAGAGAGCAGGCATTTCTCTGGGAGAAGGATGTGGAACAATAATCCTTACACGGGAACCTAATCCCACATCTATTCAGATTACAACGGTAGCATCATCCAATGATGCCAATCATATTTCCGGTCCTTCACGTACTGGTGACGGACTAGCATTAGCCATTCAATCTGTTTTACAGACAGCAGGTAAAGAACCGAAAACCATCCAATTTGTCAATGCGCATGGTACTGGAACCATCTACAATGATGAAATGGAGTCACTGGCGTTTCAACGCTGTGGACTTGCACAAATACCTGTAAATAGCCTCAAAGGCTATATCGGACATACATTGGGAGCAGCGGGCATTATAGAAACCATTCTGACAGCACGCAGCCTGCAACGTAACCAATTACTCACTTCGGCTGGATTCCAAGAAACAGGTACCAGTGTTCCGTTGCCAGTGATTACAGAAAATCACACAGGAAACTATACCTGTGCACTAAAAACAGCATCAGGGTTTGGAGGAGGTAATGCGGTTTTACTTCTGGAAAAACAAGTATCATCCTAATCAAAAATTATATTTGCACCTGTTTGTGAAATGGATCTCTTTGTAACCAAATACTGTCGCCTGTCATCCAAAGGAATTAATACCCATAAAGGGGTTGTTAATTTGCCTTTGAATGATATGGTGTATGATCCACAAGCACTCTATACTCTATTACAACTAAGCTATCCTAAGTTTTTTAAAATGGATACCTTATGTAAGTATGGTATTCTGGCGGGTGAATGTCTATTTGAAGGAAATCCGCTTTCGTATACGTCATCAGAGATTGGGATTATTCTTTCCGGCCAACATGGATCTCTGGATACAGACGAACAGTTTCAAACCACTTTAGAAACAGATAATTTTTTCCCAAGTCCTGCTCTGTTTGTATATACCCTATCTAATATCGTAATGGGTGAACTATGTATTCGCCACAAAATCAAAGGAGAAAATCTCTTTACTGTATCGGCAACACCAGATTATGATTTACTTTGCCAATACACAACAGCACTGTTTCTTCAGAAGAGGATCAATGCCTGTTTGGTAGGCTGGGTAGATTATTACCAAAAACAACCCGATATTTTGCTGGTGTGGGTGGAAACTACATCAGATATTAATGCTTTACTGTTTAATCACAATACATTAACTAGTTTATATATATGAATACCTTAATTGAAGAGTTAAAGAATGATATTATTGAACAGTTGAATCTACAGGATATGACTCCTGCCGACATTGATGAAAATGCTCCTTTGTTTGGAGAGGGTTTGGGACTGGATTCAATTGATGCATTGGAACTAATCGTGCTGCTACAGAAGAAATACAAAACGAAAGTTAACAATGCAGATGAAGGCAAAGAAGTTTTCAAATCGGTACGTAGTATAGCCGAATTCATTCAATCCAAACAGACAGCAAATTCATAACGGATGGAAGTTTTTGTATCAGGTATCGGAATGGTTTCTGCCATAGGAATGAATATTCCCGAAACACTACAATCACTTTATCAATCACAAAGTGGAATTGGAGCTATTTCTATCCTGGATACACATCTGGCTGATACACTTTCTGCTGGCGAAATCAAATATACAGATCAGCAGTTGAAGAATCAGCTAAACAATACTTCCTCAAAAAGAACATATTCCCGAACAACATTGCTTGCCATACAGGCCATGCAGGAAGCAACACAAATGGCAGAGCTAGGTTCTATCGAACGTAGGCAGGCGGCACTGATTTCAGCTACAAGCATTGGAGGTATGGATAAAGGGGAAATCTTCTATGCAGATTTTCTCAAGAATCCGGAAAAGGCCAATTACCGTTATGCTCGTGTACATGATTGTGGAAGTATTACGGAAGAGCTAGCTGAACTGGCAGGCATTCAGTCGTATATAGCAACCAGTAGTACAGCCTGTTCATCAGCAGCCAATGCCATTATACATGCTATACGTTTAATTCAGCATGGCATGTATGACATTGTGATTGCAGGAGGAACCGATGCTCTTTGTAATTTCACCCTCAATGGCTTTCACTCCCTGATGATATTATCAGATGAACCTTGCCGACCTTTTGATAAAAACCGTAAGGGACTTAACCTAGGCGAAGGAGCTGCATTTCTGGTGCTGGAATCTAAGCGTTCGTTAACAAAATCCGGACGCAAGCCACTATGCCAGATCACTGGTTATGCTAATACCTGCGAGGCTTATCACCAGACAGCTTCTGCACCTGATGGTTCAGGAGCTTATTCCGCCATGGTACAGGCCTTGCAACGGAGTAAACTTACACCAGCAGATATTAGTTATATCAACACACATGGTACAGCCACTCCTACCAATGATCTTTCAGAAGGTAGAGCTATTGAAAAGCTATTTGGTGAAAATGCACCTCCATTCAGTTCAACCAAAGCCCTGACAGGTCATACATTAGCAGCTGCTGGGGGTCTTGAAGCAGTTTTATCCATTTTATCGATCAACTATGGCCTCATCTATCCTAATCTGAACTTTTCAGATCCAATGGATGAACTAACGATCAAACCTGAAGTTAAATTAGGTTCTTCTCAGGCTATAAAGCATGTGCTTTCCAATTCGTTTGGATTTGGGGGCAATAATTCTTCTCTTGTATTTTCCAGATGTTAAATGCGTTAACTATCCGGACAGACTTGATACTACATGAGCAAAATCTATATTAATGGCCTTTCCTGTATATCGCCACAACCTACCTTAGATACCAGATTTCTGACAGGTACAATTGTGGATTCTACTACACCCTATCTTCAATGTCAGGAGCCTGTATACAAGACTATTCTCTCTCCTACAGGGATCCGTCGTATGGGACGTTTACAGAAAATGTCACTGGTTACAGCCATCCATTGCCTTAAAGATGCAGGTATTGATATGCCTGACGCGATTGTAACAGGAACGGGACTAGGCTGTCTGGAAGATTCTGAACAGTTTCTCACTTCCATCATAGAAAATACAGAGCACGCTCCACTCTCACCCACCTCTTTTATTCAGTCTACTCATAATACGGTAAGTAGTCAGATTGCCATTCATTTAAAATGTACAGGTCCTAACTATACATACTCTCAGCGCCATTTCTCGTTTGAGTCTGCTTTGTTGGATAGTATACTGATGATAAAAGATCAGAGTTCTACAACTATTCTTCTCCACTCAGCAGATGAAATGACTCCTAACATTTATGAAATTATACATAGAATGAATATCTGGCCTGCACCTATTGGAGAAGGTGTAAGCAGTTTATTACTTTCATCACAACAGTCTTCTCACTCCTATGCAGCTATTGAGTTTATCAAACTGCACTATGGCAAGATGGATGCGACTTCAATACTTCACTGGATACAAGATTGTTTGGCGCTTCACGAAATAACTCCAGATTCCATAGATGTTGTTATTCAGGGTAATTACAGCGTTTCACTATCATCCTTGATACCTGATGCCACCTATGTTCAATACAAAAATTATATAGGTGAATACTTTACAGCTTCCGCGTTTGCCTATTGGCTAGGTGCATATAGCATAAAAAATCAACAGATTCCAGAACATTGCATCAAAACACAAGGCAAAGAAACTTCTGTCAGAACAGTATTGATTTATAATCAGATTGACCAGAAATACCATTCGCTAGCCTTATTGGTACAACCAGAGTCCACACAAGAATAAACTGAGGATGTAATAGATACCTGCTTATTTTATTTTTCAGACAGCCCAATACATTTATCTTTGCTATAAGAATTATCCTTCTTATTCGAATCTACTTGTCTGATAGCTATTTTCTTAGCTCCTTTGCCTTCTGATTATTTCATTTATGCTATTTCGGAAAGTTCAACTTGGGTATCTGATAGTGCTTGGCTGCATTCTTGGGTTATCCCTGTTCTATGACCTAAGAATATTATGGGCAGGAGTTGTAGTAAGTATATTTTATGTGGCAGTTATTATTTATGGATCTTTCAGAATGGATGCAGGTTTGTATGCAAAGGCAATATGCAAAGCTAATCATCCTTCCCATATTTTTACATTAAGCTTTGACGATGGACCAGATCCTATTTATACCTTACAAATTTTAGATATACTGGAAAAATACAAAGCTCGGGCTATTTTCTTTTGTATTGGACATAAAATAGAAAAGCATCCGAATATACTAAACGAGATCAAAAATAAAGGACATCTCATTGGAAATCACAGTTACAGCCATACAACAAGGCACGGCTTTTTGGGAGTAAAAGCTATAGAATCAGAAATTCAACAGACAGAAAGTCTTATTAAAAAAACCACAGGTCATTCAAACAAGTTATATCGTCCTCCCTTTGGAGTCACAAATCCACGAATAGCATCTGTTATAAAAAGGTATGGCCTGAAACTTGTAGGATGGAATATCCGGTCTTTTGATACTGTGGCTAAAGACCCCATGTCCATTATGCAACGAATACAAAATGTGCAGGCAGGAGATATAGTGCTATTACATGATACCATTGCACACACAGCTACTGTTCTGGACGATTTTCTAAAAATAACCACAGCCAAAGGTTTACAAGCAGATATTATACCTGAACTTATTCACGAATGAACATATTCTCAAGCCTTCTCCTTTCTGTTATTATTACCTGTTTCTCTTTTGTATCACAAGATGATCCTTACCAACCCATGAAGGAGATACAGGCGTTTAAAACCAAACTCAATCAGGCCAATCAGTCTATATCCTCCATGAAGTGCAACTTTGTTCAGGAAAAACAACTCTCTTTCCTGGCACAAAAGGTTATATCCAAAGGTAATCTGAGCTATAAAAAGCCGGATAAGATGAAAATTGAATACACTACCCCATTTGTATATAGCATGTCATTATACAACGGCAAAGCCTATGTAAAAGACAATGATAAGGTGAGCAAGTTTGATACACGCAGCAACAAACTATTTAAGTATATCAATGATCTGATGATTCAGTCTGTACAGGGCAATATCCTGGACAATCCGGACTTTGTTATCAATTATCAGGAAAACAAATCTCTTTTTCTGGTTGACATGACTCCAAAAGATAAATCCATCCAGGAATATCTTGATAAAGTGAAGATATTTGTTCAGAAGTCCAGTTATCAGGTAGTAGCTGTTGAAATAAGCGAAAAAGGGGGTGATTATACCCGTATTAACTTTATTAATCGGATTTATAACAGCAACTTGCCAGATGAAGGGTTTATTATTAAATAGTATCATAGTCCTTTGTCTGATCATATGTGGTTGTGGAAGGCATCCTTATAAAAATAGTATTCAGTCATCAGAGCAAAGCTCTTTTACCCTTCCAGATGGCATTGTTCTGGATACAGCTGTTTTTTACAAAACCAGTGTACATACCTATGGCAAATCACTAAGCGGAATCTTAGGGCTACGAAAAAAGAATGATACATTGCTGGTAACCTTCTTTTCAGAAATGGGATTACGCTTTTTTGATATCAGCATTTCCAAAGATACCTTTGAAGTGAAAGATTGTCTGCCACAACTACGTTCCAGAGCGGTCATTCAGACTATTGTATCAGACCTTAGAACTGCTTTTTTGTGGGATACGGATTTATATACTCATAAAACCCTATTTTATCAAAACAAAAGACCCATTATTCGGTTTACATACAAAAACGACTGGATCTTTGCAGAACCGGGATTAGACAATACTTTGACAAGTATTGCCTATACCTATGGAAGAAAATACAAATTAAAATATACAATCCACTATACAGAGTATACAGGCATATATGCCCGTCAGATTCTGATTAAACATGCTAACTTCAATCTCGAGATTCGCTTATCTCTATTCAAATTTACTTAACGCTTCATGTTGATTAACAATTTATATACCATTCTTCAGTTTGAACATCAGGAAAAAATAGAAGTATCTGCTCAAATCAACCTATCTCATCCTATTTTCAAAGGACATTTCCCCTCTATGCCCATACTACCCGGTGTATGTATGGTTCAGCTGGTAAAAGAACTGATTGAAAAAGTACATCCACATCAGACTCTTCTCACTCATGCTGGCAACATCAAATTTCTGTCTGTTATTAATCCGGAAATAAATGATAAAGTAAAAGTTACAATTGAAATCAGGAATTCAGACACAAATACCATTACTTTTACATCGTCTATTAGTCAGGATCAAACAATTGTTTTTAAGTTTACAGGCCAATTGCAAAACATCTGATGCATTCTACCAGTGAAAACATATCAGTAAAGTTTGATCAGCACCAATGTTGTGTGATTATTCCTACGTATAACAATGAGAAAACACTTGCCGGAGTAGTTAGTGGTGTACTGGCTTATACCTCGCATATTATTGTTGTAGATGATGGGTCTACAGATAGTACAGCATCTATACTCTCGTCGTTTTCTCAGATTCAGGTAGTCAGACATGCAATCAATCAGGGCAAAGGAAAAGCATTACGTACAGGATTTGCCGCTGCTATTGCTGCGGGCTATAAGTATGCTATTACTATTGATTCAGATGGACAACATATGCCTGCCGACTTAGGCATTTTTCTGGAGAAACTTGAAACACATCCACATAGCATTATCATAGGTGCTCGCAACATGGATCAGCCAGGTATACCAGGTAAAAGTAGCTTTGGCAATAAATTTTCCAACTTCTGGTTTTATGTAGAAACAGGACTACAGCTTCCGGATACACAATCTGGTTACCGACTTTACCCAATTCAGGACTTGCAAAAAATCCGCTTTTTTACCCGTAAATTTGAATTTGAAATTGAAGTAATGGTACGGGCGGTCTGGAATGGTATCAGTGTCGTTCCTGCTCCTGTCAGCGTCTATTATCCACCTGCAGGTGAAAGAGTTTCCCATTTTCGCCCTTTTAAAGATTTTAGCCGGATCAGCGTATTGAACACCGTGCTGGTTACGATTGCCCTACTTTGGTACCATCCGTACTCATTCATTAAAAACTTCTCGCTAAGCGGCCTAAAAAAAAAAATAATTGAGGCAACATTATCCTCTCATGAATCAGCCCATACAAAAGCATTATCTGTTGGGTTTGGCTTGTTTATGGGAATTATTCCTGCCTGGGGCTATCAGATGTTGCTGGCAGTTATTCTGGCAAGGTTGTTTCGACTTAATAAAATACTGGTACTTCTGGCTTCCAACATCAGTATTCCTCCCATGATTCCTGTTATTTTATATTTAAGTAATTTGGCAGGTGCTCTGGTTTTGGGTAATTCTACCAGACTTATCTTCTCAACAAACATTACACTGGCAGAAGTAAGTCGGTATCTCTATCAATATCTTTTAGGAAGTGTGCTCATTGCCGTTCTGGCAGGCGCATTGGGATATATTCTGTCAGTAGGAATCTTCAAACGAATCAACAAGCAAACATTTGCCTGAAAGGATCTAATGCATGGATAGAATTTTTGTGTGGATATATGAGTTCTTCAGAAAAAGAAAATCCATTTATTTCTTTATACTCATCTCCTCCTTTATAGTACTTGCCTTTTTTGCGTCTAGAATTCATCTGGAAGAAGATATTTCCAAAATGATTCCCAATGATGGCAAGATTAACAATTACCATGCTACCTTATCCAAGTCCCGGTTTCTGGATAAGATAGTTATTAGTGTTTCTATGCAGAACAACACTTCACAGGATACCCTGATTCAATGTGTTGACCAGCTTATTGCAGAACTTCAGGCCACCAATCAAAAGGATTCTCTGATAGCCGATATCAAAGCGTCTATTGATGATACCAGACTTACAAAAGTGTATGATCTGTTGTACCGTAATCTGCCCATGTATCTGTCAGATCAGGATTATCTATCACTGGATAGCATGACAACTGAACAAGGTATTCAAAAAGCGATAGAAGCCGATTACCACAGATTAATCTCACCCTCCAGCTTTGCACTCAAGAATACAATTCTGAAAGATCCTTTAGGTATAACCTATGCAGCTTTGTCCAAACTTCGGGTTTTACAGGCTGACGAAAATTTTGTATTACACAAAGGCTACATTTTTAAAAAAGACTTAAAAACAACGCTGGTTTTTATTTCTCCGAAAAATCCGCCTTCGGAAACCCGCCTCAACCATCTGATGGTTGAGCAGATTAAACATAGTATCAGTAAAGTATCCAGTCAACATCCCCAAGTTGATATTCAATATTTTGGAGCTACAGCTGTGGCTGTTGCCAATGCAACCCAGATACAAAAAGATATACAGCTTACCGTATCTATTGCTGTTGTGGTAATTATGGTCACTCTCTTTTTGTTCTATCGTAATTATCTTACACCAATTCTGGTATTGGCACCAGTTGCTTTTGGTGTATTGTTCTCATTGACAATGGTCTATTTTATCCAGGAATCGCTCTCAGCTGTAGCTTTGGGAGCTGGTGCGGTTATACTGGGTATTGCAATTGATTATGCCTTCCATGTTATTGCCCACTACCAACACACTCACTCCGTAAAGGAGGTGATCAAAGACATCACCTTTCCTATGCTGATCGGCAGTCTATCTACTGTGGGAGCATTTTTCAGTCTGTACTTTGTCAAATCAGAAGTTCTTCAGGACTTTGGCCTTTTTTCAGGCTTCAGTTTGATCGGAGCTGCTTTATATTCTCTTATCTTTTTGCCATTTCTTATTGAGAAGACATCTGGGTGGCATTATAATGTAAAAAGTCTCTCATTCTTTACTAAGATTCCATTACTTGACTGGATTCTGTATAAACCAGAACGTAATAAATACATTGCAGGAGGTATTATCCTGCTAACCTTTGTCCTGTTTTATTATTCCAACAATGTAGGCTTTGAAAGTAATCTGGCAACACTCAATTATATGCCGGAAGAATTACGAAAGGCAGAACAGGAACTCTATAATACCGAAAACAAAACAGAAAAAAATATTTACCTGATTGTCCAGGGATCAGATCTGAACGAAGCTATTGCCTTTCAGGAACAAACCTATGCTAAAGTAGATAGTCTTCAGAAGGCAGGTCTCATTTCACGCTATTCAGGTATCAGTGGTCTGGTTCCTTCTCAAACACTCCAAAAACAACGTATCCAAAAATGGGAGGCGTTCTGGACACCCGAAAAGATCGCATTTGTTAAGAAGCACATTCTGAGCAGTTCTGCACAGATAGGATTTAAACCCGAAACGTTTCAGGAATTTTATAATGTACTGGATACACAGTATACAGGTATCTCAGAAAGTGATCTTAGCTTTTTAACCAGAAACTTGCTGACAGATTACATGTATCAGGATTCTACAGGAGTATACACGCTGGCATCCATACAAATCAAAAATCAGAATCTGGATAAAATATCTCAGGCAATGGATAATAAGAAGTATCTTACTGTAATTGATCGCCAGTTGCTTTACAATAAGTTTGTAGAAATTATCAAACAGGATTTTGACCAGATACTTCTCTCATGCTCTTTGCTAGTGTTTTCAATCCTGCTGATTTCATATGGCCGTATTGAGCTTACCATGGTTACGTTTATACCTATGCTTGTCAGTTGGGTATGGATACTAGGTTTTATGGGTATTTTTGATATCCGTTTTAATATTGTCAATATCATTATTTCAACATTTGTCTTTGGACTGGGAGATGACTATGCCATCTTTATTACAGATGGACTCAAGTCACAATATGCAGAGAATAAAGAAAACCTGCCTTCCTATAAAATTTCTGTCTTTCTCTCAGCCTTTACCACTGTTGTGGGTATGGGTGTACTTATTTTTGCCAAACATCCTGCTCTTCAATCCATAGCACTGATTTCAATCATTGGTATACTATGTGTGCTTGTTATTTCTTACACGCTGATACCTTTATTATTTAAATGGATTATTACCGACCGCACCAGTAAAGGATTACGTCCGTTGACTTTCCTGTCACTGATACGAACCCTACTGGTTTATATCTATTTTCTGATTGGGTGTCTATTACTGATAGGTATAGGTCATCTATTGTTCACACTGTTTCGGTTACGGAGGAATAAATCCGTCATGGCAGGTTATCACAACTTACTTATGTATTTTGTGCGAACACTGATCTATGGGGCATTCTTTGTTCCCAAACGAACCATAAATCCCACACAGGACACATTCCAAAAACCAGCTATTATTATTGCAAACCATCAGTCGTTTCTGGATATTCTATTACTACTTACTCTGTATCCGAAACTTATCCTATTTACCAATGACTGGGTATGGAACTCTCCATTTTTTGGGTCTATCGTAAAAATGGCAGGCTTTTACAATGCCAGTCATGGTATTGAAACCAGTATAGAACATGTCAGAGAACTTGTTGATGATGGGTATTCCATTGCTATCTTTCCGGAAGGAACCCGTTCTGAAGACCATACTATGCATCGGTTCCATAAAGGCGCATTTTATCTGGCCGAAAAACTTGAACTGGACATATTGCCTGTGGTACTACATGGTACAGGAGAAGCCATACACAAAAAAGACTTCATTCTTGAAGTATATCCATTAACTATTTCAATACTGCCTCGCATTACTCCTGCCAATGTATCCTATGGGGACACTTACCAGGAAAAAGCAAAACAGATACGCCGACATATGTCGGAGCATTACTCAATGCTTGATAAATCTCAGCCCATATCTGTATTATCTGGTAAAATACTATCTTCCTATTTGTATAAAGGTCCTGTACTGGAATGGTATTATCGCATAAAAACTTCACTGGAACACCACTATTCTCAATTCGATAAACTGATACCGGATCAGGCCACGATTCTGGATTTGGGATGTGGATATGGATTTTTGGATTATTACTTATCTCTTCGCTCTTCCGAAAGAAAGATTATAGGAGTAGATTATGATGAAGACAAAATTAGCATAGCTACCCATTCGTATCTGAAGAATGACAGATTATCCTTTATAGCTCAGGATGTGCTTGCCTATAACTTACCAGATGCAGATATTATCTTGCTGCTGGATGTACTTCACTATCTTCCTCCGGCCGATCAGCAAACATTAATTTTACGCTGTATACAAAAATTATCACCCGGAGGCATGTTACTGATACGTGATGGGAACAAAGAAGATGCAGCCAAACACAAGAACACTCAATTGACTGAAATATTCTCAATCAAGGTATTCAAATTCAATAAAAGTGTACATAAGCAGGTACATTTTTTGTCTGCAACAGACATTCAAACAACATTGGCCACAGAAGATGTAGCTATACAAATAGTGAAAGATTCGGATTATACCTCCAATGTGATTTATAAGATTATCAAAAGATGAGTAGTACACCACAAAAATATGATCTTATTGTAATAGGAAGCGGGCTTGGAGGCTTGTTGTGCGCCTATATATTTGGCAAAGAAGGCTATAAAGTATGTGTGCTTGAAAAAAACAATCAGATTGGCGGAAGTTTACAGACATTCGTACGTGACAAACAAATATTTGATACAGGAGTTCATTATGTAGGTGGCTTGGATAAGGGCCAGCCATTGCATACATTCTTTTCCTATTTTGAGTTAATGGATAAGCTCAAAATTGTGCGAATGGATGAAAACGGTTTTGAGAAAATCACCTTTGGGAAAGAAAAAAAGACATTCTTTTATGGGATGGGCTATGAGAATTTCAGTCGAATCATGAAAGGATATTTTCCAGATGAGGTAGAAGCCATCAATAAATACTGTCTTGATCTGCAATCTACCTGTGCAGCTTTCCCTATGTATAATGCAGATGATGCAGATGACTCTGTCACTACTGAACTTCTACAACTCAGCGCAATTGATTATTTCAAAAACCTCACCTCCAATACTGAACTTCAGAACGTACTGGCAGCTACAAACTTATTATATGCGGGTGTAGCAGATAAAACACCTTTTTATGTACACGCTCTGGTGGTAAATTCCTATATGGAGAGCGCCTATCGGTTTATCAATGGTGGAGGTCAGATTGCTACCCTGCTGGCACGGTCAATCAGAGCCCAAGGAGGCGTAATTGTTAAATATGCAGAAGCAGAAAAAATCATCACTAACGAGGAGGAAGCGCTGTATGTCCAAACAAAAGATGGCCGACAGTTTTATGGTAACTATTTCATTTCAGGTATTCATCCAGCCTCCTTAATGGATATGCTGGATACACCTAAAATCCGAAATGTATACAAAAACCGGATTAAAACACTGGAAAATACCACGTCTATCTTTATTCTTAACCTGATTCTGAAAAAGGATACCATTCCTTATCAAAACTATAATACTTATCATTACGACCATTGGAATGTATGGGATACATTCCAGTATGAAGAACATGAATGGCCTTTATCCTATGCCGCCTTTTATCCTGTCCACAAACAAGAAAGTCCCTTTGTAGACTCTCTTACTGTAATGGCCTATATGCGCTACGACGAAGTACAACCATGGGAAAATACGTTTAATACCATTTACCAGAAAGGTTCCAGAGGAGAAAGCTATGAGCAATTCAAAGAAAAAAAATCAAAACAACTGATCCGGAAACTTAGTGAAAATATCCCCGGTCTGGAAGAAGCCATTGTAAGTTATTATGCATCTACACCTCTTACCTATCGGGACTATATTGGAACCAAGGAAGGTTCTATTTACGGTATCCTTAAAGATTACCATGATCCCATCCGAACGTTTATTGCACCACGCACCCGCGTCCGTAATGTACTGATTACCGGACAAAATATGCATATGCATGGTATTTATGGGGTTACAGTATCCGCTGTTAAAACTTGTGCAGAAATTTTTGGAAGATCGTATCTGATGAATCAGATAAAAGCCTGCAAAGCAACCCCATCAGCTATCTAACTTCAATCTATTCATCTTCTGAAGGTAAAATCTATTTTACCTTCAGAAGAAATAAATCTCTGTTATTAGCTGTCTGGATATAAAATCCACGAATCTCCTGTCCTTTCCAGGTAAATTTAACGAAGTGTCCCATCAACTTCCCATTTGATCGCAATTCGTTATCTTTCAGCTTGATATCTTTTTCACTATTAGCTCGCCGCTGCCATCCATATCCCATCCACTCTTTAGGAATCAATGTAACATTATCCCATTCTATTCGCCATACAGTTCCTTTCTGATCATGTGCAGAAGATTTCCACTGGTATTCCCCATCGTACTCACTAGGATGACGCAAATCCTTTTCTAACATTGCAAATGGAACTCTGTCGATATCCAATCCGGAAACTTCTCTGGGAGGTAGTTCCAGGCCTAGTTCTTTTCCTGTAAGCTTGTAACCACCTTTGGATGTTTTTGCAACCACATCTGTTTTTTTATCTTTCTCTGTACTTGTATTTACAGAAACAGACGATACAGGTGTCGGTGTTTCTTTTTTGGGAGCAGAGGTCTCAGTTGAAACTATTGTCGAAGCAGGCTTTTTTTCCTCAGTTACTCTCTCCTGAGTTGTGCTTTTTGCAAGTACAGGAGGTGGCTCATCCAATATTTCGATATAACCATCACTATATAATATAGTAGAAACTTCTTTGGTAGGAACAGAGAAGGTAGCTCCATTGGGAGATTGATATTTTTTATATTTTATCTCCTTGGATGAAATCTCTACCACAATTGCATTAATCACAGACTTATCTTTTTTCTGAATCTTATCAGGGCCTTTTTGCTGAGCATTTGCAAAGCAGAGTGAGATTAGAAATAAACAAGTTATAAGTAGTTTTTTCATTTTCAGTTAGGAGATGATAACAGATTTTTTTTCTTAAGAGCAGAATACCTCTTAGCCAATATCTTGTTATTACGCAGGTTCTTTAAAAAGAATTCTTCGTTATAGATAACAAAACTTTTATTCAGTTGCTTTGAAAGCAGGGCTTTTTCTACATAGAGCATCGCATCATTGGTATTATTTCTTGTATCGTATACACACGCCAATCCATATAAAGCTTCAGGGAATTCTGATGTATGCAGAAGTGCCTTATTAAATTGCATAGTAGCAAGAGAGTCTTGTTTCATTTGCAAATATAGAAAACCATAATCTGTATAAAATATGGTTTCTTTTCCACTTTCAACAGAAGCATTATATTCAGAAAAGTCTTTTAATGCTTTTTCATAATTCTGAGCCATAACGAAACTTAATCCTCTGCGATGTTTAGTATCTTTCAAGGTGTTGATACTATCAATTCGTAATACGGTTGTATAGTTTTTAATCGCCTCCTCATACTCCTTTTTAAGATAATAAGCATTTGCTATTGCATAACGATAGGAAGGGTTCTCCGGAAAATATTCCAATGCTTTTGATATATTTTTTACGGCATCTTTCAAGCTATTCTGAGCCAAGAATGTAATGCCACGATAATAATATGCATCACTATAGTCTGCCACATATTCTATTGCCTTATCAAAAGCTTTTACCGCGTCTGGATAAGCCTTAGTATTATAATGACATTGGCCTACACCATGGTATACCTCTGCCAATTGTGCTTTCAGCTTTGTTATCAGATTTTTATTCTCGGATTTTTGAGCTTTTTTCAGATCAGGCTGCAAAATAGTAATCGCATTCTGGTAGAAAGAAAAAGCTATTTTGTAGCTGGTTAACTTTTGGTAGGAATCGCCTGCACCTTTATAAGCCTCTATATAGTTTTTGTTTTGTTTAATAGCCTGATCAAAACATTGAATAGCCTCATTATAACGGCTTAACCGGTATAAGGCAAGCCCTTTTTTGTAATATACTTCAGGAAATACTGACGTAAAACTTATAGCTGTATTATAATGATCAATTGCCGTTTCAAACTCCTGCCTGGAAAATAAAACTTCCCCCTTTTTAAACCATGCCAGGCTATTTTTAGGGCGAATAACAATTGCATTTCTAAAGAACTTCTCTGCCTTATCCAATTGTCCCTCCTCCAAAGCTTTCACTCCTCCATCGTACAAGGTTTTACTTTTCCACTCAATAGATTTTCTGGAGACAGAATCAAGACCCAGCTTTTCAGATTCAAAGAAATCTTTTGCAGCTTCCCGGTACTTTTCCAGATCAAACCGGACAAGTCCTCGCTGAAAGTAAGCCAGTAACAATGTACCATTTAAAGAAATAGCCTTACTGAAACTCTTATCCGCATTCTGATAGTCAGTAGCAGATTGTTCTGTTGTAGCTTTCTTAAACTCCAACAAACCTTTTTCATAGAAAACTTCAGCGTTTTGAACTAATCCTAACTGATCCGTTTCTCTGATTAGTTTTTCATACTCCTCAATAGCTCCTTTCAGATTACCGGAGTTCTTCTTTAGTAAAACCTTTTTGATTATAATTGCCACTCTTTCACTATGGGTCTCTCTCCCCAAAGGAATATTTGCCAAAGCTACATCATAATCCGTAATAGCCCCGATAGCATTTCCATTCTTCTCAAGGTAATCCGCACGTATCAACCTTGCTTCCTGATAATACGCATCTATTTCTATTGCTTTGTTAAAGTCTTCCAATGCACGATCCTTAGCTTTGCGATCAGAAGAAAGTAAATAGGCTTTTCCTCTTAACAAAAAGAACTCAGGATAATCAGCTATGACTTTACGTTTTTCCTTAATCTTTCTATCACACTCTTCTATCGCATCCGCAATTTTTCCCGCTTCCATTCTGTTCCGGACAGAAGATATATCATTTACACGCTGAGAAAGAGGTTGCAACTCACGTGTTATAATATCGGTAGCCTGTGGTCTCTTTTGCACTGCCTTCTGATAAAAATCCATAGCTACTTCATACCGCCGCTCCTTCTTTGCACGTTCAGCCTGAGCAATATACGACTCATACGTACGAATACTTAGTTCCTTTTTCACCCGAATTAGCTGAACCAAAGGAACTGTGTTAAATGGATTTAATTCTCGTGCCTTTTTGTAAGCTGTTTCAGCTTCTTCAAACTCCTGATTAGCATACAATTGATTAGCATGGGTAATGGCTTGTTTAAACTCTTCTTCCAGTTTCTTTTTAGATTCTTCCTGAAGAGCTTCATATTCCTTGATAGCCAGTTCCAATCGATCGGAAGAGGCAACAGCTTCGGTATTTCCAGATGCACTTAGTTGTGCAGTATCTGCAACCATGGCAATATCAGAAAGAATAAGAATATCACTATCTGTAGATTCAACAGGAAGAGAAGGATCAAAGAAATGAATACCACTGATGAAGGTATACCACCTGTTGCCCCGCTTTTCAGCTCTAAGTAGTGCAATCCTTTGCCGCACCGGATATGCTAGTTGCTTTTTTCTATCCTTTTTGGAAAACTGGCTTTCAAAAAACACTTTAATGTACAGATAATCCTTTTTTTTCAGGTGAGAAACCTGAAAATTGGATAAAGTAATAGTAGGGTCAATATCCTTCTCATACAGAATATCCAGTGTATTCAGATATTTATCTGCAGGAAGATCTTTTGTATGTCCTAATTGGTTTTCGGGATCTATATCATCTTCAATTACAGCATCTTTGCTATAAAAAATCTGATTCCTTGATGGAGAGTAACTATTTTCAATGGCCTCCTTGAGTTCATTGGGAGCATTTTCAGCAAAAGCAACAAAATTTAACAGAGACTGATACGCTTTAACCGTTTCCTTTGCCTGATAAGTAATTTCAGCAGCCTCCTTTACTGTAATTTGCTCCTGCGCCTGTACAAACACGAACTGGCTTATAAACAAAAATATAGCCAGAATACAACGTAATCTCATTCTATGATGACAATTCATTCTTCTAATACCAGTAAAGCCTTTATTGTTTACGAGTTTCCACAACACCCACATCTGCTAAAAATACATCCCAAACTTTTTTGGTTACACCTTCTTCATCTTTGTCATATAATTTCAGAATAACAGTCGCATTACGTTCTGTAACATCTCCATAAACCATTATCCCATCTTTAAAGCCTTTAAATGTCTGAACAAACGAAATAACAGCATAATAATTTCCATCCTGTCCTTTTCTAAACTCAGAGGCGTAGCTTATATCAGCAAATTCAAGCTCCACTTTTGAATATTGTGAACTTCTTGTCAATAATCGATCAAGATATCCTCTGATTTTATACTTATTCTTTATACCTGTATTAATATTGGAGACTTCAACGCGTGCATCTTCATTCACAAATAAGCCTGTAGTCAGATCTATTGTTTTATTTGCCTTTTCCCTGGAGGTATTTACATCCGTAATAATTTGAAGATTTACTGTAAATTCATCTGTTTTGATTAATGCTTTATTTTTAAATTCTTCAAACTGCTCTGGAGATAATCCATAAGTGTCTTTATTAGCAGTATTACCGGATTGACTGGTATTACCAGAGGCAACTGAAGGTCCACCTCCATTAGCTTTTTCATTTGTATTATTCTTTGTCGATACAACTGTTTGATTGACAGATGTTGTATTTGTAGCCACCCTTTCTTTCTCAACAGGGACTGATTTTTCTGTAAATAATCCATCTACCTGCTTTTTAACTGATTTTAATACAGGAGCAGCATCATTTGGAGTGATCAGTAACTCATGCTTGCCATCTTTGTAAAGAATTACTACCAGTTTGGACTTCTCAAGTGTTTGTGCCTGACCTGTCAAAAGGTTCTTAAACTGAAGGCTTTCAGGGCTATTCTCTCCTATGGAAGATTTAATAACCTGTTGATCTTTTGTGATTATGATATCAAAATTACGTGGCGTTGCAGTTGCTACAGAAGGCATTGCACTGGCAGCATAAGAATCATCTACAGGAAAAACTATATAATTACCGCTTTCGCTAAAAACCATTAATATCTCATCGGGTTCCAGTACCCGATCAGGACCTTTCAAATTCTGCAGCGATTTATACTTTACCCGCTTATCACTTACTTCTATTAGTTTGCACTTTAATGCACTTTCGTCACTTTGATAGATTACATCCTGCGCATAGGCAGGTAAGAGAACTAAGAAGCTGATAATAGTTACTAGTGGTTTCATATGGGGTGGGTTACGAGATAAGCAATCGAAAATCTTTAATAAAACTTACTCTTGTCTGATTCGAAAAGAGTAAGTTTTATTAAAGATTTCCCTATATTCTTTGCATCACAAATAGTTTACAACAAGGATACTTTCATTTTTCCATTACAGGAATACAGAAAAACGTAAAATACTTAAAAACAAATATATAAAGGTAAGATTTAAATATATAGACATCTTTCGAATATTCAATGATCTATTACTAAAATTCAAATTAAAATCACTATGCTCTACAAAATTGAGATATTCAGCCATAGAAGCTCTCTATTTATACTTGTAAGCCTTGTAAGGTTACTCAACTTTTTAAACTTTTTTTTAACTGTCTCTAAAATTCATAGCCCAACCATACACATACATCTGAACTTTGATCTATCTGTTAAAGTACAATCAGGCTTAAATTCTTGCCTTGAGTCACCCATAACTATCCAAAAGTAGTTTTCAATATTATATACTATAGATATGATAAGCGGTTCAGAATAGTATTCTACCTACTTGCAACCATTCAAGTACTTGGTGTGTCACCTGTATGCAAAGTCTTTGTACATACATCATACTCATTTTACAACCTCATGTATTCAAAAATTGCCATTCTTTCAAGCCTTGTGCTAGCTATGTTCTTACTGTCCTGTAAGAAAGAAGATGACTCCAATACACCTCAGCCAGGAAAAGGAGTATTTATTGACCATGGATTTATCCCGGTAGCTGTTGAAATCAATCCAAGTGCGGATATTCAGGAGGCTATCTATTCTAACAATAAAGTATTTGTTGCAACATCTGATGGAATATGGAAAAACGATCTTACAACAAAAGCCTGGAGTCGCTCAGGATTGGAAGGTAAACGCATTACGTTTATTTACAAACATCCAACCATTGATAAAAAATTCTTTGCAGGAATATCTCCTGATTCTAACGAGAAGACTCTTTATGTATCAACGGACGAAGGTCAAACATGGACAACCGTAGAGAGTCCGGTGTATAGCTCACAGGAGTCTACGTATGAGATCTATGTTTGTATGGCCATTCATCCGGCTAAACCCAACATTGTGTTTGCCAATCTAATGGGCGGTACTACTATTGCCGTATCCAAAGATGGAGGTAATACCTGGCATAGAAATAATTATGCGGACGACTCGAATTTTTCATACCCTTGTCCTATTGCAGTTATTCCTGGTAACTCCAGCCAGATATTTCAAGGTGCTGAAGCACCTCTGGACGATGCCTGGTTAGCCACCTATGACATTAATAGTGCAGATCCAGTCATGCTTTCAAATTTTCAGAAGGTAGTAGATATGGATGTCTGGGATAATCGCCGTCCTAATGAACTGGCAACATTCTCCTATACTCCTAATACTTTATATGTAGGACAGGAAGGTGCATTGTCTAAGGTAACCGGGAATCAATCTGTGTTTATTTATAAATCAGATGAAAAATCTACCTTCCCTTATTCTTATATTGAGGGTATATGGGTAGATCCAGCCAATACCAAACATATTCTGTTTGGAGGAGCAGTCAATGGGGAACAAACTACACTTTCTCTTTATGAAACACAAGACGAAGGTAAAACGATTGCTCAGATCTCTGATAAGTTAGGTATGACAGAACCGCAGGTGAGAGAGATCATCGCAACAGATTCTTATCCAGCTATCCTTATTAAAGATGATATACAAAAGAAAGCCAGATTAGTACTCTATAAAAATCAGTAGTAATTAATCGATTAACTCCTCCCTCTAAAAGCTAAACGATCTGGTACAAAGACTTTGCTTATTTGAAAAACAGTCATGTAAAAAACCCCTAATTCAGTTTTTATTAGTATGGCTGTTTTTCTTTTGTATAATGTACCATTACTAAACACTCTGAAAAAAATATAAATCTATCTATTTGTTTGTGACTTTTCATTCATCTTAGACTGCCTCACAAAACCATTACTCTTTCTCTACCTAATTCGACAACCCATATTTTACCATATACGCGAGTACATTACCAAAGTCAAGATTTACAATCAGTTAGAATAATAGCCAGGATCCAACTATCCGTCTACTGCACTTCCTTCTTTATAGTAGTTTACTCACTTAAAAAACAAAACCATCTATTTTTAGTCATCATTCATCTGCTTTTCCTCAAAAACTTACATCTGTTTTATATAAACTATCTATACGCTAAATCCACTAATCTGTTAATCCCGTATTTACACAAAGAATCTACAGAAAGCGTTGAAAAGAATACAGGTATTCTATGTATTGAAGCATTGACTGTCATTACACAATACAAAAAATGCTATTTACACCTTTTCAAAGATTAAAATTGTACTATGTAGTTTAGAAAAAACACAATATAATATAACTATATGTTGTGTTTTTACCAGCTCTGGAACTAAATAGTGAAGCAATTTATAGCCAATAAAACATATCTATGTTTTGCTTCAATTTTACTAGTAGAAAGTCTTTAGTTATTACTTTAATTTACTTCTAATAAGCTAATAGTTAGTCGCGATCGTTAAAAAACGTTTGCTGGCATCTGAAAGGACAAAAGCTACTCATCAATAACTACTGAAAATATGCTTAAGGTTATTACTTCCCGGAAATGGAAATATTTATATCAACAAGAACAATCACTTAGAACGCTGGAATCAGATATCACCAATGCACAGCAATTTATCCAATTGATACAGGCAGGTGATCTCACTGCTCCTTATCCGGGAACTGATACGACAGACACAGTTCTAAACAATCCTCTGGCAACCTCGCTGATTACTATGCGTGATCAGATGAAGATTATTGCTAAAAAAGAATCCGAACGTACTTGGACGACTGAAGGACTTGCCAACTTTGCAGAAATCCTCCGTTCTCATCAAACAGATATAGATAAACTATATGACAATATTCTTACAACTCTTGTTAAGTATGTAAAGGCCAATCAGGGGGGGCTATTCATTGTTAACACTTCAGACATTAGTCAGACAATACATACAGAACAGGAAGCTGTAAGCCAACTTCACAGCAACAAGTCTCATACCAAACATAAATCCAGCACAGCTCTTGCGACAACAGAGTCCGTTGAACTGGAAATGGTGGCGTGTTATGCCTATGATAGAAAGAAATATATTCACAAAAAAATAGGTATTGGCGAAGGATTAACTGGTCAGTGTTACCTGGAGGCCGAGACTATCTATCTTACGGATATTCCAGATGACTACCTGAATATTACTTCCGGGCTAGGTACGGCAAGTCCCAGTTCAGTACTGATTGTTCCCTTAAAACTGGATGAGAAAGTACAAGGAGTTCTGGAACTGGCCTCATTCAATAAATTTGAGCCCTACCAGATTGAGTTTATTGAAAAGCTGGGAGAAAGCATTGCTTCTACCATCTCCAATACACGGGCAAGCCTTCAGACTCGCCAGCTACTGGAAATGTCTCAAAAACAAGCAATGGAATTAAAGTCTCAGGAGGAAGTAATGCGTCAGAATCTGGAAGAAATGGCAGCTACTCAGGAAGAGATCAAACGCAGAGAGACAGACGGGCAAAACCTATTGATAGCCTTCCAGACTATCATGAATACCTTTGCAAGCATTGAGTTTGATATGGAGGGAAACATTCTTGACGCTAATCAGAACTTTCTCAATACCATGGGTTATACATCTGAAGAGCTAAAAGGCAAACACCATAGACTTTTTGTAGATCCTATATACGTTCAAACACCTGACTATATTGAGTTCTGGAGAAATCTACAGGCAGGTAATGTGTTTACAGGAGAAGTATTACGTTATTCAAAGAACAGACAAAAGGTCTGGATGCAGGTTTCTTATGCACCTGTTAAAAACAGGGAGGGACGATATTCTAAGGTAATCAAGTTAGCCACAGATATCACAGCCCAAAAAGAACTTGAATTTGCGGCTCAACAACAATACGAAGAGCTGCGGGCACAGGAAGAGGAACTTCGTCAGAGTATGGAAGAGATGACCTCCACACAGGAAGAGATAGAAAGACAGAACATAGAACTGGCAGGTTTATTAACAGCAATCAATAGTACACTGGCGACAATCGAGTTTGATCCAGATGGACGTATACTGACTGCAAATAATAACTTCCTCAACACTATGGGCTACCCACTAGCTGATATTTTTGGCAAACACCATCAGATCTTTGTAGATCCTGTGTATGGTGCCAGTGATTCATATAAAGAATTCTGGACCTCACTACGCCAGGGAAATTCACAGATTGGAGAAGTCAAACGTTTCAATAGTAAGGGACAGGAGATATGGTTAAGTGCCAGCTATACACCAGTATTTGATCAGGAGAGACGAGTTATTAAGATTATTAAATTTGCTCAGGATATTACCGCTCAGAAACGTTTTACATTAGACTTTGAAAATCAACTGACTGCGATTAATAGATCCTTTGCAGTTATTGAGTTCAACACAAAAGGAGAAATTCTGACCGCTAATGAAAACTTTCTGGAGCTGATGGAATACTCGCTATCAGAAATTCAAGGTATCCATCATAGCATCTTTGTACTGGAAGGGCAAGAGAATACAGAAGAATACCTTCAATTCTGGGAAAAGCTAAGACAAGGGGAGTTTATCAGTGGGGAATTTGTACGCCAGACTAAAACGGGTAAACAAGTTCGAATCAAAGGAAGCTACAATCCTATATTTGACGCAAATGGCCATGTATACAAAATTGTAAAATATGCACAACAACTGAGTATGCTATAAACAAAAATGCCTCTCATTCTAGTGAGAGGCATTTTTGTTTATGTCTTATGGCATATTCTGTGCATTTGAACCTGTTGGTTCTGAATGAACAGTATTGGAAAGAGGTTTTTCTCCAATAGGCCCTTCCTGATCAGGTCGGTAACCTGGCTCTGTATGTAGCGTCACTGGTTCTTTTGTAACACTTTCTTTTCTGCCTTTGGTAAATCTTCCGGATAACAATGCCCAGAGAATAAATCCGACAAATATGGCAGGGATAATCAGCAATTCAACTCCCATGATCGTATCTAGTTAGATATAACATTAGTTTATACAATCTGCTGAAGCTACTTTCCGATCTTTACTCTTACATTCAGCAGATTAATATATTGGAATGGTAAAAATCCATGCCCTTTGTTATTTAGCAACTTCAACATTTAGGAATTTGTGCTATAACTCATTCAGAATTCTATTCTGTCCAGACTCCGTACTTGAACACCTGATACCATTGTTCCAGTTTCTGTTCATCATAGATACCCAATATGCGAAAGATTTCTCTGGCAAATTCTATAGGAGAAATTCCATTTGCTGTAATTATTCGTTGATCTGTCACAGCAGGCTCTTCTGCATAATAGTTTTGTCCTTTATAATTAGCACTTATTGATTCCAGATAAAATTTTGCATTACTGGTATGTGAGATAGCATTAAGCAAGCCTATATCACCCAGAAACGTAGTTGCTGCACAAATAGCTGCTATAGGTAGATTACTTTTATGAAACTGTAGTACCAGTGATTGTATATCAGTCAGTTTCTTTTGTTCCCAGGCTTCACCTCCAGGCAAAATAAGCATAGCTGCACTACCAGTTTCTACCTCTTCTATTGTATAATCTGGAAGAATAGTAAGTCCCCCCATAGAACGGATAGGATCGCTTGTCAAGCCAACAGTACGAATCTGATAGCGGGAAGACTTTTGAATTTCTGCTGTTGCATAAGAAGGTTCCCAATCAGCAAACCCCTCAAACACAAAAAGATATATTATTTGTTTCATAAGATTATGTTAGTGGCGATACTCAATCAGAAATACTGAAAAAATTCACATCAATCTGTATTATTGTATAAAAAAAGCATCATGTAATACTAACATGATGCTTCAACACTTACAATAAATTATACCCGGAATATTCTGTTGACCAAAATATTCACACTCATGCCTGTTACTAAGTATTCTTCTGAACTGTTGAGCCCGAGGGCTCTGTTTGTGTAGTGTTACTGACAGCCTTATCTCCTAGGCTGCCATCCATAGTTGACGGGAAACCCTCTGTATGAAGTGTAATCGGTCCTCTGGTTACACTTCCGTTTTTACCTTTGGCATATCCACCAAAAAGTAACGCCCAAATAACAAATCCGACAAAGAATATTACAGGAACTATCCATTCTACTCCCATGATCGTTATAGTTATGTTTGACATTAAGTATCAATACCTGCCAAAGATCAACTTGATACAGCACTATGAATTGACGTTCAGCAAGAAATTATATAAATATACGTATAAATAAAGATAAAGGTCTATAGTATACGCCAAAAATTTCAGACAGAAATTCAAGTATGTATAGCAAACTTATAAATTTCAGATAACACTATATCTTGATCTGATTGATTACTCTCTCACACAAAGATTCTACAGTAAACTTGTTGAAGGTAAAGCAACTCTTTATTATTATGAAGCCACCGATTTGGTAAAGTTATTTTACTGCACACCTACAGATACTTCTATACGGCAATTGGTCTACAAAGAATTGCTATCTCCCATTCAACCTTAAGAGAAAATGCATACTTCAGACAACAACTTAATAATGGTTAAACTGTGGAAATGTATCCAGAACCTATTTAGAACGACTCGTTATAACAAATCTGAACTCACAAAGTATTTTATGTGCTATAATGCCTGTACAAACCAATAGATAAATAATGTTGTCTAAAATCCATCCACGAAAGTTATTTTAACTCGCCTTCACTGTATATCCTGGCACAAAAACACTGTTAACCAAACCATACCCTATTGGGGGAAATGCATCTTTTCGGGTAAGTTGTTTACTTCTTACCATCTGCATATCAGGTATGAGTCGCATAAATACACGAATATCCTCATCATGAATCAGGGAGTCGCTTTTTGTCTCCAGCTTTATCAGAAGAAAAGAATTTACATACTGATCGTCAAGACAATCCTCCAAATCCAGGTCATCACGCAACTTTACCACAAACCAGTCAGGGTCTATACTCTCTTTCCCGTTATCAGATACAGAAAGAAGACAAATGCGATCAACAATCTTTCCTTTATTCAGACTCATGTAGCCATATACCAACTGATTATAATGCGGAGGTTGAATAGTTACAATGTAGTTGACAATATTGACAGGCTGAATAAAGTTGTACTTGAACACACTCAGCAAACTAGCCAGACCTCTGTTTACAGGCACATGATCATAATCAGGCGGTGATATTCGAAATTCGATAGGACGCCAGTAGCCTTTTACCAGATCATAATTACTCAGATGAGTAACATAGAAAATAATCAGCAGTCCGCTATAGAAACAGGATTGAAGGTAATTGGTATTAGCGTCCTGTTTGCCATACTGAAATGCATCAACAAAATAGTTTAGCACCAGAATTCCAGAAAGCATCACAGCTAAGAAAAAACGAAGTTTCTCATCCCGATGAGCAATTTTGAAATGAAAGAACTGGCTGTTATTAATGGTATTATTGACCATAATAGTCCATACCTGAATCTCGAAAATGAAAATTCCGATTACAAGAATGAGCATATGCTCAAATAAAAGATAATCATACAGCCCATGCAAAAATGACGCAATCAGAAATGACACACCAAAGTAGACTATCTTGGAGGAGCTATGCTGATATCGGGAGATAACCAGTCCATATACAGCAAACGAAGAATCCAGCATATGCCCCACTACAGACAGCATGGCCCTCCCCTGAATGATCGTTCCGGTAATATTCTTGAAATAGATTAGATTTTCAATAAAGGCAAAACCCAATGCAGACAAACAAGCATACAGAATATAGTCATAAGGTTCATCTATCTCTTTTGTACATTTCAGAATAATGAAGAAGGGTATCAGCTTTACAAATTCTTCTATTACGCCTATATCCAGAAAGGAAAATACGAACAGATCATACCAGAAATGTCCGGTATAGGTAATAGGGTAGTAAAGGTCTATTCCATCTGTAATCACAACTACCAGTAAAGAGCTTAGCATTCCCAACAACAATGTCCCAATCTGGTAACGTAGTTTTTCTTTATGAAAAACATCCATCCTGTGAATATAAATGAACCAGGTTACCATTATCAGCAGTGCTGACACAAAACCAACCCAGTTCATATTATTCCCGATTACGGAAACAACATTCTTGTAGTATTCTCCTATTTCTCCGTCACGCAACAAATTTCGTTGCTGAACTTCATCAAGGTGTATAATGGTATCTGCTTTCAGATTTACTGTCGTATCTGGAAACCAATAGTTAACAGCAACAGGTGAAAGCACCAAGATAAAGAAGACCCAAAGTAAGGACCGGGTAGAACCGGTTTTAAAGAACAAATGTCTGTTTCGGCTTTTCCAGTAATTATATCCCAGAATGGAAGCACAGGAAAAAACAATCCAGAACAGATAGGTATATATGCGAAGCATAGTAACATTTTAGGTATGGCTATTGATGAGAATAAACCATCAACAGTAACCTAAAATGTCACTTCACGTAATATTTTGGTTGATTCTATAAGAGTACTTTCTAACTAACCTACTTGTGACAGTAGAAAAAGTTATTCATTCTATGTAACTTCCTATCTCCAGTTCACCCAAGGTAGACTTGATTTGGTTATAAAACAGTGCATACTTTTCAGGTTCTTCACCAAGTTCAAGCAATGACTCCATATCATTTCCACTACTTGTGATTATGCAATTGATATTTTGGACTTTAGTGCTTAAAAGGTTTTCGTCTTCATCCTCTTCATCTTGCCTATATAGAGTAAAAGAAATAGGATCACTTATATAAATGATAAACAGCGGAAAATCTTTACGGTCTGTACTGCTAAACACTTCTAGCCCGGCAAACACTCCATTTGTCTTAGTGATATGTACTTTAAAGGCATAGTTTTGTCCCGGATCTAAACTGGCAATAGATGTTGTATCAAGAATAGAAAGACTACTACCTGATACTAATTTACTCTGTGGAGTCTCATTCTGAAAATCCCAGAAACTGATACCTCGTATATTCTTCTGTTGGCCTGTAATCAAAGTAATCTGGCTCTCAATCAACTTATTTTCCTGGAGACGGGATACTAAGGTATCAATGTCTGTCAAAGTAATAATAGTATTACTCTTTGGGGCAATCTGAAGATAATGAAATGCACTTATAGGGATATATAGAAAACAATAATATGTTGTTTTATAAACAATACTTTATGAGACAATATATCGTTTCTACCTCTGATGAGCTAGTAGGTTTGCATTTATTCAACAATCAACTGGATAAATGCATGTAATATATCCGGATATTTACTAGTATTATTTTGTTGAATAGGGTAACATTGAAGTTATACTCTATGCTATTTCTTTTTCTTCGCTTGAGCCAATGCCTCCTTTACTCTAAACTTCACAATATCTGTAATCAATTTCAGTGGCATAGGCTTATCCAGTGGAAATTGGACTGATCCTTTGGCCCCTTTGTAGCCGGAAAGTTGTTCCTTGAATGCTTCAATACCTACAGGAGCAGGATAGAAACCGATATGATTTTTGAAGGCAGCAAAATGAACCAGATTACCATTCAGAACAAAGGTAGGCATAGCATATTTGATGGCTTCCTGTGCTTCCGGGGCTGCTTCTTTGATGGTTGCCCGTATCTGATTCAGAATCTGTTGAATATTGTCAGGGAATCCGGCAATATATTCATCGATAGTGGTAGCATTAGTCGTAACCATAAGATTTGTTGTTAGAGAGAAAAAATTTAATCAACAAATCAAAATACCTAAATCCGGAATGGAGAACAAGTAGTTATTCCTAAAATTATTTCTTATTGGATAAAGAAAAAGAGCCAGAATATATTCTGGCTCCATGTGCTACTTATCTATAACGCTCTGGTGATAATAATGTTGTATCAACACTTGTTTTTTCTCCTGCTACGATTTCTTTTACCAGCTGTCCTGTCACAGGAGCCAGACTTAGTCCCATCATAGCATGCCCGCTGGCGACAACGGCATTGGCAAACTTCTGAATACGGCCAATGTATGGTAGTCCATCAGGTGAGCAAGGTCGTAAACCAGACCATATCTGTTTCTTGTCTGGAATATCAAACTGGTAATCAGGCAAGTATTTAGGTAACGACTTGATAATACCTCCAAAACGACGTAAGTCAATATCCTGGTTGATGCCTCCAATCTCCATTGTTCCCCCTACACGCAACTGATTATCCATAGGAGTAATAGCAACCCGTGCTTCCGTAAGAATAGACGGAGTACGCAACTTTTTAGAAGGCAATGGGATAGTGATGCTATAGCCTTTTCCTGCCTGAATCGGCATTCGGAAGCCAAGCTGCTGTACAATCTCCTGTGACCAGGAACCGCCGGCAATAATCACTTCATCTGCCTTTATATTGCCTTTATTGGTAACTACTTCCATAATACGGTCTTTCTGTGAAACAAACCCTGACACAATCGTATTGGCCTGCAAATGTACACCTTTCTTTGTCAGATATGCTTTCATGCCTTTCATTAACTGATTCGGATGGAGATGCGCATCACCCGGATAAAATATTCCTCCCAGTACATCTGGTTTTACGTCAGGCTCCAGTTCATCGACTTCTTTCTTCGTAAGTACCTTAGCTTCCATACCTAATCCATGTGCGGTTTCAGCCACATGTGCTTCCTCTTCCAGCATATGCTCTGTTTTGCACAACATCAGCAACCCTTTGGATTCAAAAGCAAAGGCAAACTCCTGCTGTCTTGCCATTTCGGCATACAGGTTTCGGCTTATGGTATTCAGATCCCGTAATACAGGCATGGAACGTTTTACATGGGTATCATTAGCCATTTTATAAAACTTCAGTCCCCACTGAATCAGATCCAGATTCAGACGTGGTTTTACATAAAACGGACTTTCGGAGTTAAACATCCACTTAATGCCTTGTGCTACCATACCGGGTGCTGCCAATGGAATAAAGTGGCTAGGCACAATCATACCTGCATTGCCATAGGAACATCCATCCCCCAGATCTCCTTTGTCCAGTACAGTTACCTGATGGCCTGCCTGACTCAGATAGTAGGCAGAACATAAACCTATCACTCCTCCCCCTACGATTACTATTTCTTTTTGAGTTGCCATTGCAAACTATATCTTATATACTCAGAAAATTGCGGTTGTGATTATTTTACCAGGAATCCGTATGCATACGGATCGTCTTCGGGATCAATAGTAATAGTATTATGACCATAGATTTTAGCCCAGCCTTCAATACCAGGGATCATTGCCTTGTGCCCTCCCAGTGTTACTTCATCTTCTACAGTTCCAATAAACTGGCTTCCAATAATGCTTTCATGCACAAACCGATCTCCTTTTTTAAGCTTGCCTTTGGCATGCCATTGTGCCATACGTGCAGAAGTCCCTGTACCACAAGGTGACCGATCAATAGCTTTGTCACCATAAAATACAGCATTGCGGGCAGTAGCATCCGGACTAATCGTAGCTCCTGTCCACAGAAGGTGGCTCAGGCCTTTGATGGTTGGGTTTTCAGGATGCACAAAAGTGTGAGCAGCATTAATGCGCTCACGCACTACAGGGCTCCAGCGAATCAGATCTGCTGCTGTATATTGCTCCAGACCTTTGAAGTTAGGCTGTACATCTACAATTGCATAGAAGTTGCCACCATATGCTACATCTACAGTAATCAATCCTAAATCCGGACATTCTACCTGTATGTTTTCGGCAGCCAGATAGGATGGTACGTTAACCAGCTTTACAGATTTCACTTTTTTACCTTCCTGGGTATAAGTCACTTTTACCAGTCCGGCAGGAGTCTCCAGCCTCAACTGTCCAGGTACTTTCGGAATCACCAGTCCTTCTTCTATCATAATGGTTACTGTCCCGATAGTGCCATGTCCACACATAGGCAGACATCCGCTGGTTTCGATAAACAGTACGCCAATATCATTTTCCGGATCATGCGGTGGATACAGTATGCTACCTGACATCATATCATGACCTCTTGGTTCGAACATCAACCCTTTGCGTATCCAGTCAAATTCCTGTAGAAAATGCTGGCGCTTTTCACTCATATTATTGCCTTTCAGTAAAGGACCACCGCCAGCTACCAACCGAACGGGATTGCCACAGGTATGGGCATCTATACAGAAGAATGTTTTACTTGCCAATGGGATAGAATTTATTGTTACTATACAAACAAAATACTAGTTCAGCTAAAGCTTATAACCACGCTACATTTACAAAAAACAGATCTGTAGCAACCTTGATATTCTCCTGTGTGAGTGATTCTGTAAGTTTCATCTCTTTCCAGCTTGTAGTTGGATAAATAAAAGCAGGAGCTTTGTCTTTCAAGGCAATCTTAACAGGCATATTGAATGCCTTGACATCAGCCTTCCAGCGATACATTAACTTTCCTGCTTTTACCTGTAACTCCAGCACAGGAATGTCTTTATAGTTCAGGTATTGTTCAAACAACGGTGTCAGGTCTTTACCAGACTTCTTAGTAAAGAAGGCGACGGTTTGTTTATTGTCAATAATCTGATGCTTAAAGGTATTGTAATAATCCTTAATCAATGCCCACCATTTGGTATCGTCATTTATGATATTACGCAACGTGTGCAGAAATAAAGCACCCTTGAAATACATGTCCTTGGAGCCAGGAGTATTGACACCATAAGGCCCCAGAATGGGTTTATCATTGGCTACTTTACCACGATACCCATTGATATATTTCAGTGCATTGTCATATCCAAACAAACACTCTACATATATGGCTTCTGCATAGGTTGTAAAACCTTCGTGCAGCCACATGTCGGCAATATCTTTGGAGGTAATGCTGTTTCCAAACCATTCATGACCACTTTCGTGAATAATGATAAAGTCAAACCACATACTTACTCCTACTCCAGTCCAGTCACGACGACGGTAGCCGTTTTCGTAGTAGTTTCCATATCCAACAGCACTTTGATGTTCCATACCTGAGTGGGTAGTTTCTATTATTTTATATCCATCCCGTTTGAAAGGATATTCACCAAAATACTTTTCAAAGCAACCCAACATAGGTTTTACCTGTGCAAACTGTTTCTTTGCTTTTTCCAGGTTATAAGGCAGCACATAGTAATCCAGTGGCATTGTGCCATACTTGTCATCAAAATGAACATAGTTGCCAATGTTCAGTGCTACACAATAATTATTGATAGGATAGCTGACAAACCAGTCATACCGTGTGTAGCCGTCACCCAACTCTTTTTTGCCCCGATACTGTCCGTTGGAAACATCCATCAGGTTACTGGGAACGGCAATACTAATCAGCATACTATCGGGCTTTTCAGTCTGATGGTCTTTGTTAGGCCACCATACACTGGCTCCCATTTCCTGGCAGGTAGTATTGATCCAGGGTTTTCCCTGCTCATCATGCGCCCAGGTAAACCCTCCTGACCATGGCGGACGTGCCGCAACAATAGGTACTCCCGAATAGAAGAAATCGATTGATTGTATGGATTTAGCAGGCAGTTTTTGAGGAAAGTCTATGAAGACTGCATTACCATCACGATTGTATTTCAGTTCTTTGCCTCCGTAAACAATCTTGTCTACGTTCAGGTTGGGAAACAGATCTACCTGCATTCTATTGAAAGCAGTGACTACTTTGAACTGAATCGTGTTTTTCCCGGCAATGGATTTAGCGGCGGTATCAACTTTTATATCTAGATGATAATATGTTACATCATAACAACTGCGTTCGGGTGTCAGGGTGCCCCGAAGTGTGTCTGCATGTGTAAACGGTTTGTTAGTTTCCTGAGCGAATAGAGAACAACTAATAAGTAGTGTGCTGATGAAGAAAATGAATTTTGTCACAGGTGATTGGGGTTTGTATATGATTAAAAGACTCTGACAAATTTATAAAATATGGGAAACCCAAGCCCTAAACTCTTATCTTGTTCCGTATCTTTTTTGTTTTAGAGTTATTATCACAATTGTAAGCTCAAGGTATTGATTTGAAAATCCGTTCAGCTCAGTCAACTTAAGCAACATCCACTCTTTCCTTATCTTCTTTTACTCTCCGGAAAAGAACACACTATCTTCCCTGTCCTCGTCTCCCCTTTTTTGTCCTCCTGTAAGGATCTCGTGACAAGACCGGCGGCCTTTCCGAGTGGAGAGTATTATTTCTCTCGGAAAGTAAACGCAACTCTATTTGTCACGAGATTCTTTCAGAAGGACAGATAAGGAAATCTTTCAGGAGAACAAAAGAGGAAATAATCCTTTCGGAAGGACTATAAAAAGACCGAACGAAGAGACTGATCCTTTCAGGAGACAAAAAGAGAGAACTACCTGTTTCTGCAAAACTGAGTCAGCAGAACAGGTAGTTTCAAATTATTTATTCAGCTACCAGGCTAGTCTTTTGGAATGCTGGTAATACAGGGCGGGTAGCCAGAGCGTCTTCAATGATTTTGACAACCTTTGCTCTTTCTTCACCTGCCAGCGGTAAACGAGGTTCGCGTACGTATTCTGTTCCGATGCCTGTATATACTTCAGCCAGTTTGATATTCTGAATGAATTTGGTAGAAACATCCAGGTGTAACAATGGGAAGAACCAACGATAGATAGCACGGGCTTCTTCTACACGTCCTGTTTTTGCCAGTTCATAGATAGCTACGGTTTCAGCTGGGAATGCATCTACCAGACCTGCTACCCAACCATGTGCTCCCATCAGTAAGCTTTCCAGTGCCAGATCATCCACACCACTCATAATCTTGTAGCGATCACCAAACTTATTGATGATATCTGTCATGTAACGAACATCTCCTGTTGACTCCTTCATGGCTTCAAACTTAGGTTCAGAAGCCAGTTCTTCAAACATTTCCAGAGAGATAAAGGTCTTATAAGCAAGCGGGTTGTTGTACAACATGATTGGCA
The DNA here is from genome assembly GCF_030068605.1 of Xanthocytophaga agilis. Taxonomy (NCBI): domain Bacteria; kingdom Pseudomonadati; phylum Bacteroidota; class Cytophagia; order Cytophagales; family Rhodocytophagaceae; genus Xanthocytophaga; species Xanthocytophaga agilis. The sequence goes on from NZ_JASJOU010000001.1 coordinate 1,441,292, forward strand.
AGCTTGTATGAGAAGCTACTTTTTTCAGGTAGTGTACAGTTTCGCGATCATCCGAAGGGTATCGCATGGGAGGTAGTAACATAAATCCGTCAGCACCATTTTCCTCTGACTCCTGCACAAACCGGATTGCCTCACGGGTAATGCTTTCTGCTACACAGATTACTACAGGAACTCTTCCTGCAACTACCTTCACTGTATTTTTCAGCAATGTTTGTTTTTCATCAAATGAAAGAGTACTGTTTTCACCCAGTGAACCACAAATAATAATTCCATGTACACCTGCACTCAATTGTGCTTCGATGTTTTTATTGAAAGTGTCAAGATCCAGTGATTCATCTGCATGAAAGTTTGTGGTAACAGCTGGGTAAACACCAATCCAATCAGGTCTCATAAATAGTAAAGATTAAGGTTTAAAGATTCAGCAGATCTATCCGCCAGGAAATGTAGTATGATTTGGAATATACTTTTGGCTAATCAAACCGCCAGGATGTCTGGAAGTTTTTAGTTAAAGGTTGCTTTGTTAATATCGCTCGTACCAGTTCAACCGGTAATGTATTTTCTTTCAGTATGGCATCGTGAAATTCCTTGTCAGTCATCTTGCCAGAGTCTACCAGCTCTTTGTGTAATGCACGAAACTGTAATCCACCAATCATATAGGCAAGCTGATAAAGTGGTCCATAACCTCCTGTAAACGAACGACGTACTTCGCCTTCTGCATTGGCTCTTTCATGTCCTACACGATCTACCAGAAAATCAATGCATTGCTGAGGAGTCATTTTTTCCAGATGATAGCTAAGTGAGAAAATGATACGGGCACAACGGTGCATTCTCCAGAACAGCATTCCCACTCTATCTTCAGCATTGCGGGGAAACTTCTTGTCCCACAATAACATCTCCCAGTACAATGACCAGCCTTCGATCCAGAACGGTGTATAGAACATTGAACGATACGGACGATACCGGTCATTCATAAATCCTTGCAAATGGTGTCCCGGAATCAGTTCGTGTTGCACTGTAGCTCTGGAGAAATGCGGATTATTGCCCCGCATACTCATCAGCTTGGCCTCGTGGGTCATAGTGTTGGTGGGATAAGAGATCAGAATGTCTTCTCCTCCTAGAAAGAACGGACTTACTAACTGACGTTGTGGTGACATCATACGCATATGCCAGGTCTCCTTAGCCAGTTCAGGAACCGTAACCAACTGGTTCTTCTCTACAAAATCAATCGCCTCTACTGCCAGTGCATAAATCAATTCAGGCTGTTTTCCCGGCTCTACATAGGTATTCTTTACTTTCTCCAGTGCCTTTTTCCAGTCATCTCCAAAGCCCATCTCGCGGGACGCTTTCTTCATTTCAGTTTCACACCAGGCAAACTCACGATTAGCTATCGTTACCAGTTCATCAGGTGTATAAGGAATCATTTCAAAACGTAGCTGTTCTATCAGCTTCTCTCTGCCTATAGGATTGCCGATAATTCCACTTCCATCATCCTTAGCCTGATTATCTGCAGATAGCCGCTTGGATAAAAAGCCGACATAGTTGCTCAGTACTGAATCTGCATCCGTGAATGGTTTACTTACCCACCAGGTAAACAAAGGGTCATATCCTTCATAAAAATGATAGGACTCCTGAAAACGTCTCTGCAGATTTTCGGCCAGCGAAGAGGCCATTCGATTCAGATGAGAAGTAAGCTTGGCAGACTTCTCAATTTCTTTCTGGGTGTTCTGAATGTCTGTTTTCAGACTGTTGATCAAACTAGCCGTTTCTTTTGGATTCAAAACTTCTCCTTTGCGACGAGATTTTTCGAAGGTCAGTATCTTATCCTTAAAAGCAAATACAGGCTGCAGTGTCACCAGATCTTTTTCCAGTGTTTTCAGGTCATCAAGTTCCTGCTTCAGATCACGTTTAAAGATAATATAATCTACTTTTCCACTCTGACTAAGTTTATCAAAGTCCAGTGCTTCTAGTTTTTGTAAAGTTTGTTGATGGAATTGTTGTAAGCGGGATACCCGTTCCGGTGAACAGGTAATGGTATAGGTTCGGTTCAGACTACCCAGATCTTCTCTATAAACAGTGATTAAAGCCTCTACTTCTGCCGAAGAGTTTGTTCCCTGTGCCCTTACCTGTGGACTCATCAGGAAGCATAGTAAAATAAGAAAACTACTAATTCTGAGTAAAAACAGTTGCATCTGGATAGGTTGTGTGTTAAACAGTTGAGAATGAAAAAAACAGAGACAATAGTATTATAGAAATATGCGGCTCCTATATTCCATAGCAATCATAAACAAAACTAGACAAAAAAAGTAAGGTATACTTTTTCAATTTTAGCATATCCTTCACCTATATTAACATAAAACGAGAGATTATCTGCCTATTCATGTTAAGATGAAAAGTACCCAACTCGTCTATTTACTTTTTCGTGTATAAAATCAGGGCTGATGAAGATATATAACAAAAAAGCCTTCCTAGAAAAGGAAGGCCTGACAATCAAATAATTACCTCAATTAATTTTCTTCTGGAAGCTGAACAGGTACTGTATTTATAGGCAAAGGAACTGTCATATCCGGCAGATCTATGATAAATGTTGAACCCACTCCTATTGCACTTTCAGCCCGGATAGCCCCTTTGTGATATTCCACTATTTTTTTACAAATAGCTAGTCCAACACCTGTTCCTTCTACCTCATGATAGCTATGCAATCGTTTAAATACAACAAATATCTCCTCCGCATAGGAAGGGTCAAATCCAATCCCATTATCTTTTATATAAATTCTGTGCAGTTTACCCAAACCATTTTTTATAGTAGATTCTGCATGAATATGAATCTGAGGAACAGAGCCATTTTTACTATATTTCAAGGCATTACTAATCAGATTCTGAAAAAGTTGATAGATCTGACTTGAAATAACAGAAGCAACAGGCAATTCACCAACAGAGATAATTGCCTTCTTAGCTTCTATCTCGGATTCCATATCTGAGATTACCTCAGCAACCACTTTATTTAGGTCCACTATGCCAAATTCTTCTTCCTGACCTATTTGCCTTGAGAATTCCAGTAGATCCCGGATTAGTGTCTGCATACGATCTGATGCACTCACTATCTTTTGCAGATAGACCTCCATATCGTGATCTATGCGCTCTCTAAACTTGATAGCCAACGTATTGCTGAAGAGTTTGATTTTACGTAGAGGCTCCTGCAAATCATGAGAAGCCACATACGCAAAGCGGTTCAACTCTTCATTGGCAAGCCGAAGATTGGTGTTGTTTTCTACCAGTTGCTGGTTTAGTAAGCGGATTTTCTCTTCATTCAACCGGCGTTCTTCAACTTCTTTCTCCAGATTTTTATTGATAGACATCAACTTCTTCTCCTGAGCAAGAAGCTGGTGTGTTTTCTGATACAATTCAGTAAACACACTCACCTTTACGCGCAACAAATCCGGATTGATGGGTTTGGAAATGTAGTCAACCCCACCCAGCTGATACCCTTTGAAGATATATTCAGATTCATAGTTATGTGCTGTAATAAAGATGATCGGAATATTTCTCAATCGTTCACGCTCATAGATCATGTTGGCTGTTTCAAATCCATTCATATCCGGCATCTGCACATCCATCAGAATTAGTGTAAAATCCTGTTGTTGTAACAGCATTTTCAGAGCAGCCCTACCTGAATTGGCTTTGACAATTGTATAGCCTTCATGTTCCAGTATCGTTTCAATAGAAAATAAATTATCTTCCCGGTCATCAACAACCAGTATTTTAATATCGCGCTTACCAGGTAACTCTTCTTTTGGACTAAGTTGCATTCTAGTTTATTTATAGAGCCATACTCTCATCAATGATAAAAGCTGATCAATTTTAACAGGTTTGGTGATATAGTCAGATGCTCCCGCTTCAATACACTTTTCACGGTCGCCCTTCATCGCCTTAGCTGTTACAGCTATGATAGGCAGATTGGTATTTTTATGTTCCCGCCTGATTTTCTGTGTGGTTTCATAGCCATCCATTTCAGGCATCATAATATCCATCAGTACAATATCAATCCGGTTATTCTCCATCAGAATATTAATAGCCTCCTGCCCGCTTTCGGCTGTGATAGTATTGATATTGAAACGTTCAAATGCTGTTGTCAATGCAAACAGGTTACGTACATCATCATCTACCACCAATACATTTTTATTAGCCAGAATATCCTCTTTGGAGCGAAGATTCTCAATAATCTTTTGTTTTTCAGGCAATAAGTCTTTATGATCCAGATGCAAATGCAGCACTGTCTCTTCCAGTAACCGATCCAGAGACTTCACATCCTTCAGTAATACCCTGTTGGCATATTGCTTCAGCTGTATCTTTTCTTTTGGCGAAAAGTCTTTGGCAGAATAAATCAGTACAGGTGTAATAGTATTCTTTTTAATGGAATTTACTTCTGTAATGAAGTCCATACCACTGATATCAGGCAGCATAAAATCTACACTGATACAATCATACATATTATTCCGGATTTTTTCCAGCCCTTCTTCACCAGTGGTAGCAATTTCAATATCTACCAAATCTCCATTGTCCAACATCTTCACCATTTGTGAAGAATCCAGCTCATTGTCTTCTACGATCAGGAGCTTTTTAGGGTTCCGGTTATGAAAATCTGTGATATCGTTAAACAATATCGTCAAAGCTTCATTTTTCAATGGCTTCTGCTGGAAGCTGCGAGCTCCTCTCTGCATCGCCAGTAATCGGTTTTCTTCTCCGGAAATCAAATGGACAGGGATATGCCGGAAGTTGATATCATTTTTAAAGAGATCCAGAATTCTCCAGCCACTGGCATCCGGAAGTTTCACATCTAGGGTGACTGCAATAGGACTGTATTTATTAGCCAGATCAAATACATCTCCGAATCCGGTAGCCACTACTACTTTGAGATCTACATCGTGTGCTTTTTCGATCATGATCTTGGCAAAGCGCAGATCATCCTCTACCACGAGCACTACCTTGTCATTCAGAGTGATATTGGTTCGGTCATCTCCGGTTTCATTGATGATCTCATTCAGCCCTTCCAAATCTTTTGTTTCAGTCACTTTTACAGTTGGTACAGACTGAATAGCCAGTTCATCGCTTTCTGACAGTTTGTATTCGCTGACAGTTAAACTGCTCTGTTTTTCTTTTTTAATCAGGTTTGGATTGTAGTCAATAGGAAGGAACAAAGTAAATGTACTACCTCTGCCTGGTTCGCTTTCCAGTTCTATTGATCCACCCAGCAACTCTGCCAATCCCCGGCTGATTGATAAACCCAGACCTGTTCCACCATATTTACGGCTGGTAGAGCCTTCTGCCTGCTGAAAGGCCTCGAAAATGATATTCTGCTTGTCTTTGGAAATACCGATACCTGTATCTCTGATCTCAAATGCTACAGTAAACGGTGCCTTATCCAGACTGATGTTACCTGGTTTCCAGTTGCGCTGAGCATGATAGATCCGGAATCTTACCTCTCCTTTCTCTGTAAACTTAAATGCATTGGACAAAAGATTTTTCAGGATCTGATTCAGACGTTGAATATCTGTTTCCAATGTATCCGGCAGTTTTTCATCTATCTCAATACTGAAACGAAGATTCTTGTTCTCTGAAATGTGTTTAAACGTTGTTTCTACGAATGACGTAATTTCATTGAAGCGAACCTTGATAAAGTCAGTTGATATGTATCCGGATTCAATTTTAGAAAGATCCAGAATATCATTAATCAATTGAATCAGGTCATCTCCGCAACTGTGAATGGTTTTGGCATATCGTACCTGCTTTTCCGTAAGATTACCTTCTCTATTCTCAAAGAGTTGTTGAGCCAGAATAAGCAGTGAGTTTAATGGTGTACGCAACTCATGCGACATATTGGCAAGGAACTCAGACTTATACTTAGATGTAAGCTGCAACTGTTCTGCTTTTTCTTCCAACGATTTCCGTGCTTCTTCTACTTCCTTGTTTTTGCCTTCCACTTCTTCTTTTTGCTTCACCAGCAAGTGTGCTTTATCCTGCAGCTCCTCGTTGGTACGACGTAGCTCATCGGTAAGTGATTGAGACTGTGCAAGTAGCTCTTCTGTACGAGTATTGGTTTCAATGGTGTTCAATACGATACCAATACTTTCTGTCAGCTGACTCAGGAAGTCCAGGTGAATTTCACTGAATGGTTCGAATGATGCCAGCTCAATTACTGCCTTGATTTCCTTTTCAAACAATACAGGCAATACAATCAGGTTTACTGGTGACGAATCTCCCAAACCGGAAGCAATCTTGATATAATCTTTTGGTACGTTGGTCAGTAGAATACGTTCTTTGTCCAGAGCACACTGTCCGACCAGACCTTCTCCCAATGCAAACTCCCTGCTGATATGCAGATCATTCTTAAAGGCATAGGAAGAGAATAGTTTCAGTTTCTTATTCTGAAGGTTTTCATCCTGTTCCAGAATATAGAACATCCCTTGTTGTGCGTTTACTACCTGAGCCAACTCAGAAAGAATCCGTCGTGTTACCGTATTCAGATCCTTCTGTCCCTGCAACATCTGGGTAAACTTAGCCAGGTTCGATTTCAGCCAGTCCTGCTCCTGGTTGCGTAAGGTAGTTTCTTTCAGGTTGGCAATCATCTGGTTGATGGTGTCTTTCAACTCTTCTACCTCACCCTTGGCCTCTACCCGAATCATCTGAGTCAGATCCCCTTTCGTTACCGCAGAGGCAACTTCCGAAATTGCCCGTACCTGAGTAGTCAGGTTTTCAGCCAGCTGGTTTACGTTTTCCGTCAGGTTTTTCCAGATACCCGATGCGCCCGGCACACTGGCCTGTCCACCCAATCGACCTTCAACCCCTACCTCACGAGCCACCGTTGTTACTTGGTCGGCAAACAACGCTAACGTATCAATCATTTCGTTGATGGTATCTGTCAACTGCGCTACCTCACCACGTGATACGATGGATAACTTTTGCTTCAGGTTACCCGTTGCCACGGCAGTCACAACCTTTGCAATACCCCGTACCTGGTTTGTCAGGTTGGACGCCATCATGTTTACCGAGTCGGTCAAATCTTTCCATGTACCTCCTACACCCGGCACTTCCGCCTGCCCACCGAGTTTACCTTCCGTACCTACTTCCCGTGCCACACGCGTTACCTCAAAGGCAAACGAGTTCAACTGGTCCACCATCGTGTTGATCGTGTTTTTCAGGTCGAAGATCTCCCCTTTTACGTCGATAGTTACTTTCTTGGACAAGTCACCTGATGCCACAGCTTTCGTTACCTCGGCAATGTTCCGTACCTGAGAAGTCAGGTTACCCGTCATCTGGTTTACTGAGTCGGTCAAGTCTTTCCATGTACCAGCCACACCCGGTACGAATGCCTGCCCACCGAGTTTACCATCTGTACCTACCTCCCGTGCCACACGTGTTACTTCGGATGCGAATGCCCGAAGCTGATCCACCATCGTGTTGAGCGTTTCTTTCAGCTGAAGGATTTCTCCCCGCACGTCCACGGTAATCTTACGTGACATATCCCCGTTCGCCACGGCAATCGCCACATCAGCAATGTTCCGTACCTGAGCTGTCAGGTTACCAGCCATCTGGTTTACTGAGTCGGTCAAATCTTTCCATGTACCTCCAACACCTGGCACGTTTGCTTGCCCACCGAGTTTACCTTCCGTACCTACTTCCCGTGCCACACGCGTTACTTCGGATGCAAATGCCCGAAGCTGTTCCACCATGGTGTTAATCGTATTTTTCAATTCGAGGATTTCTCCCTGAACGTCTACCGTAATCTTCTTCGACAAATCTCCATTTGCCACGGCGGTTGTTACCTCAGCAATGTTCCGCACCTGGGCTGTCAGGTTCGACGCCATCTGGTTTACAGACTCGGTCAAATCTTTCCAAACTCCACCTACCCCTTTTACCGTTGCTTGTCCACCGAGTTTACCTTCCGAACCTACTTCCCTAGCCACCCGTGTTACCTCGGCAGAGAATGAGTTGAGCTGATCCACCATGGTGTTAATCGTATTTTTCAGCTCAAGGATCTCTCCTTTCACATCCACGGTAATCTTACGCGACAAGTCTCCTCGGGCTACCGCTGTCGTTACTTCTGCAATGTTTCGAACCTGACCAGTCAGGTTGGACGCCATCTGGTTTACTGAATCGGTCAAATCTTTCCATGTACCAGCCACACCTTGTACTTCTGCTTGCCCACCGAGTTTACCATCTGTACCCACCTCTCTTGCTACCCGAGTCACCTCAGAGGAGAAGGAGTTGAGCTGATCCACCATGGTGTTAATCGTATTTTTCAGCTCAAGGATCTCTCCCTGAACGTCTACTGTAATCTTTTTCGACAAGTCACCTTTCGCTACCGCTGTTGTTACTTCTGCAATGTTCCGTACCTGAGCTGTCAGATTACCAGCCATCTGGTTTACGGAATCGGTCAAATCCTTCCAAACTCCACCTACCCCTTTTACCGTTGCTTGTCCACCGAGTTTACCTTCCGAACCTACTTCCCGTGCCACCCGTGTTACCTCCATGGAGAATAGATTCAGCTGCTTCACCATATCATTTACTTCTGTAGCAATACGGGCAAACTCTCCCTGCAATACGTGATCGCCAATCTGGAGAGGCATTTCCTGCGACAGGTTTCCTTTTGCTACCGAACCAATCACGTGTGCTATCTCAATGGTAGGATGCACCAGATCGGAAATCAGGCTATTGATTGAATCCACACTTGAGCTCCACGAACCTCTGGCATAACGTGGTAGTTCTACACGGTGATTGAGCTTTCCCTGCTTACCAATAATGCTTCTGGCAGTGGTAAGTTCGAGAACCAAGCTCTCATTGAGAGAAATAATATCATTTAATGTATCACAAATTTTTCCGGAAAGTCCGAGCTGATCAACAGGCATACGGACTGAGAAATTGCCATTCTTCACTTCAGCGAGTACCCTAAGCAATGCTTTAGCATCCAATTCATCATCAGATGAACCAAATGGCTTTGCATGTCCGTTCGTTCCGTCCGGTGTATGAAGCGACATATCTACTTCAGCCGTCTCTGCTACAGGTGATACCTGTGAAGTTCCATTCGTGGATTTTTTTCTAGAGTTCATACATTGGGTACGTGGTATATAGATTAAGTAGCTATACTATTGTATATATATTCAGTAAGTGGCAATTCGCTTTTTTGGAAAATCTCTCAATTATGTAAATTATGTAAAAACATTTTTTCTTCTCTTGCTTTCCTTGCATTACTATCACTTTTATGTACCATATCCCATTAGTGTAGGAATTGTTTTTCTGCAGGCTTCTAACGATAATAGATACCCGTGTAAATATTTCTATTTACATAGCAAACTAATCATTACTCAATATAGTGTAATGATCACTTCAAACACAATGATACGAATAAAAAGATCTGTAATGTATGTTATCAAGAGGCAAATACCAGCATTTTACCAAAATACATGCCAATTCTAAATTATGCATTTAGGGGAGGATTATCCTTAAAGAGAACTGTTTTTTATGAAATGTGTACATGCAGATGTAGAAACTTTCTACAAATTGTAGAAGTATATCCACATATTTTACAAATGAAGATGATCTCTGTGTGTATAGATAGCACAACACTAGCAGGTAATCTTATCAATTACGCTACAAAGAGTTGTAGTCACTATGCTTTTAACGCAAAACCCAGGTAAATAGTGCAATAGAGGAAAAAAATTTAAGCTGAGTAACCTAAAAGTCTATCTGCATGATTAATTCTATAACATAAAAAACATGAGTGATCCCGAATATTGGATTTGAATACAACCCAAGCCTATACTTTTGAAAAGAGTGTAGGCTTGGGGTAACTTTTGAGGAATATCTCTTTCTACATTAGTTTATAATCCAGAACATATCTCTTCTTATCGCCTTGTTACTTTTTTGCTTGCCCAAAAGAGGGGCACCAAATGAGAATTTGGTGAGCCAGATTTGTGTGTTAGCAAAAAAGGCACTTTTTCCCGATCCTTCCCCCCACAAGGCCAAAGGCCAACCTCGCGGGAAAAAGATTGCCAACGCACTTACACTGCCACTCACGATTGAAGTCAATGCAACTCTCTTTGTAGCTTATTTATTTTACTATGTATTCCGCTTCAAAGTCAAATCCTTTTACTCAATATTCGGGTTGAATCATGTCTATACTATATAGGATAGCAGATAGTTGTTTACTTCACTATAACTTTCCGAGTGGCATTGCCTTTATCGGTTTTGAAAACAACCAGATAAATCCCTACGCCATTACCCGACAGATCCAGTTCTTTCTGATAGCTACTTTGCGAAACAGCTTGTGTATATATTTTCTGTCCCAAGTTATTATACACGTCGATGTTTTGTATCCGAGTGGAGGCTTTAGAAAAGTCAATCGTAAACCTGCCATCTGATGGATTTGGTGAAATAACAATCGGTCGGCTCCATTCTGGTTGTTCAGTAGCTGTAGGCTTAAGTACAAATTCTGTTTCACTGGTAGCAGTTCCACCAAGAGTAGTGACACTTACCTTGCCAGCTGTTACTCCTGTAGGGATGGTCACAATCAATTGTGTTTCTGTAGCTGAAACCACAGTAGCGGTCTTTCCATTAATGGTAACAGTATTATCAGTCAGTATATTCTGATAATTGGTTCCAGTAATAGTGATCTGCTCACCAGTCTGTGCAGTTTCGGGAGTAAAGCTGCTGATGGTTGGAGGCAGGAATACAACTCCTTTCTCAGACAACTGATTTTGTGGATCAATCACTGGTGGTACGTCATAAAGGACATTGGCTGTGGTATTGGTCCGTATAGGATCATTGTAATCGAAGAAGATATCAGCAAAGTTTTCAATTAGTGCTTTTTCTGCCAGATTGGCTTTGGGTTTAATGGTAAACTGAATAAACCCATTACTCCCAGCCTGATCACGGGTGCTATCAGGTAGATTGATAGTATTGAATGTCCAGGTCAATACCGGACGGCCCTTACCTGTAACCTTCAAGGAATACATATGTGAAGCAGATCCCATCTGTAGAGTGGAAATATCCAAACTCTCTGAAAGAGTATCAACGACAGTTACTGTGTAGGCATAGTCGGTTCCTGTATTCTGAAAGCGAATGGTGTATTTCAGTTCCGTATTTGTCGGTGTATAATGGTCTTTCGGTGTACCTACAGGACTTACCAACTTATCATTAGGGTCAAATGAGTCAATGATAGGTAAGCATTCGACTGCTACTTCGGGTTCTGCGTCTTCTTGTGGCAAGGCGTCTACAAATCCCTTGCTGACCACATCACTAATAGAAGCCACACAACCTTCAATAGTCAGGTTTGTTTGTGATTTGCGTGGATGGTCAGGGCGTTGATTCGCTTCCAGACGGACAGTTTTGCCATTGGCAGGAATCCGTAGTACCAGGCTATCTCCTGCCTCTAGTTTATAGTTTTTACGCAACGCCAGTTGGGCATTGAGCAATATACGAAACTCCGCACTATCGGCCATTGGCTGCCCGATGTTCTTAATTACCATTTGCACGCGTCCGTTCTCTACGCATTTACCTGTCAGCATAATATCTGACTTATCCCAGGTGGAACTCTCCGGTAAAGTATAATCATTAGCCGGAGTAATCCATACTTTCGTACAAGCTGTCAAACCTGTAATATCAGCTATACAAGCTACTGAATCAGTGATTTGAATAGTACTTGTTTGATTAGCACCAAGTGTTTCTATAGAAAACACATAACTAGAGTCCGGAGTTATTGTAAATAGCTTGTCAGCAGTTTGAAGAATCACATTTTCAGGCATTTTTACATACACTTTCACATCCTGAGCATCCGCATAGCCTGTATTAGAGAAAGTGACAACAGTCTGACTGGAAAAGCATCTGCGCCTGCGATCAGAGCTTACTGCAATAGTAAGGTGAGGAATCGCCGTGACTGTATTTCCAAAATTGATGTTCGATACACGCTCTCCTTTGCTGGAAAGTGTCACAGAAGTAGAGATATTGTTAACCGGACAAACAGGCTGTAACAACACATTGTCAGTATTCAGTATCTGGCTAACAGTATAGGTTCCAAGCGGAACAGCAATACGATAATTGCCTTCTCTATCTGTAACCCCAAAGTAATCGCCTGGTTCTGTTTTGACTATTATTCCCTGAAGAGGCTTATCTGAGGCATCGAACTTACAATTCAGATTGGCATCTGAGTAAATAGTACCATTGATAAATGCTACCTGATCCGTGCTATAAACCATCACCCCCAGAGTGCTATTAGTCCAGTAAACATCTCCTTCTTTGTCAATGGCAATAGCATACGGTTGCATGGATATTGAGAGTAGATCTATTTTTGACAAGAATTTACCTGTAGGATCAAACTTCTGAATGCGTCGATTTTGTACATCTGTAATCCAGATGTTATCCTCATTGTCAACAGCTACATCAGACGGATAATTCAGTTGGCCATCACCTGCGCCATTGGAATTAAGCTTTAGTAAAAATTTACCATCTGACGAAAACTTCTGGAGTCGATTATTATTGTTATCTACAACCCAAATATTTCCTTTACTATCCACATTTATTCCCTGAGGCTGATCAAACTGGCCATCTGCAGATCCCTGAGAACTACCAACCTTAAGCAGAAAGTTTCCATTTTTATCAAACTTCTGGACACAATGATTGTTTCTATCAGATATCCAGATATTATCCTGGCGATCTATACAAATGCCTTGAGGAGAAATAAATTGACCATTACCCGTTCCTTTTTCTCCAAAAGCAAATAGAAAGTTACCAGTAGCATCAAACTTCTTTATTTTTTGATTGCCGGAGTTTGTAATCCAAACATTTCCCTGACGATCCAGAGTTAAATCCTGAGGATAGTTTAATTGAGTATCAGCCATACCTAACGATCCAAACGTAGAAAGAAAGTTGCCATCCGGATCAAATTTCTGAATACGATGATTACCCTCATCTACTACCCAAGTATTGCCAGAATTATCAACAGTTACCCCCGCCGGATATCTGTAAGAGCCATTATCTGAAGCAGGAGAAGCAAACTTTGAAAGAAACTTGCCATCTGTGCCAAATCGTTGAACACGATTATTACTACAATCCGCTACCCATATATTATCTTGCTTATCTATAATCATCCCTTTGGGATTAGCTAATTGCCCATCATTTGAACCTACTTCTCCTGAAGTTAGCAAAAATTTACCATTGCCGTCAAATTTCTGAATACGTCCATTTCCATTGTCCAGCACCCAAACATTTCCTTTACTATCAACAGCAACACTCCAGGGATGATTGAATTGTCCATTTCCAGATCCCTCTGATCCTACTTTTAGCAAAAATTTACCACTAGAATTAAACTTTTGAATACGGTGAGCATAGGAATCTGCTACCCATACATTTCCTTGAGTGTCTACTGTAATACCACTGGCAGACATAAACTGTCCATCTGCAGAGCCTCCAGATCCTGTTTTTAATAAGAATTTGCCAGTAGCATCAAACTTTTGTAAGCGGTTGGATTCATCTGTAACCCATATATTTCCTTGTATGTCAACGAATATTGCGGTTGGATTGGAAAGCTGTCCATTTCCAGTTCCTTTAGAACCAAACTGAAATAATAAACTTCCTTTGGAATCAAACTTTTGAATTACACTTTTGTAACTATCAGCTACCCAAAGATTACCTTGGGCATCGGTTGCAATATGGTTAGTACCTCCAAACACATCAACCCGAGATCCAAATGAGCCTACCATAAACAAGAACCGACTGTCAGCACCTAATTTCATAATGGAACGATCTTCACTAGCTACATATATTGCCCCATTTATATCCATGGCAATATCAGAAGGTCTACTTGCACCTGTTTTTCCAACTGTTCGTTTAAATGTATATTGTTGTGCCCATACTTCTGAAGTAAATCCTATAAAAAGTAATAGAAATAAAATAACACGGGGTAAAATTTTTATCATAGAATGAATTACAAAAATAAAGTTATTCAAAGCCTGTTTCAGAGTGTTAAACCTTCACTCTGATTATTTTGTCTGAACATATATACTACTCTCTATGAAGTAGTAATCAATTTTCTTAGAAAAAAACATAATCTTTTCAATGCTACCCTTCTAGCCAATAAATATAGTGCTGCCACATATTTCCTTTACGTATATATAGACTATCTATTGCCGGTCCCATTTGACAGTACAAAAAGTCTTATGTATTTTTCAGGGAATTGTGTATGATTAACACAAAATAGTATTCTCACTCAGTACCTATCCTTTATGATCGTAAGCCGCACTGTATTTCGTGTTCTATTTGCATTTGTTTTTCTAACAGGCAATGCATGGAGCCAGGTTAAAAAAGATTTTATTTCCAATCCGGTTATCAAGGGATATTTTGCAGATCCCAGCATTATCAAACATCAGGGCAACTATTATATCTATGCAACTATAGATCCCTGGGGAGGGGACGAACTGGCGGTATGGGAGTCAACAGACTTTGTGAACTGGACGCAGAAACACATTAACTGGCCTACCAAACAAGCGTGTACCAGTCCTACATCCAATGGAAGTAAGGTATGGGCTCCATCCGTAGTGAAAGCGCCCAATGGTAAGTTTTATATGTATGTATCGGTAGGAAGTGAAATATGGGCAGGTATGAGTGACAGTCCGTTAGGGCCATGGAAAAACGCAAAGTCAGATAATACTCCTCTGCTGGCGGGCAACTCTACTCCTGGTGTTCATATCATCGATTCGGATTGTTTTATTGATGAGGATGGAAAAGCCTATCTGTACTGGGGATCTGGTTTAAACTGGGTCAATGGACACTGTCTGGCAGTTAAGCTCAAACCCGACATGATCTCGTTTGACGGAACACCAAAAGACATTACTCCTCCCAACTACTTTGAAGGTCCACATATGATCAAACGCAAAGGCCTATATTATCTGATGTACTCGGATGGCAAAGCCATTGATGCTACCTACAAGGTTCGCTATTCAACAAGCAAAACGCCGTTTGGCCCATGGACAGAAGGTCCTGAAAGTCCTATTCTGGCTACCTCTGCTGATAGCACTACCTATGGTCCGGGACATCATACAGTTTTCAGGGAAAAGGGACAGGACTATATTCTCTATCATCGCATTTTTCCTCAAAAGAAAGAATATGTACTGCGGGAGTTATGTATCGACAGCTTGAATTTTGATACCAAAGGTAATATCCGCAAGATCACTCCAACCGGCGTCAAATCATTTGTAAAGAAGAAGTAAATCACAAATGCAGAACCCCAATCAGATAGTCGACTGGGGTTCTGCATTTGTAAAAGTTTAGACTACATAGTAAGTCATATACGTAGTCAGCTTATATACTTCTCCACGTTTACTTCCTTCTGTTCTTTGGAATAAATAGCATACGCTCCCTCATTCCTTTATGCTAAAAAGATTCTTATGTTTTGTCTTCACAACATGTGTTTACTTAACTACAAACGCATGTGCCAATGAATATCATGTTCTGCTGAATGGCAAAAAAATTATGCAGAGCATAGAATTTGAGGAAGGATACGACCTCACAGACCCAGATCAGATAAAAAGGTTTAAGGAAGATCTGGTAAAACTGGACAGTCTTTGGAAAAATACACACGATATAAAAGCCTATTCCGACTATGGCGTTATCCTTATGTATCTGGGTCGATACAAGGAAGCGAAAAATGTATTTTCTACTATAGAGAAGATCCAACCTAATCTATACGCTACTGCTGCTAATCTGGGAACAGCCTATGAACTGTTAGGAAAAAATGATTCGGCTTATTACTGGATACAGAGAGGCATTACCCTTAATCCGGAATCACATGAAGGTTCAGAGTGGTTACATTTGAAGATTCTGGAAGTAAAGTTAAAAGGATTATCCTACCTAACCAGTCGGTTTATGCTGGGAACAGACTTAGGTAATGATTCTATTCCTAAATCTTCCATACCTAAACAAAAGCTTTTGGATTTACGCTATCATATTTCATATCAACTTCAGGAACGTATGATGTTTGTAAAAGCGCCTGAACCGATTGTTGCCTTTCTATTATTCCAACTAGGTAGTATGAAAGCTATTACAGATGATGTTACAGAAGCATTATACTCCTATAATGCTGCGTATCGTTATGGTTTTAGAAGTGAACTATTTGTCAAAAGATACTTTAAGTTCAAGCAGATTCATGCACATACACCTATGCCAGGTACGATTCTGTCAGATCAGGAACTACTCGCAATCATTGGCAAAGCTAGCCTCGTTTCTGCAAAGAAGGTAGATACCCTTACCTCAGCAAAAGCTCCAAAAATTACACATGAGGACTCTGATACTTTACCCAACCAGTCCTCACCCTATCGCAGCTATATGATTGCAGGAGCATTAATAATAAGCCTTGCAGCAGGTTATTTTATTTTTAGAAACCGAGTATAGGTCTTATCAACTGATGTGTAGCAACTACTTCCTATCTGCGCATAGTTCACAGCAAACTAATTTTTGCTGAAGGCAAGATTGTCGGTTTGATCAATGAAGAGTTTGCCTATAACTCCAATCACTTTTTATTTTGATCGGAGTTACGATCATTTTTTTGTTTGCGCATAACTCACGGCAAAAATAAAATTTGATCGTAACTCCGGTCACTTTCTCTTCTGCGCATAGTTCACGGCAAAAGAATTTTTGAGCGGAATTCACCGCAAGCAAAATGCCTTATCATGTCCGATATCTTTTCTGGAAATGAAGATGTTTCTTGCGCGGGTTTCCATTCAATGCTGTCACTTAAGGAAAGTTGTTTCTTTTCCTCTTATTTCTTTATTGTCCTTCTGAAAGAATCTTCCCGCCCACGCCGATGCGTGGCAGGCAGTTAGTGCCATGTTTGGTTTATGAGCGAAAGAATATTCTCCAGTTGGGAAGGCTACCGGTTTTGTTAGGGAGTATATTTTAAAAGGACAAAAAGGGGGAAGATGAAAGTTAATTGGTTTGGTTTTTCGATGTCTGACAATTGTGTTTCATAACGATTCATTGGTTCATTTGCCGGATCAATATGAACTAATAAAATCATTGGTTCATCCATCATTTTAAATACAATTGTAATACACTTTATTTCAATACATTACAACTTATTATTGGTTCATTTATTGGCTCACTATTGGATCAAAAAGGAGGGATAAGATTTATTGGTTCATTGGTTCACTCTCCTATAGGAGAGTGAACCAATGAACCAATAATCCCTAGAGTAATTTATCAACGTAACAAGTAACCTTCATTGATGGTGGCTACCCAAAAATGAATAGGCTTTTAGTTCTTTGAGGATCATATAAATATATGTATCTATTTCGGGATTGTTAATGTGGTATGGTTTACTATAAAACAACAGCTAGTAGAGACCCATTCAAATTCGTTTGAAGATCATTTTATACTTTGTACCAAATCGAATCCTCTTTAGCCAAATAATTATCAAAAGTCCCACAATGTTGAGTAAAACACTGAAAAAAATATTGTCTACTGTATTAGGAGTAGTGGTATAACGATATCCCTTTGCTAAAAAATACTTCTCCTGCTCTTCCCATAGAGCTGATTCTCCAGCTACTACCTCCCATCCTATTCCAGCATATTCAGACTCTTCAAACACATATACTTCTTTTGTGAGATGATTAACTGCTAAGGCATCAACTGTACAATAAGAGGGCAAAGAAAATAGCAGAAAGCTGATCAGGAGTATAGATTTTATAATTCGCATAGGATTCCTATATGGTACAATTAAGATTTCGTAATATTATAACTATACAGCTTTTTAGCATACATTTCAATTCCTCTATGGTACAATTAAGATAAAGAACGCTCATGCAAAAGCAGGTATACATTCTAAATTTCAATTCCTATATGGTACAATTAAGATAAACGCTTTCTCGCTTAGCGTATGCACACTACCAAAATTTCAATTCCTATATGGTACAATTAAGATCAGATGAAGACCCTCTCTTTAACCTACCGATCATGCATTTCAATTCCTATATGGTACAATTAAGATTTTTCAAGTCCACGTGTCCTAATAGCTTGGCAATAAATTTCAATTCCTATATGGTACAATTAAGATCCACAGGGAAGTGTGTCTTTTCAATTTATACTTGCATTTCAATTCCTATATGGTACAATTAAGATCTCTTGCATACTTATGCTGCACTACCATTCAGGAAAATTTCAATTCCTATATGGTACAATTAAGATCCTGCTCGTCTAGTGTGAGAGGTCTCTGGCTACCTCATTTCAATTCCTATATGGTACAATTAAGATCCTGCTCGTCTAGTGTGAGAGGTCTCTGGCTACCTCATTTCAATTCCTATATGGTACAATTAAGATCCTGCTCGTCTAGTGTGAGAGGTCTCTGGCTACCTCATTTCAATTCCTATATGGTACAATTAAGATTTGATCATACGGAAAGATATCGTGTCCTCTTTTATGTATTTCAATTCCTATATGGTACAATTAAGATTGCATCGTCCCAATACTTCAGCAAATTCTCTCCTTCATTTCAATTCCTATATGGTACAATTAAGATCTGGATAACGATCATCAGATAGGCTATAGAAGGTCGATTTCAATTCCTATATGGTACAATTAAGATCATGAGCGATGTCAACAATATTAATCATTGCAGGATCATTTCAATTCCTATATGGTACAATTAAGATCCGTTAGAAACGAAGCTAAAAATAGCGTTTTCAGCACAAAAACGCAGCTTTTATAATTTGTTTTTTCGTAAAAAGTCGTCGATGTGTAATACTATAATTGACCCAGGGGTTCGACGACTCGCTGACTACCAGACAATTACCTTTAAAAATAGCCCGTTAGAATGCTTTCTTGGTTGAATCAACATAGACTTTTTTGCCGGTCGACGACATTACCAAAAACTCTCTCCACATTTTTAACTCTTCGGTCTCCTATTCAAAGGCAGGCAAGAAAGTAGTAAGACGCTCTTTCTGAGTAAAGTTCTGTAATTACTCATTCACAATAAACTGAAAATATAAAATCTTACAGAACTACTAGTAAAAAAGGGTAAAAATACCCTTTTAACAAAGTAGATCTATATGTTATTTAACGCTAGTTAGTAAAATGTAACCTGGATACACTTTCCATTCCCATTCATTCGTATGAAAAAATCGATTATTCTACGTCGACAGCTTCGTCTTATACATATGGTAGAGAAGCCCTATACGTACCCTTCTCAAAAGACTATAGAAGACAGACTTCGGGAATATGGCATCGATGCAGCAGCCGAACGAACCTTGGAATGGGATAGAAAACATTTACGGGACGAATATGGGATACACGTCCGGTATGATACTAAACGAAAAGGGTACTACCTGGATATTCCCCCAGACGAAGATGTCAGCGAATTTCCCAAATTTGTAAACCTGCTGGAACGGCGCGAACGATTGGAGTTTCTTTCTGAGTCGATTGGAGGCAAGCACTCTGCCTCACGTTATCTGCAACTGGAAGGGAATAGTCAGTTTTCAGGATTGGAGTTGCTATCGGATATATGGAACGCCATGCTCGCCAGTCGGGTGATTCAGTTTACGTACCGTCCTTATACCAGTGATGAGACAAAAGATCGGATTGTCGAACCTGGTTTGTTGTTTGAATATCGAAACAGATGGTATCTGGCGGCCTATTGTCATACAGCACAGAGCCTGCGCACGTTTGGATTGGACCGTATGCGTAAACTTATGGTTACAGATCAGACCTTTACTACCAATCGGGCAGATCAATGCCGCAATTACCGCAATCATGTTATTGGCGTGACGACTCCATCGGATGAAGAAGAGAAGGAGGTACTACTACGATTTACAGCTCAGGAAGGAAAATATGTCAAGTCTCTTCCGATGCATTCTTCACAGCAAATTGTAGAAGATACTCCTACTCACCTGATCATTAAACTCATTGTAACGCCCAATCATGAACTGGAGCGGGAAATTCTAGCCTATGGTGAAGAGGTTGAGGTACTAGCGCCGGATTCGCTGCGGGAAAAGATAAAATCCCGTCTGCAAAAAGCCATTGCGAAGTATGCTGTAATGGCTATCAATGAAAAAATATAAAAAACTTTTCTACTCCGCAACGTTTTGGCGGGATGCCTCCACAACTTTGTGATCAACAAACGCATAAAAGCACTTCCAACGAACTTCTGATCTGACCTATGCGACTGAAACTAACCTTACAAAAAACCGGAAGCCAATCAACATTGCCGATTAACTATGCCTATCCGTTGTCGTCATGGATATACAAAGTGATAGGCAAAGCGGATGAGACATATGCTGATTTTCTGCATAATAGTGGATACTCTGCGGGGCATAAGCGATTTAAGTTCTTTACCTTCTCCGCTTTGCAGATCCCTCGTTTCGATATCCGAAAAGGAAGTGACCGGATTGCAGTGCTCTCAGACGAAGTAGGTCTTATGGTGTCTTTTTACACCGATAAGGCGGCGGAAAACTTTGTGATGGGTTTGTTTGCCGAACAGGAGTTTCGGTTGGGAGATAAAGTGTCACAGGTAGATTTTCGGGTAAAGCAGGTCGAAAGTCTGGCCTGGCAGATACCGTCCGAAACAGTGCACCTGCGTACGTTGTCTCCGCTGGTAGTCAGTCGTAAAAACGACCGTGGACATGACGACTACTTTTCGCCTCTTCAGGAAGGCTATCAGGAATTGCTGTTTACCAACTTGCTCGATAAGTACATTGCCAGTGGACAGTCTTTACAAGCCAGTTGGACGGATGTACCTATGGAGTTTCGCTTGCTGAGTGCAGCACCCAAAGCTCGACTGGTAACATTGAAAGATCATTCACCAGAAGCGACCAAGATAAAAGGTTATCTGTTTGACTTCGAACTCACCGCTCCTCGTGAACTACTGGAAATCGGCTTACTCGGAGGATTTGGCAGATACAATGCGGAGGGATTTGGGTGTTGTGAGGTGAAGGGATAAGTGACTAGTTATTGGTTGTTCTGTTTGTCAGATGAGAAAAGATAGGGCTTTTCATCACGAAGTTTTTTCCATTCCTCCTGTAGTAACGTCATAGCAACCTGTTCAAGCTTTTCTGCCTGTTCATCAGAAAGTTTGGATATAGGATTGACAGGAAGATTGCGATCGTCAAAAGTTTGATTGTATGACTCTTTGTTAAACATAATGTTATACTAAAAACATGAATACAAGTATAGAAAAAATTGACTATCAATCCCTAATCGAAACAACAGGTGATCCATTTGCTGATGTGGGGGGCTATGTCATAAAATATCTAAGTAACCAAGATGATTTTAAAGACAATAATCTACTGGAAATCATTGAGAAAATAGCCAAGATATATGTAAATGATTGGAATGCAGGCTTACATGCTTTTTTTCTTAACTCAACTATTACTCAAGCTGCATACGACAACAACAAAAAGTTAATAGAAACACTGAACTTTTACAAAGGCTTGATTAATGAAACAATTCCTTTTCAAAGTGGGTATTGCCGTATTTCCGGAAAAAAAACAAAGTTATTTTCTGCAGGAAGAGATAATCATATTCTTTCTGGATCTGGAACTTTTATCAATTTCCACCATAGCTTTGAAGCAGGAATTTATTTATCGAAGGAAGTATTAATTCGCATTTTTTTTATCCCATTTGGCTTGGTACAATTAGGTGATAAGGTTGCTCTGATAAACAGCAACTATGAACTAGTTTCTCAATACTTTGCCCATTTAAACACTGCTAAAAACTTTCAGGAGTTAGGTGCAAAACAATCTAAAAGTGTACTTAAATCTGAATTTAATCAGCCTTCTAATGCAATGTTCGGCTTTGCCGATAAGTGTATTCAAAATATTAAAACAGCATTAGGAGATGAAGCTGAAATAGAAAAGAAAGACGTTATGCTCAATCTTTATCATTTTACAAATTTCGCAGCAAAGCCAGAAGTAGAACTATATCAATTGCCTGCCAATGTTTTCAAATTCTATTCTTATTGTTTAAGTCCTCTTCTGCAAACAGATTGGAAAAACTTTGTATATGCTCATTATCGCAATTCTAAAGTAAAAGAAGGCAAATTTAATGAGCAAACAGGAGAATGGCAGGACCAGAAAGATTCTTTCAGCTATGACAGGTTTAAAACCTGGCGCAACCTCATCTATGACAAACTACTGTTTAATCAGTCTATCCTTCGTGAGATTTTAAACTGGAGTATCAAACACAGATTCAATTTCAAGATTGTTGAAACTTATCAAATCCGCTTAAAGAATATGGACAAAAAAACGATTGAGAAAATTAAAGAGCTTGCTGACTTTATAGTCATTGATCGGGATGAGGATACTATAAAAAAATCAATCACTCGATTAAATGGTGAAAAATCAAGTCAGGGTCTTCGACAATATCTGCTTAAATTAATTGCAGACAATTACAATAAAGGAGTACAAAAACCTCTCATTACTCTGGAAGAGTTTGTAAGCTATCTCTTCCCCGATGGTACAAACTGGCGAGAACTTCGGGATCTGCTCCTGATTGCTATTTATCAAAAGCTTCATGAAACAAATATCAAAGTCGAAGTTGAAATTACAGAAGAAGACACTGAACCTCAAAACCTTAATTAACAATGAATCTGAAAACACAAGGATTTATTCTATTGGATGTTGATGTTGTAGCACTCAACAATGCAGGTAAAAGCACCACCAGCAACTTTGATAATGCGGTTGCAACAAAAAAAATCAATAAAAACGGCAGAACCTATACATATGTCTCAGGTCAAGCCTGGCGATATTGGTGGAGAGATGCTTTGCAAAAGAATCATCAATGGTTGCTCTCTCCTATTACACGTGATAATAAAATTGCTTTCACCGCTGCCAACCCTGTTCAATATGCAGATGATGATGTATTTGGGTTTATGAAAGCGGCTAAAGATATAGTACGAGATGAACAAGGTAATCCAGTTTTAGATACAAAAGGAAAAGAGAAAAAAGAGGATGTCACAGTAACACGGGTTTCACCTTTAAAGAACTCAGCAATTATTTCTGTTGGTTCTGTTCGAACTGCAGAAAACTGGTCTAGTATGGCTCGGCAGGAAGGTGATTCTGTTCCCTATAGCAAGGAAGAATATAGTGCTATCATGAAAGGAATGTTCTCATTGGATCTGGCACAAGTAGGCACTTTCGCAACCTATAATAAAACCGGATTTAAAAATCTGACAGAGGATCTCAAAAAGACAGCTTTACAAAATGGTAGTAAGGAGATAGATGATTTGTTTGTAAAGGATAGTAAAGGCAATGCTCAGAAACTAGTACAGCTACCTAAAGAAACACGCATTAAGCGTATAACTGATACAATTAAAGCGCTTAAAACGATTTCTGGTGGTGCTATGCAAACAGATAATATGGGTGATGTGACACCTAAATTTATTATCCTGGCAACTATGACAACTGGTAATCATCCATTTTCTCATGTTGCGATCAATGATGGGGTTAATAATGATCGAGTTTTATTGAATGTTGAAGGGATAGAAGAAGTACTGAATGACTATAAAGACCAGTTTGAAGGCACAGTGTTTATAGGACGAAGAAGTGGTTTCATGGAAGAGTATAAGTCAGATCTGGAAAAACTTTCCGAGAAGTTTTCTAATGTCAAGTTACATTCTATCAACGAAGCTATTGATTTGTATTGCTCTCAACTGGAAACCCAACTTAACTGATGGAAGTATTCAAAATAGATATACGGAGCTGGACAGCCAGCTTCCGTTACCCTAATCTTATTAGTGGAGTACAACCTACTTTAGAAGTACCTCCTCTAAGTACTATTTTAGGACTGATCAACGCTGCTGCTGGATCATATGTAAACCATCAGAAGTTTAAAATTGGCTATTACTTCCAGTATGGAGCCAAAGCAACAGATCTGGAAACCATTTATCAGGTTGATAAAAATCGACGTGATGCCAAATCCAATGTCATTCGTCGTGAATTCTTATTTGATGCCTTTTTACGTCTATATGTAGAGGATGAGCAAATTGTCAATTATTTTCGACAACCCTATTATCCTCTTGTATTAGGCCGTATGAATGATTTGGCATCTGTTGATAATAGAAGTATCAAAAAGATTCAACTACAGGAAGTCGCTACAGATGTAAATATAAAAGGACAAATTGTTCCCTTACTAAAATATCGTTTGCCGGGTGTAGTGCAGGCCTTACCCACTTATTTCACAGATACTATTCCAAGACAAAATCTGGGTACACAACCTTTTTCTATTATCAATCACAACTCTAACATCGTTGGTCAACTAACTGCTTTTAGAGATGAAGAACTAAATGTGGATGTCTTTTTTCATGATCTAGATTTTTCAGTCTATGACTAGCTCATATACCGATATTTTGGCTAAATCAGGGGAGCCTCGTATTACACTTAAAATACATATTGATGATTGCCTGTTAATTGCCTCATTCCTGGAAAGGTCTTTTCCTCAGGTTAATCATCTAGATACTATTCGCTTCCCATTTTGGGAATTATTGAGAAAGTGTATCATTTTTCATGATCTTGGAAAGGGACATGTGGAATTTCAGAATATTCTATCCGGAGCACCTAACAACTGGCTCGGACAAAGACATGAATTGTTTTCATTACCCTTTATTGAAGGTTTTGAACTAGAGGAAAGCCAGAAAAAATTGATGCGTCTGGTAATTGCAGGTCACCACAAAGATTTTGACAAGCTAAATTTAAAGTACATTTCTAAAAGCTACAAGAAAGAAAATAGTGATGAGGATGATTGGGAAGAGTCTGAAAGGCTGGATTTTGTGAATGAGTTTAAGAAGAATGTTCTTGTAAAACTGATTCACGAACTTGTTGAGAAAGAATATACATTCAAATTAAATTTACCCATTGCCAAACATCCAGGCAAACTCATTACAAATTACCTCAATAAAGCAACTACTGGCTTGATCAAAGTAAATGATGCGGATTACTTTGAGTTATTATTATTGTTTGGAGCACTAAAACATTGCGACCATTTAGGATCTGCCAGACTTACATCTATTCAAAATATTGTACCTGATGATTTTGCCTTTCTGGATAAACAACAAAAGGAGCTTCAAATAAAGAATGGGGATTTTCACCAACATCAGATTGCAGCAGGAGAAATACAAGGGAATCTGATATTAACAGCTCCTACTGGATCTGGGAAAACCGAAAGTGCAATGCTCTGGCTAAAAAAGCAAATGCACTTATCTGGTCAAGGAAGAGTCTTTTATATACTTCCCTTTACTGCATCCATTAATGCTATGTTTGAACGATTGGGAAGTACGGAAAAGGGCTTGGGAGATCAGGAGAAAGTGGGAATGCTACATGGAAAGTTAAGTGACTATCTATATGACTATTTTGATGATTTCCAGTATGCCAATAATGTACGCAAAGAGAAAATAGAAGAACTCAAACATAAATTTCGTACTATTTATACACCTCTCAAAGTCATCACACCTTTCCAGCTTTTAAAAAATCTCTTTGGATTAAAAGGCTTTGAGCAAGGATTGTTTGAAATGGTAGGTAGCTATTTCATATTTGATGAGATACATGCCTATGCGCCAGAGACATTTGCCCAGATAAAAGTATTGCTGGAATATGCGACTCAATATCTGAAGGTAAAAGTTATGGTGATGACAGCGACATTGCCTTCTTTCTTAAAGAAAGAAATTGAAACAGCTATTGGATCATATACTGAAATAAAAGCTACTCAGGAATTATACGATAGTTTTGATCGGCATCAGATCCGCTTACAACATGGATTGTTGAGTGACAATCTGGAACAAATCCAGCTTGACTTACAGAAAGGGACTAAAGTATTGGTTGTATGTAATACAGTCAAACAAGCTCAGTCTGTTTATACATCTCTCAAACCCTATGCAACAAGATCTGTTTTATTGCATAGTGCTTTCAACGGTGAAAACCGGACTGAACATGAAAAAACACTAAAACAAGGAGAACAAGATCAGAATGATCCTATTCAACTTCTGGTTGGAACTCAAGCAATTGAGGTTAGTTTGGACATTGACTATGATGTTATCTACACTGAACCTGCTCCAATAGATGCATTAGTACAAAGGTTTGGGCGTATCAATAGAAGAAGAATAAAAGGTATTTGTCCTGTTTATGTGTTTCAACAAAGCAATCCTACTGACTTTTATATCTATTCTGCTGAAAATATAAAAAGAACAATTGCAGCGTTTGAAACTATTATCAAAGAAGATAATGGCATTGTAAAAGAACAGAAGTTGCAAAGATTGATAGATGAAGTTTATCCTGATTGGGATACAAAGAGTAAAGAGAAGTTTGATTTCGTCTATTTTTTCCTCAAAGCCTCAGTTAGTCAATTAGCGCCTTTAGTTCACTCAAATCGTTCTGAAGAGGAGTTTTACAAGCAATTTGATGGTATTAAGGTTTTACCTATCGGTTTGAAAGAAAGATTTATCGGCTATCTGAGTGAGTTTAATTTCATTAAAGCAGAAAGTCTGAAGGTCCAGATTAGAAAAAACAAGTTTGCACAACTGAACAATGAACGAGATGACAATTTTTCTAAAGAAGCATTTGTTATTCAAACTAAAAAAGGCGATCCAATAACTATTGAATACTGGACTATTCAGAAAAAATATGATCCTGAATTAGGTTTACTGTATGATGAACAAGAACAATGGAATGATCCTAGTGTAATCATTTAACTATGTCTATCACTGCCACTCACATAGGCTACTACCTCCTCTGCCATCGCAAGCTTTGGTTGTTTCATAACAACATTCAGATGGAGCACACGTCAGATACTGTTTACGAGGGCAAGCTGATTGGGGAGA
Organism: Xanthocytophaga agilis; assembly: GCF_030068605.1. Taxonomy (NCBI): domain Bacteria; kingdom Pseudomonadati; phylum Bacteroidota; class Cytophagia; order Cytophagales; family Rhodocytophagaceae; genus Xanthocytophaga; species Xanthocytophaga agilis. Next base: position 1,468,134 of record NZ_JASJOU010000001.1, read on the forward strand.
CTACCTATCAGCAACGAGCGGAACGGTATACACAGCTGGAAATGGAAGGGATTAAGATCGACTTTTTTGATGCGAAGGCAAGGGTGATTCATGAAACCAAGAAGTCGGACAAGGCAGAGCAAGCGCATATAGCACAGGTACGGTATTACCAGTATGTACTCGAACGAAACGGCATCGCAGGCACATCGGCTATACTGGAATATCCGAAGCTGCGTAAGACTGAGCTTATCCCTCCCCTCACCCACGCCGACCGACTACAGGTGGCGGAATGGGAAAAGGGCGTACAAGTCCTGATTGAGTCACAGACCTGTCCGCCCCGTATTCAAAAGGCGCTATGCAAAAAATGTTCGTATTACGAGTTTTGTTATGTAGCAGAGGCTGAGTAAGCCTCCACTCGTTCAATGTATTGCACATGCAGGTTTCCATCAAACTTTTGGAGCAGTCCATGAAGATCTTTGGTCAGACGGGCCTTCAGGTGTTTGTATTGCCTCAGAGAAAGATTGGTTTCCGATTCGGTTTCGATTTGCAGATTTCCAATCATCTGCTCCGCGTCTGAAATCCGTTCCAGCGTGCGGCAGATCAATTTGATCAGATCGGCTTGATTTGGAGTCACCATAAGCTAATTCAGGATTAAACAGGTTGAAAAATACTGTATCACATCCGGCTTAGACAATCATTGTTTCAGTTGCTGAGTAAACAACCTTTTGGATATTCTGATTGAACCAGCAAGAATCGTATAGTGAAGGTAAAGAAAAAGAATATAGCATGTACTATAAAAATTCATTTTTCTGACTGAGGATAAGGCGGTTATAGAAAGACTGAGAGCTGGTACAGAATGTAGTTTCATGTATTGATACTGTAGGGGCGACTGGCGGTCGCCCACATTCCCACAGACACAACATAGATATCCGAAGGATTTGTCTCTTAAACCCGATCATTTGCATATGGAAACTGGGCCATGGGTCTTATCGTGTCCCATATCTTTTCTGGAAATGAAGGTTTTAAAAAGAAAGACGCTGGTTCGAACGTCCGTTCGGACCTATATTGAAAGCAACGTCCGTTGCGTTGGGGCAAATTGATACTTGTTCAGGTTTGTGATAGTACCTAAACAAGGTTTTACCCACCAACGCAGCGGACGCTGCTCTCAAAATGGGCACAAGCGGACGCTTGCGCCAGAAATTTTCTTTATTTCCAGAAAAGATATGGGACATGATAAGACACATGGGTGCGCCCCTACAGGGTCGGAATATCCCAGGCAGGGTTTGCGGGAACCAGGGCGACCGCCAGTCGCCCCTACAGGGTACAATGCTGGTTTACAAATCCGAACATTCCCTGCACGAATCCGGGCGCACACGCAGGTGCGCCCCTACATTGTTGGGATCTTAAACATATACACCCATGTCAAAAACCTATTACCTATTCAACCCCGGACGGTTGAGCCGGAAAGACAACACCCTGAAGTTTACTCCTATCGATGCGGATGGCAACGAATCACCTCCTAAATACATTCCGGTAGAGGATGTCAGCCAGTTTTATGTATTTGGTAACCTGGATGCCAACAGTGCCCTCTTTACCTTTCTGGGCAAACAGAATGTAGCGGTACATTTCTTTGATTACTATGAGCACTATACAGGTTCGTTCATGCCCAAAGACTACCTGCTGGCAGGCAAAATGCAGGTTGAACAAACACGTGCGTACCTGCGCAAATCGGCCCGACTGGAATTAGCCCGTACTTTTGTAGAAGGGGGAGCTAACAATATGCTCCGTAATCTGCGCTATTACCACAACCGTCAACGTGACCTGGATCTGCCACTAACAGCTATCGAAAATCATATCAGCCAGATTCCGTTGGCTACCGATGTAGCGGCCCTAATGGGTACAGAGGGTAACATCCGTCAGAATTACTATGCGGCATTTGACAACATCATCAATGGATTTGAAATGGGCAATCGTACCAAACAGCCTCCTTCCAACGAGGTCAACGCCCTGATCTCATTAGGTAACATGCTCTGTTATACCGCCTGCCTCGACCAGATCTATCACACCCAGCTTAATCCAACCATCAGCTTTTTGCACGAACCGGGTACACGCCGTTATTCGCTGGCACTGGATATTGCAGAGGTGTTTAAACCGATACTGGTAGACAGGCTGGTATTTTCAGTATTAAACAAAAAGCAGCTACAGGCCAAAGATTTTGACATAAACCTGAATCGTTGTATCCTGAAACCACATGCCCGCCAAGCGTTTGTCAAAGCCTGGGATGAAAAGCTTCGCGAAACGATCCAGCACCGCAGTCTGGGACGAAGTGTCAGCTACAAACACCTCATCAAACTGGAATGTTATAAGCTAGCCAAACACATTCTGCGTATTGAGCCTTATAAACCCTTTAAAGCCTGGTGGTAAGCGAATGTATATAGTACTGGTATATGATGTAGGCGAAAAACGGGTTGGTAAAATGCTGAAGTTATGTCGCCAGTATCTGAACTGGATTCAGAACTCAGTGTTTGAAGGTGAGATTAGTGAGGTAAAGCTAAAAGAACTTAAAGCCAAAGCCAGCCTGATTATGGACCAAGATACCGACAGCCTGATTATCTTTAAAAGCCGTGAACAACGCTGGCTGGACAAGGAAGTGATTGGCCTAACGAAAAACGATACGGACCATTTTCTCTAAAAAGTCGTCGATCGGTAGTTTAGGTATGTACAATTAAAGTACTTGCATGCCGCAAAACCCTTACAAATACACATAACATATTGACTATCAACAAGTCGTCGAACCCCTGGGTCAATCGTAGTATTACACATCGACGACTTTTTACGAAAAAACAAATTACAAAAGCTGCGTTTTTATGATGAAAACGCTATTTTTAGTTCCGTTTTTAACGGATCTTAATTGTACCAGTAAGGAATTGAAATTAACATGCCATGTTCGGTATAGGTGGCATATACGATATCTTAATTGTACCAGTAAGGAATTGAAATGATCGACAGGGGACAATCCAATAGCTGTCCATTTGATCTTAATTGTACCAGTAAGGAATTGAAATTATTATGCGATCAAGTCATATTCGCATGGGGTTCATATCTTAATTGTACCAGTAAGGAATTGAAATTTGTAGTATTTGGTGGACTTGCCGCCGCTGCAGGTCATCTTAATTGTACCAGTAAGGAATTGAAATTCAGCAGCCTAACCCTAGTTCATTCTCAGCAACACTATCTTAATTGTACCAGTAAGGAATTGAAATTGCCATCTTCACCGATTTCAACTATAAAGCAATCTTATCTTAATTGTACCAGTAAGGAATTGAAATGACGATACTGATAATACTTCTGGTATATGGGCAGGATATCTTAATTGTACCAGTAAGGAATTGAAATATGCAGATAAGCTAGTGTTCGGAAATGGCACACACAATCTTAATTGTACCAGTAAGGAATTGAAATTTGTTGCTGTCATACTCATTATTATAGTGCAGCTCAATCTTAATTGTACCAGTAAGGAATTGAAATGCGTGTAACTGATATAGTTCAACCTCAACCTGCATCATCTTAATTGTACCAGTAAGGAATTGAAATATCGGTGAAAGCCTGTTTTTCTTTTTGTACGATTTCATCTTAATTGTACCAGTAAGGAATTGAAATGACAGATGGAAAGAGCGAAGCCGGACATTTGAGGGTAATCTTAATTGTACCAGTAAGGAATTGAAATTGGCATAGGTGTACATAGGTTCTCAAAGTATTGTACATCTTAATTGTACCAGTAAGGAATTGAAATATTTCTTACTGAGGGATGAAGATTACTATAGCCTGGATCTTAATTGTACCAGTAAGGAATTGAAATGAGGCGAAAACTTTCAAGCGTTGGGTAACCAAAGAAATCTTAATTGTACCAGTAAGGAATTGAAATAAAAAGGTTACATCCAAAACAACTGTTGCGGATATAATCTTAATTGTACCAGTAAGGAATTGAAATTCGCAATACACAGAACTATAGCCTATTTCAGACAACATCTTAATTGTACCAGTAAGGAATTGAAATATGTTGCTGAAGCAAGGATACTTGACAATGATCGATATCTTAATTGTACCAGTAAGGAATTGAAATTCTGTTAGATACGCAAAAACGTTTTGTTGTCTTCCAATCTTAATTGTACCAGTAAGGAATTGAAGTTATAGCGGCTTGAACTATCAGAGGTTGACCAGTAAGAGATTACACCTCCTGGATAATTCTTATATATTTCTCCCGGAAATATCGGACCATATACAAACCAAGTAAATCGACAACTGTCTTCTAATGTGCATTGCTTCATCATACAACTATAGCATCAACTATCCTCACAACATCAACCTCAGTATCAAACAATTAAAAACCAAACTAAATATATAGCATGGAATTTATGCTGCTTTCTGCTCTTATGGTACTGTGTTGGGTTCCATCAGCAATATTACTAGTAGCAGGACTACTGAGCTTTAGATTAAAACAAACTAGAAAAGTTCTTTTACGCTTATCAGCAGTAAGTTTTTCTATTCCATTTATACTAATACTAGGATCCAGAGTTAATGCACTATATCAGGAAAAAAGTTTTGAAGGGACTTACTTAGGAAAAGACAGTCATTCAAATCCTGTTATAGTTGAGATAAGTAAAAAAGGACGATTTACTATTTCAATCGAAAATCTTAAACAAGACACGATAAAAGGTAGCTGGCATTATAGTCGTGATTACGATGCATACTTGTTTTCTGCTGAGAATCATAGCGTATCAATCAATGAGAATGAGCAAGGGGAATTAATCTTGAATAGTGATATAAAAACAGATTGTTGCGAAATTGATAATATAACGATTCAGGAAGAGTAATAACGAGCATAGCGACTCGTATAGATTTGGTAAAGTACCAGGAAGTGAGAATTTATCTCACTCAAAAACCAAGCATGGCTCTATTTGTCACAAGATTCTTCCAGAAGGACAAAAAAGGGAAAACTCTTTCCAAAGCATAAAGAGAGCATTCTTTTTACAAGAACAGGAACGATTTCTTCCTTTCCTGCTGAAAGGAAAAAATTTGTTTCTTCTCGAAGAAGGTTATCTTTCTTACTCACTGCGCAGGGAGTGCACAGGGTTTACCAGTGCAGCTCTAATGCTCTGAAGGCTGATGGTGAGTAGGGCAATTACGATAGCCACCCCTCCTACTATACCAAACATCCACCACTCGATCTCGATCCGATAGGCGAAGTTTTGTAGCCATTGGTTCATCACATACCAGGCTATGGGTGAGGCAACGCCAATGCCTATGCCTACCAGCTTGAGCAGGTCTTTGGAGAGGAGATTTACGATCTCAGGTACACTGGCCCCCAGCACTTTACGAATACCAATTTCTTTGATGCGTTGTTCGGCCATATAGGTTGCCAGTCCGAATAATCCCAGACAGGATACCAGTATAGTCAATACGGCGAAATAGAATACAATACGGGCAGTGTTTTGTTCGGTACGGTACTGGCTGTTTAGCGACTGATCAACAAACTCGTAGTAAGGGGCTGTTTGTGAATTGTGTACTTTATAGGCTTCTTCAATAGCCTGGATAGCTTCATGGATCTTATAAGGATGCACTTTTACAAACAGGCCCGAAATATTCTGCTGAGGCCAGTACCGGAATACAAAAGGTTCGATAGAAGTAGTTACCGGATGAAAATGAAAGTCTTTTACCACCCCAATCACCTGTCCCTGCTGGTTCCAGAACTGAAGTTTTTTGCCTAGGGCCTGTTGAGCCGTCCAGCCCATTCGCTTGGCAGCCGCTTCGTTGATGATATAGGCAGACGACGTATCCGTCACTCTGGAGGTGCTAAAATTCCGCCCTGCTGCTAAGGTCATTCCTGTAGTAGCCAGAAAGTCCGGATCTATGTTCATATGTGTGATCAAAAGACGATCTCCGGCTGGCTGACCTTCCCACTGGAAAGAATCCGTAGAGGTATTCAGATCTACCAGGTTGCCAGAAGTAGTAGTCACCTGTGCAATACTGGCTTGTTTCTGCAGATCAGCTTTGATCAATGCTCCTTTGGCTCTCATTTCATTTTTCAGTCTTACATAGAGAAGCTGCGACTTATCAAACCCCAGGTTTTTGTTCTGAATAAACGTGAGTTGTTTATAGATGACAATTGTGCTCACCATCAATACAACCGACAACGAAAACTGAGCAACTACAATGCTTTGTCTCAGCAGTTTTCCGGAATGGGTGGCAGAGAAGGATTTTAATACTATCACTGGCTGAAAATCTGATAAGTGAAGTGCAGGATAAATGCCCGCTAATACACCTGTCAGAAAGGTAAATACACAGAGTGCCAGACAAAAACGGGTATCCTGAAAAGGAACCTGAAGTAGCTTGCCTGAAATATCATTCACTGCTGGCAAGAAAAGTTGTACCAGCAACAATGCCACACCTACGGCTATAAAGGTTGTTCCAATGGCCTCACCCATAAACTGAATGACCAGCTGATTTTTTACAGCTCCAATCGCTTTCCGAACGCCTACTTCTCTGGCCCGTTTCATGGCCCGTGCAGTAGAGAGATTCACAAAGTTAAACAAGGCAATGAGCAATACGATTGACCCTGTACTGAGAAAGATCCGAATGTAAATACTGTTACTGGTTTTGCTCCAGTCGCTCTGAAAATCAAAGTCTGAATGCAGGTAGATGTCTGATAGCGGTTGTAATGAAAGCGTAGTAGGATCGGTATTGGAAGTAAACTTATCCAGATAGTGATAGAGCTTTGCAGCAAATGGCTCTGTCCGGGCCTGAGAATTCAGTAAAACATAGGTATGATACGCGTTGTTGTCCCATGTATAATTTCCGGAATTGGTATCCAGCCTGTCAAATTGAGCAGACAACAAAGCATCAAACTGAATATGCGAATTGGTTGGGGGCGGAGCGGCTACTCCTGCTACGGTAAGTGTGCGGCCATTGGGAAAGGTAAGCATAGTACCAATCAGACTATCGGACTGTTGCCAGTCAGACCCAAAAAGCTGAGCCGCAATCCGGGGAGTAATAACAATGTCATCGGGATTGGAAAGCACAGTACCCGAATTTCCTCTGAGAAGTTTAAAATCAAACAGGTGAAAAAAGGAATTGTCCGTAACCAGGATGTCTTCCGGCTCGACACTGGCTTGTGGGGTTTGTAACACACCCGAATACCAGATTCTTCCAATCCGGCAGCTTTGTTTTACCTCTGCAAAATCTGTCTGCAGAGCAGTTGCCAGGGGTCCGGGTGTCACGGCTACCTTATAGGTAGCACCTGCCTGAGTCTGTTTTTCTACTACCCGATAAATATCTTTGTAGGATGTATGAAAACGGTCATAGCTATATTCATCCCAGATATACAGGCCGATACAGATACAACAAGCCAATCCAATAGCTAGTCCGCCTATGTTAATGAGTGAATACACCCGGTTTCGAACAAGATTCCGAAAAGCGATTTTCAGGTAGTTGTATAACATATAATCTCTGTTGCTAAGGTACAAGTGTTTGAATTAGAGTCTAAGCAACTATTTTGCCATAGCGAAAAACAGCTCTTCTCAGCTATCTAAAAGGCTATCATACAGCCATATATACTATAATTTGTCCGTTTACGGACAGTACTTGTACGATTTTGAACTATAGGACAACACCACATACTGTACTACCCTGTCCTAAATTTGGTAGTAGAATCAACCTGAACGTTGAGAAAGTGGTCGTTGGTGATAAAACCAACGACGGAAATAAAACATCCTCCCTGTCCTCCTGTAAGGAACTCATGACAAGACCGGCGGCATTTCCGAATGGGGGATGTCCAAAACAAGGGTTACAAAAGAGATAATCATTGTATAGATGTTACTATGTCTTATTATGTGTATATAATAACGAATCCTACCAAGACTACTTTATATACAGGTGTGACCAATGATCTGGCAAGATGTATGGCAGAACATCGTGAAAATAGAGGAAACCCAGCCTCTTTTGCTGGTAAATATCACTGCTATAAATTGCTCTATTATGAAACATTCCAGAATATAAACGATGCAAGAGGACAGAGAAGAAGAATGTTCCTTTTAGAAGGACAAAAAGGTGAGAGGAAAAAAAAGGGTAAAAAGGCAGGGAAAAGTGAGAGGCACAAAAAAGAAATATTTCCCTAAAACCTTCAGAACTGAAAAAGATAACTAAAAAGATAAGCTACCACATACTACCCTATAAATTCTCCCGAAAAATGTATCTTGCAGACAGATATTTCGTGTATGCTTTATTTCGAAGTCAAGCCTGTTGATCAAAATCTCAGTTCCCTGATTGAATGTTTCTGGGTAAGCCACTCTGCCAGCCAGCCTATCTCTCATCGGATCTTACCAGATGGATGTATGGATATTATCTATACATTTCCCAACCTCAGCCGAAAGATAGCAGAACCATTTGTTGCAGTAGCCCCCAGAATTATCGGTATGATGACACAGCCTGCGATTGTACAGGCTAATCCGGGTGTAGATCAGTTGGGTGTTCGTTTTCGTCCTGGTGGTATCTTTCCATTCGTGAAAACGCCTCTGCATCTGTTTACGAATCTGTCCGAACAAGTGGATAATGTAAATAAAGTGCTGGGATCTGCTATCTATGAACAACTTATAGAGCTATCAACCTGGCAGGAACGCATTGGAAAACTGGAAACGCAATTAATCCAACAACTAAGTAACGTCTCCTACCCTGTACCTATGGGTGTAGTTATCCGGCAGATTATCCAGGAACGCGGGCAGTTATCCATCAAGCAACTGAGTGCACAGACCTCTATTGGTTCACGTCAATTGGAAAGGCACTTTAAGCAGTATGTAGGCGTATCACCCAAATTATTGTCGCGCATTATACGGTTTCGTTATATCACAACCTTACTCAAAGATACCAGCCGTGATAGCCTGATGGGGATTGCATTTACCAATGGCTATACCGACCATGCTCACCTGACCAGAGAATTTCAGGAGTTTTCCGGACTGCAACCTTCAGCCTATCTGCTTCACTAACTAATTTATTTTTCTCGGCATGTCGCTTTTTTACAAAAGCAGACTATCAGGAATACCTACTTTTGTGAATCGGTACTAGTACTAGCCTCTGTGCATTTACATATATGTATATAGTGGGGCTATTACTACAGACTAGCATTATACAACCTTACCTTATTTGTTTTCATGGAAGTAAAGTCATTATCACCAAACCTGATGGTCAAAAATGTTCAGGCAACTGTTGACTTCTATCAAAATACACTTGGATTCCAGGTGCTTACTACTGTACCTCACGCCAAAGTAGAAGGTGAGCTACAATGGGCACTGTTGCAGTCAGGACCTGTAACGTTGATGTTTCAGGAAGAAGAAAACCTGAAAGAAGAGTATTCGGAATTAGTTTCTCAGAAACCAGGTGGTGGCCTCACACTTTATATGGCAGTAAGCGATCTGTCAGCCTGGTACGAGAAAGTAAAAGGAACAGCCCACATTATTCAGGAGCCACACCAGACTTTCTATGGAGCTACAGAGTTTGCAATACAAGATCCAAATGGGTATATTCTCACGCTATCTGAACATAGCAACGACTAAGTTTACCGGAATCTTATTTTACACAAATTTGCGAAAATAAGTATACCAGTTAAAGAAAGTAGACGTATATCCTTCCCAAACATAAGTCATCCCAAATTTTGGATGTGAGTTTGTTTTACAAAATCAGCGCCTATACTCTTTTCAAAAGCATAGGCGCTGGTTAATTTTTAAGCAATCTCTTTAGTTGAGTTGGCTTATAGTCACTTACATTATTCTTCCACTAACCTCTTCATTTTTTGCTTGTATTCTCCTAAATTGGGTTATTGTCCCTTACATCACTTTTCTTGTGGCATCTTCATTTTTTGCTTGCCCAAAAAAGGACAACAAATGAGAATTTGTTGGGCCAGGATGTGTGCTAGCCGCAAAAAAGGGCAAAAAATTCCAAAGCTTCGCCCCACAGGGCCAACGCTAGGCCCGCGGAATTTTTATCCTCACGCACCTACACGACCACTCGCGATTGAAGTCAGCACAACTCTCTTTGTAACTACTTTGTTGCTACTATTCTAAAGGATGTGAGATTCTTTTACTCAAAATTCGGGATGACTCATATTATTTCTCTTTCTTCTCCTGCTAAAAGCTCTCTAAAAGAACCACTATCCCTATCCTTCAGAAAGTATTGTTACTCCCCTTTGTTCGTCCTCTTGAAAGCCCTACCCTTTTGTTCTCATATAAATACACCTTCTTATTTTCCTGAAATCCCCTTTCCCTGTCCTTCTGAAAGAATCTTGTGACAAGACTGGCGGCCTTTCTGAGTGGAGTGTATTCTTTCTCTCAGAAAGTAAACGCAACTCTATTTGTCACAAGTTTCTTTCAGAAGGACGAAAAGGGAAAAGGACAGGCAAGGGAAAATTCTTTCAGAAGGACACGAAGAGAGGAAAGGATACTAAGGAGTGTTCCTTTCAGGAGAACAGCAAAGGGGAAATGCTTTCAGGAGAACAAAGAGAGATTGTGCTTTGAGGTAAAATTTTTCCTTGTTAATCATTAAGGTTCAATAACATGAATAAAACAGTTAGTAAAACATATTCAGGGGCTTAGTATGCAAATAATCCACATAAAGTAGTAAATTAAGTGTTTTACTCCTACAGACCCACAACCTCTTATACTCAAAGATGCTACTATACTGTAAAACACCTTACTGTAAGCCTGTCCTATGGGCGTTATTTATTCTTGTATATCTGCCAGTACAAGCTCAGTCCAGAAAACCTTCCAAGCCCTCCTACACACTTTCCGGAATGTTAAAAAATGCCAGTAACCGGAAAATATATCTCCGTGAACATTCCTTTTTTAAAAATGAGAATCGAACAGACTCTACGGTTGCAGATAAAAATGGGCGGTTTGTTTTTCGAGGAAGTGTTCATGAACCTACTTACTTTCTGCTTCAGACAAATGCAAACACCTCTGCCATAGGTTTTTATATAGAGAACATCTCCATGACCATCACTGGAGATACCAAAACACTATGGGAAGCTAGTATACATGGCTCCAGAGAAGAAGACATTCGCCGGATGTATGACAAAGCTATTGCCTCAGTAGAGTATGCCAGTATGGAAAAACAGCGGGAAGACGCTATTCGCCGTCAGGACTCACTGGCAATCAAACAAGCGAATCAGTACGAACAAACATTACTGGCACAGGAGAAGAAACTAATATGGAATCTTGTTCAAAAATATCCGTATGCAGCCAGTAGTATAAATCAACTGGGAGCACTTATTGATGGACGAACTTCCCAAGAATTACAGAGAGCAGATTCACTAATTCGCCTATACGAATCTTCACATGTAGCTCATTATGAACAAGTCAAATTTTTCAAAAAAAAACTAGCGATTGCCAGACAACTGGTAGTTGGCCAGATAGCCCCTGACTTTGTACAACAGGATACAGCAGGCCTGCAAGTACATTTGTCAGACTTTAAAGGCAAGTATGTGCTGGTTGATTTTTGGGCCAGCTGGTGCTCTCCCTGTCGACAGGAAAGTCCCTATCTGGTAAAAGCCTATCAGCAATTCAAGAATAAAAATTTCACTATTTTGTCAATTTCCCTGGACAAAAACGCTACAAACTGGCAAAAAGCTATTACAGCAGATAAACTTACCTGGACACATGTAAGTGATCTTAATTTCTGGAAAAATGCAGTAGCTGTTCAATACTCAGTAGATAGCATTCCCTTTAACCTTCTGCTTGATCCGGCAGGTAAAATTATTGCGCTCAACCTACGAACAGATGCCATTGAGGAAACGCTTAAAGCTGTACTAAAATAAAAACACAGTAACCTACTTGTTAGCTAAGCTAGTTACTTATCCCTGCTTATTCTCCCCTTCCAGACCCCTCTACTCTGACAGCGTATTGGTATATTGGTTATTGGTTTATATATGCCCCTATATATATATAAATATATAGGGGTATAAATGAACCAATAACTAATACAATACAGCATGGTAGCTGTACCTATCAGGAACATTTAACATCCAAAGAACCACGCATCCTACCCGTAGCCCCACTTTTCCTTCCATACCCATACGCCATACTCACCTGATTAGCCCTACAAGACATTATTTCTTGTAATTGCAATGCTGGTTCAGTTGGTTCATGAGTTGTTATACTATCCCCCCCTATAAGGGGGTATATATATAACAACCCACCTTATGAACGGGTGAGCCAACTTGCACCAGCTTTGCACCAAAAATGAGCCAGCTCTAGGCACTAAGGAGCAACCTGTAAACCCCTATAATCTGAAAGAGCTTCAGCACCTGCACGCAAGGACATTTACAGTCAGCAATCACTATAATGGTCATTCTGTCTTACTGACCACTCTAGCGATCTATTCAGAAGCTGATAGGTATAACGATCAAAGGAATCATTTCACAAGACAAATAATCTGTATGGTGATCAAGGCTGGAGCTGATAAGTATAGTGGTCAGCAGGCCAAAAAATCACTATACCTATCATTAACACAGCCAGGCTGTGAGTCATATTTTCATTATTCCTAAAGTGGTTGGACTGGCATTTGAATAATGCTGACCTTTGTATCGCTAAATCGGTAAAAGCAGAAGATTAAAATCATGCAAACAAGGAAGCCGGAGCCTTGTATGCCATGCATCTGAAATCACCTACTCTATCGACCCTTTGTACGCTAACCTTTTCCACAACAAACCAAACAAAACCATGGCATTAACGCTAACCTTACTCACCTCAAGATCAGACTGTGACAAAGTCCTTGATCAACTCAGCGACCTGAGAAGCGACCTGGAGTTTAAGCAAATCTCCTTACACCCTTTTTTGTCCTCCTGAAAGAACCTCGTGACAAGACTGGCGGCCTTTCCGATTGGAGAGTATTTTTTCTCTCAGAAAGTAAACGCAACTCTATTTGTCACAAGATTCTTTCAGAAGGACAAAATGGGGAAATCCTTTCAGATAGAAATAAGGAAAGATCTTTTCAGGAGAACTTTGTTCTTTAGTTACAAACCTCTTTCCCAGAAAAGTTATGGAACAAGATAAGGGTTGGCCTTCTTCGTTCTTTGAAATAGGGATGCAGACCGTCAATGGATAGATTAGTCTTACAATTATGAAGCAGTCTGTGTGTAGGTATCAAAATCTACCACCTGTATGGCAGACTTTGTTTGCGCCATAGCACTCCAGATCCAGTTGTAATGATCAATGATCTGCTTTGCTGTCAGATGCGGTTTGTCTTCTGTGGTATGTGCGTTGGAGAGCACCGTTACAGGCAAGTCATTGACCAAGGCAGCTTTAACAGTGGCATCTACACAAAAATCTGTTGCACACCCTGTTACTACCAGTTCGGTAATAGTTAGATTGTCCAGTATCTGTTTGAGATCTGTCTTGTAAAAGGCATCATTGGCAGTTTTGGAAATGACCAGATCATCCGGATTGACGGGTAAGGCAGGCAAGATCTCCCACCCTTCCGTATGTGGAATATAACATCCTTCGCTGCTCCCATCATGTTGTATAAAGATAACTTTGTCACCCTTTGCTCTGAACGCCTCTGCAAGCGTCTGGATACGAGTAATCACCGCCTCTCCCTCAAACATGGCATCCATAGAAACAAAGGATTCATTTTGCATATCGATAATAAGAAGTGCCCGCATGTATATATAGTGTTTTATCAGTCAGCAAAATAGAAGCTTTTGGAGCATTATCAAAAGAGAAGTTTATCAATCGTTTATAGGAAATAATTTCCAGAGGTTTTCGGGAATCACCAACCAACTAACTTAGCATCTCAATAGCTTAAAAACAATTAAGCAGGACAGCGTAAGTCTCTTTAAACGATCTTACACAGTCCTGCTTCGTTATTTCTGACAGGTTATGTGGTGATTAGTTCAGGTGAAGAAAGAATACGATAGATTGGCTGGCAAGTGCAGCTTCAATGACAATGGCCGGAACAGGCTTGGTGAAATGCAGACGGAAGCTGATGCCCATAAAATACGATTCCTGCTGGTACATGTGCGAGATCTGAAACCCCATTTCATGCAGAATATTCTGAATCTGAGGCACATACTTTGGATTGCAGTCCAGGCTGTTGTAATGTTCTTTTGTGTCTATTTTCATAGCGGTAACTGGTGGATAGAGGTTGAAAATTATACAAGCAACTATGTCTTCCTTTACCCTATATCCGGTTTGTAGAGCAAATAGTGGTAAGTATTCGTCGGTTGCAGCAAAGGTGTAGATGACCTATAGATTCTGGCAGACAAAAAAAAGTACAGAATAAGTAACATGCACTAACTGATTCTAATTCCAGTTTAAAAGGAGCCTCAATGCACCAAAACCAAACAAAACTCAAATAATTTCTATAGAAGTAACAAAAAACTGATACAGGAAAGACAAAATAGACAGTATTGAGCATTAAGCCTTCTGCCATACAAACAGCAAAGCCAACCTGGTAGGCTGGCTTTGCTCAATTCTATAAATACAGAAGATTATTTAATCAGAATCACATCATCAAGATAAAATCGCTCATCCTGCCCATCAGGTCCTTGATGTTTATGAATGAAAATACACTCCATTTGGAAAGGCCGCCGGTCTTGTCACGAGATTCTTTCAGAAGGACAGAGAAAAAGGTAATTTATTTAAGAAGGCGGGCTTTTGTTCTTTATTTGGTAAATCTCTTGCCTTGAAGCCTTGATTTTTCTAGTTTTGGTAGCTGACTATTTTAGTGTCCACATATCGCACTCCTTCTCTGAAGATACCCTATTTCTATGGTAAACAGTAATGCTTTGCATTGCCTTAACCATTTATCAGAGACACCAGGCAAACTCGCCTGACGTATTTCCTATGTCTTTTTAAAAATTCACAAAAATGAAATATCACTATTTCATCTCAGGTATGTTATGCCTGCTTCCAGGCATGCTATGTACCTGCAAACTAGTACGTTCATCCAAAAACGATTCTTTTATGTCAGAACATATAAATAATGCTCAGCTTATTCGTGAAGTCTATCGCCGCATTTTTGGACAAGCCGATGTTGAATTTGCCAATGAAGTAATTGCGGAAGACTATATCCAGCACAATCCGATGATTAAAACAGGCAAAGCCGGCGTTATGGAGTTTATAGGTTATCTTACATCTATGCCCCGTCCAGCAAATCCTGTTAAGCCGTTTATGCGCTTTATTGCAGACGGGCCCTATGTAATTGTCCATTCCAGCATGCCCTGGCAAAATCAACAGAATGCTACTGTAGATCTGTATAGGATACAAGATGGCAAACTAGCTGAGCACTGGGATGCTGTTGAGATACAACCTTCCTCTACAGCCAGTGGCAATCTTATGGTTGAAGGCCCTGTAGAGATAGAGGATACTGGTTATACAGAGGAGAATAAGTCGATAGTCCGGAAATTTTATGAGGATGTATTTATTTCTCAGCATAGGACTTCACTTGACAAATATGTTGATCCCGCTTTGATTCAGCATCTACCCGAAGTTACAAATGGACAGACAGGTCTGCAGGAATATATCAGTACGACAACAGTTGTTCGCACCCGGATACATCGGATCATTGGTGAAGGGAACTTTGTTGTGGTGCAGGCAGAAGGAAAAGTAAAAAACGATTCGTATGTATTCTATGATCTCTTTCGCCTGAGTAAAGAAAAGATTGTAGAACAATGGGGCGTTAAGCAGGCTATACCTGCTACTATGGCCCACTCAAACGGAATGCTTTAAAGCTTCCTTACTGTACTAATAAAACAAAAGAGCCATTTCCTTTTCGGGAGTGGCTCTTGACTCATTTATACAGAAGCTAAGTAAAAAAATCGTTTGTAATACAACTCGTTACAGGCTTTTGTCAGGAAGAAAAATCAAAACAGCAAATGATACTACTGGCAATACACAGGCAATACCAAACCATTTCCAGAACGACCTTCCTCTGCTATTCGCCACATAACCTGTTACCAGAGGCACCATGAACATCATGCCCAGTAACCCTATCAGAAAATCCATTATGTGTATTTGTATAGTTTGATGAATGACAAACAGACGAAGTTGTCTGATCGCAAAATGCAGATGTAATTATAACAATGTATAGCCAAAAAATGTAACAGAAAAAAGCTTTTTTTTAGACTCCTCTTTCTAATTCTTAGTTCTTTTCTATCCTATATCGGTTAAAAACAATTCATTAATTTCAATAAATGCTCATGGGTAGGAATAGATTTCTACTTGTAACAAATTAGATTGTTCTTCCAAAGTTGGTGTATAATCCAGATCATACCTCTACTAGTGGCATGGTACTTTTTGTCACACTACGACGCGATACCCAAAAAAGACGCCTCCAGCGATGCTCCCACCTTCAAAACCGAGAGCTTATCGTTTCCCATACCTTTTCTGGAAAAGAGGTCTGTAAATAAAGAACAAAGTTCTCCTGAAAAGATCTTTCCTTATTTCTATCTGAAAGGATTTCCCCATTTTGTCCTTCTGAAAGAATCTTGTGACAAATAGAGTGGTGTTCACTTTCTGAGAGAAAAAATACTCTCCAATCGGAAAGGCCGCCAGTCTTGTCACAAGATTCTTTCAGAAGGACAGCGAGGAGATCTTTACTTAAGGAAGACAACAAGGGTGAGAGGACAAAAAAGAGTTTTCCCTAAAATATTCAAAATTGAAAAAGTTATGGGACAAGATAAGCTTATAGACTCTGTTCTCTATACCCCTTAATCTTATTCATCTTAAAAGACAAAGTCATATCCAGTACTGTAGATTGTTTGTCAACAATATATTCCAGCAAGGAGGCTGACAACGTTAAAGCTTTATCTTTTTTTACTGAATCAGATGTAATCCGTGATGCATACACAAACAACATATCTGACAGATATTCTATCTGTTTTAACTGGTCTTTCTCTGAACCTTCTACTATCAACTGCGTAATTGCCTGTAGATCCAATTCCAACAACTCATCCAAACCTTTACCTGTAACTTTTTGAGCAATGGCGTTACTTTGAGCTAATGCCTGCTCTATTCTTCCTTCTTCTACCAATCCTACTACACGGGCAAGCATATCACGGATCTGCTCTAAAACACGTAAGATTAAATCTCTGCTATAAGCCATATGAATAATTTATGAGAGGAATATTTCTGATGCAGGATCAGGATAATCAAAAATAAGTCTTTACCTGTAATTCATCAAAAAGAAAACGACTTTGCCCTGTCTTGTAAACAATAGCAAAGTCGTTTCTGGAAAAATCCAGTATATAATTACTTGGTTTCTTCTGAAAGCGATGGCACAGGGGCAATCGAATCAGATTTACGGCCAAAACGTTTTTTCACTTTAGTAATTGCCAGTTCAAACGTCAGATAAGCAGAAGGCACCAGTACCAGTGTCAATAATAGTGAACTGGTCAGACCACCTATGATTACCCAGGCCAGACCGTTTTTGGTTTCGGCACCAGCACCAGACGCCAATGCAATCGGCAACATACCAAAGATCATAGCAATGGTGGTCATCAGGATTGGACGCAAACGTTCTCTACCCGCCTCTACCAATGCTTCCCTTACAGGCATTCCCTGTTCCTTCAGGTGATTGGTAAAGTCTACCAGCAGGATCGCGTTTTTAGCCACCAGACCCATCAGCATGATCATCCCAATAATAGAGAAAATACTCAGGTTTTCAAGGGCAAGCGCTAAGGCCATCAAGGCACCAATCAAGGCAACAGGTAGTGAGAACAATACGATAAACGGATACAGGAAGGAATCGTATAAGGCTACCATGATCAGGTATACGAATACAATAGCAATCAACAACGCTATACCCAGACTACCAAACGCATCCGATTGCTGTTGCAGTGAACCAGCATACTCAATCACAATGCCTTCCGGCAGTTTCTTTGTTTGCATAACTTTCTGAATATCTGCCCCTACCGTACCAATCGGACGACCAACTACCTGTGCATTTACAGTGATAGCCGATAACCGGTCACGGCGTTCAAGCTTGCTGGCTCCCAGCTCCTGAGATACAGTGGCAAATTGCTTCAGCGACACCAGCTTACCCTGATTATTCACAAAGGGAATATTACTCACATCATCGCTGTTAGCCCGGTTAAAACGATCCAGGGCAATATGGATATCATATTCATACTGTCCTTCACGATACTTCGAATCATCGTTTCCATTAAAAGCAGTACGCAGTGTACTACCTACATCATTGACAGAAAGTCCCAACGCAGCCATACGTTCCCGGTCCAGTTGTACCTGTAACTCAGGGTTGGGATCTTCTACTGAAAACTCAACATCTGTAGTACCTGGCGTCCTCTTTACCACATCCATTACCGTTTCGGCAGCCTGACGTACTTTATCAAGTTCTGTTCCCTTCAATACAATCTGTACAGGGGCAGTGTTGGCGTTACCTGTAATACTGGTAGCAGCAGCTTTGGCTTTTATACCAGGAAGTTTCTGGATCTTCTCCTTTATTTTTGCACCAAATTCTTCGGTCGTTACCGAACGTTCCTTGCGATCTACCAGAAGCACGGTTAGTTCTGAACGGTTGTTGGAACCTGTTCCTGCTCCCATCTGTGCACTGGTGTACCCTACCTTACTCAAAACCAGCTTTACTTCAGGTTGTTCCATTAGCAGTTGTTCAACCCTGCGTGTGGTCTGATTGTTCTGGTACATAGTTACCTGAGGCTCCAGTTCCAGTTGAATGATCATTTCACCACGATCACCCTGCGCAGCAAACTCACTTCCGATAAATCCGGCAGGCACCAGCGCGATAGACCCTACAAATAATATAAATGCACCCAGATAGATTGCCCACCGATGTCCCAGACTCCATTTCAGAATACGGGTATAAGCGTCCTGAAGACGAGTAAACAAGTCTTCAAAGCCCAGTGAAATACGTCCCCAAAGAGTATTTTTTGTAAAATGATCCAGCTTTCCAAAACGGGAAGCCAGCATAGGTGTAATGGTAAAAGACACAAACAAACTCATCAATGTAGAGAATACGACCACCAGCGCAAATTCACGCAGAATATTCCCAATCAATCCGGATACCAGCGACATCGGTAAGAATACCACCACGTCCACCAACGTAATCGCAAGAGCTGTAAAGCCAATTTCATTTCGTCCATCCAGCGCTGCAGTACGTTTATCTTTACCCATTTCCATATGGCGGTAAATATTCTCCAACACCACAATCGAGTCATCAACCAGAATCCCTACTACCAGCGAAAGAGCCATCAAAGTCATCAAGTTAAGCGAGAAGTTGAACACATACATCAGAATGAATGTAGAAATCATAGACGCTGGAATCGCCACCATGACAATCAGTGAGCTACGTAAGCTATGCAGGAATATCAACATCACAGCAGCTACAATGATTACAGCCAGAATCAAGTCTTCCTGAACCGCATTGGCAGAAGCTAAGGTATAGATGGAACTGTCATTGGCGATATTGAACTTCACCTTCTCTGCCGCATACATCTTCTCAATCTTACTTAGTTCGGCTTTTACCTTTTTGCTCACATCCACAGCATTGGCATCAGCCTGCTTTTGCACAATCAAACCAATAGATGTGCGTCCGTTGATCCGGTTGATAGTTGTGATTTCTGCAATTCCATCTTCCACTTCTGCAATATCTTCCAGCGTAATCCGGCTGCCGCTTGGCTGGGTAGATACAACCAGCTTACGTAATTGGTCCAATGAAGCAAACTTGGCTGCAATACGCAAGCTATATTGCTGGTCAGTTGTTTCTACCTTTCCTGTCGGAAAATCCTGATTGGCAGTAATAATGGCTTGTGTAACCTGATTCAGTGACAGGTGATACGCCTGTAAACGTTCAGGGTCCAGGTTTACTTTGATCTGACGTTCTTCACCACCTACCAGCGTGATCTGCCCTACACCCTGTATCTTTGCCAGCTGAGGTTGTATCCTGTCTTCCACCATCTTGTAAAAGGTAGTGGGACTCACATTGGCAGATACTCCCATTTGCAGAATAGGCAAATCGTCTGTTGAGAATTTATTTATTGTAGGTGCATCTACATCATCAGGCAACTGCGATAAAATTGCATTTACTTTTCGCTGAGCATCCTGTACTGACTCATCTACATTAGCAGATTGCAACAACTGAATCACTACCAGTGATACGCCTTCCTGCGAAGTGGACTGAATCTTATCCAGGTTCTCCAGTGAGGATAAGGCATCTTCAATCTTTTTGGTTACAGATGTTTCAACCTCTCCTGCCGCAGCTCCCGGATACAGAGTAATCACAGACATCACCGGAGCTTCGAACTTTGGAAGCAGGTTGTAATTAAGCTGAGAATAACTCAGCAAACCCAATATACCCAGCACGGTAAAAATTACAATTACCAATGCGGGCCGTTTAATGGAAATCTCGGTAATAGACATAGTTTCCGTAAATTAAAAATCGTGACTTTAAATAGTTTTACCTTTACTGAATCACTGCCACATGAGCATTATCGTACAGGTTAATTTGTCCGGTAGTAACTACCTTCTCTCCTTCTTTCAATCCATCCAGCACTTCCAATGCTGTACCGTTATCTCCTCCAATCGTAACTTTACGAAGTTTTACTACATTGTTTGCTCCCACCACATACACCTGTGCATCTTTGATACTTCCTACAAGGGCTTCACGTGGGATCTGCAAAGTAGGCACCTGGCTTTTACGGTTAAAGGCTACATCTACATAGGTACCTGCTTTTAATGGATTTTTAGACTGATTAATCAGTTGAATCTCTACCGGATAATTGTGCGCATCATCTCCTCTGGGACTGATAAAGGTTATCTTCCCTTCAAATTTTACTCCCGGATATACCGAAGCTGTCAGACTTACCGGATCACCTAGCTTTAGTGCATACACATCCCGCTCTGCTACATTCAACTGCACTTTTAACTTAGATACATCTACCAATGTGCCAATAGAAGCGCCGATATTGACAAAAGCACCTGTTTCTACAGGTTTCAATGTGATAACTCCACTGATTGGCGCAACAATATTCGTATTATTCAGTTCTTTCCGAGCCTGTTCCAGCTGGTTTTTTGCATTGTCATAGGTAAGCTGGTATTGTTGAAGCTGAGCCTCTGTAGCAGCTCCACCTTTGAATAGGTTAGTATAGCGATCTACGTTCTGTTTAGCATTGGCAAGGGTCTGTTCAGCCGTAGAAACCGCCAATGACTTCACCCGTGCATCTACCCGTGCCAGTACCTGTCCCTGGCGTATCTGGTCACCCAGTTCAAAGTTTACACTGGTCAATGTACCAGCTACTTCAGCCTTAATATCTATCACCTTATTGGCTGTTACAGTCCCAACCAGTGTCAGATTCTTTTCACTTGCTTTGCTTTTTACTTCTGCCACATTAACCGAAATTTGTACTCCGGTTGTATCGGGCATTTGTTTCTTTGCGTCAATCTGTTTTTTGTTGTTCATTAGCCGGAAACCTACCAGAGCTATAACAACGATAATGACTAGTATGGTGAGAATGCGTTTCATGTTTCTATAATATATAAGAGTATAGTATCAGTTATTATTTAGCGGAATTCAAGTAGGTAAGTAGATTTCCCTTAGATCGCTCCAGATTTAATCGTGCTCTATATAAATCCAATAATGTAGTGATGTATGTATTCTGTGCCTGACGTAATGAAGTCTCTGCATTTACTACATCTGTAGAAGTACCTACTCCCTCTCTAAACTCCAGTTGTGTTACTTGATATACTTCCTGAGCCAATTCAACATTTTTTTGCTCTGACTCAATACGTTGTACTGTATTACGATATTGAGTTAATGCATTGGCAACCTCCAGATTAATATTTTGCCTGGTCAGAGTAATATTTTCTTCTATCTGCCGCGCTTTTATTCTGGATTGTTGTACTTGAGCACTTCGTTGTAAACCGTCGAATATTGGAATACGTAATCTTAGGCCAATAGAAGCAGTTGTATAGTCTACCCACCCGTTCCCAGCTGTTTTAAACAAACCCAAATTTGGTCCTTGGCCAGTATAACCATAATTGGCAAATGCTGTCAAAGTAGGAAAATAACCAGTAGATATATTTCGCCGATCTAATTCCTGTAAGGCCAGGTTGGTTTGTAATATTCTATAGTCAATCCGATTTTCAATATAGTTCTCAGGAGCATCGGAAGATAATGCATCAGATTCATTGAATGTCAAAGTTGTATCACTCAAGGTAATTTGTTGATTTAGTGGCATTCCCATCTGGAACTTTAGACTATTTAGAGACTGTAACAAAGTCAATTCTGCTTGTCGGATCTGTGATTCCAGATTGCTTGCATTTACTCGTAGACGGTTCACATCTACCTGCTTAGCGACACCATTTTTAAATTGAAGTTCAGTACTACTTAAGGTAGCCTGTGTGTTAGTCAAATTAGAATGGAGCAACTGTAATTGTTTCTGAGCAACAATTACCTGATAATAAGCATCAGCAACAGAATAAGCTACTTGCTCGCTTGCCTGCTGAGTATTCTGTAAATACAATTCACCAGAATATTTAGCAGCCTTAAGCCCTACCCAAAAAGAAGGATCAAAGATCATCTGAGTAACTTCTCCGGTAAGTGTAGTATTAAACTGATAACCTAATGGAATACCTTTACCATCTGCATTATTACCATTATTGCTTCCACTTCCTGTTCCTGTTGTATCTCCCCCGAGAAGGCTACCAGCTCCAGGAATTACCAGTAAAGGAACTTTTAACCGATCTTCAAAAGTCCCATTGATATTAGCCTGCGGTAATCCACGACCTCTGATCTGGCGTACCTGTTGTTGTGCGATTTCTTCGTCATAACGAGAAATCTTTAGTTTACTATTTTTTTGGGCTGCATACTCAATACAATCCTTTATGGAAAAAGAAGCACTAGAGTCTGCTATTTGTGCCCATATTGGCTGACTGGTTATTAACCCAATCAGGATTAGTAACCGACATCCGGCAGCGTGAAAGAAACGCTTTTTAAAAGTGGAATTCATAGAAGTATTAAAAGTTGAATAGCAAAAAAATTATTGTATACTTTTGATAAAGCGACGAGTAGCTCTTTCCAGATAAAGCTCAGGCTCCCAGGCATCTGGTTCTTTTTCAATGCGGTGTCTCATAATGAGGGCCATCGTAATAAAACCATGCACGATGCACATCCATTGGAAAAACAATTCTTTGTATTCCTTATCCTCAAGCCCTGGAGTAATGGCCTTCATAGCATTTTTGATTAACTCACCAATACTGAGTACTTCCTGAGGGCGTTCTTCTGCAACAGAAGGAATCGATTCAATGCTAAACATAAGCTTATACAATTCCGGGTTCTGCTCAGCAAAATGCCAGTGTATGATAGCATACCGACATAGTTGCTTATGAGTATCTTCTATTACCTCTGCTTCAAGCATGTTGCGTAAGATGGTGAACCCATCCATGGCTACTTCAAAGAAAACAGCCTCTTTGTTTTCAAAAAACTCATATACTATCGGTGGTGTGTACTCTACCTCATCGGCAATCTTGCGAATAGTGACAGCCTGCCAGCCTTCCTTTAAAGCAATATTGCGTGCTGCCTGAAGAATGCCTGTGCGTAAGGCTTCTTTGTGTCTGGTCTTTCTATCTATACTGCTCATATTTTTTACATGCTATAAAAAAATCTAACAAAGGTAGATTTTTTTATAAAGGATAAGTATCATTCTTTCAAAAAAGTTCAAATGTGTAAGTTTGCGTTAAAAAATGTTTGTTTTTGATTGCTTAAGAGGAGGCTTATATAGGAAGACGGGCATAGTATTGTTTTACTTTATCAGAGACTCCATTTTCTTTTCGGAATAGAAATTAGAAATTTGAGTTTTACTTCTGTTGAAAATCGTCTACAACCATTCTTTATATGTCGCTTCCTTTCCCAGATATTGCACCTATTACACGCTATTTACGTGCAAAAGCCAGCTCACATCTGCTGGTAGCAGCTGTTCACCATTTACCTGTTTTCGAGATACTTTCTCATGGACCTTTATCTATTACCGAACTACAGGAGCAATTAGCCATAAAAAATCGCCCGGCAATGGTCTTATTTCCCGCACTCTGTGCTATGGGAATGATTTGTTACACAGAGGATAAAAAACTAAGCCTTACGGAGTTGGGACGTTATCTCACCAAATCCAATCTACACAATCTGATAGGGTATGCTGGCTTGGAAAAAGATGATCCGGGTGTATTGACTATGGTTCAGCATCTACTAAATGATGGGCCTGTGGATACAAATCAGGGCGTTTCCTATGTAAAAGATGACGAAGCACCTTCTCCTATGGACGATCCGGAAGCAGCCCGTATGTTTACACTTGCTCTGGCAGGAAGAGCCCGTTACCTCTCTCCTATTGTTGCCAGTCATCTGCCCAATCAACAAGGACATCTGTTGGATGTAGCAGGTGGTACAGGATATTACACCTATGAATGGCTGCGTGTAAATCCACAATCAACAGCTACGGTGGTAGACCGTCCGGCAGTATTGAAGGTAGCAGCAGAGTTGCTGGAAGAATTTTGTAACAGTGATAAGGAAAATGCAGCTGATATCCAATCCAGAGTACTGTTTTTCCCGGCTGACATGTTAACAGATCCTCTGCCACAAACAGATTTTCTGTTGGCAGCCAGCCTGTTTCATGACTGGCCTGAGGATATTTGTCAGTCTCTCGCCCAAAAATTCGCCAATGCACTTCGTCCCAATGGTGAAATCTGGATACATGATGCCTTTCTGGATGATACACTGGATGGGCCACTGGCAGTGACAGACTATTCGGCTATGCTGTTTCTAGGTACCAAAGGCAGAGCCTATAGCCGTAAAGAATATCGTCAATGGTTTTCTGCTTCAGGTCTTGTTAACGTACAGGAAGATATTCCTACCTTAATGGACTATGGCCTTATCCATGCCCGTAAACCTCTGTAGGCAAGTTGTATAAAACCAATAAAAAAACTTACAAACAGCACTTCATCCCTTTTGTTACCCTCACTAGTTGTCGGGTATATAAAAGGGATGAAAAAGGCGATTCAACTCTTTCTGTTAGTACTCGTTTTTGCAGGGCTTATATCCTGTGAAGTGGAGGAAGTTCCACCCAAACCTTTGGGGTCGTTTACGACCATTACATCCAATGGGTTTGTAACCTTTAATCTGGTAGGCGGTCCTGTGAACAAGGTGATCTCTACCTCCATGAGTGATTCCTATTATAATGTAAGCAACGGGAATTTATCCATTAATGGAATGGGGACCATTACCATTGCTGTCAGGAATCTATACCTATTGTCCTGTAACAGCTGTTCTGTAAAAAGTGCTGAATCGTTTACAGCAGATACACTCAATTTTTCCATTCATGCAGGTTCTCTGAAACTCAAAGATGTCATTGTAACCCGTTATCTCGGACTTAATGCTATTAATACCGGAACATATGAAATCTCTGGCAGAACTCCTTTTCTGAATCTTGGACTAACCAATATGGTTGCATTTAAAGGTTATAGCCTCATTACAGACAGCACTTACGTAAACTCTACAAATGTGTTAGATTGTGAAGTGTATACCAAACAGGTGATCAATGCGTTTGTGAATTCTATAGGGAATGTCAACTATAAAGGTCGTCCACCTATTGTACGGGCCTCGTATACTGGTACAGGAAGGCTGGTAGCAAAATAATTTTAAGAAAACCTGAGGCAACCAAAATAAATAATCGCCTATATATCAACATATTACATCACAAGCAAAAGTAGCTTTACCTATATCAGAAAAAATATTTTAGAAATCTTTTTCACTACGCAAATAGGCTGCGTAGCGTCAGAGATATCTTTGTAACATCAAATGCAGGTCAAGAATAAGTTACTTCTAAACTTCCTTTTAAGAAAAAACTCTTTCAATTACCGCATTTGTCTTTGAAGCAGTAGTTCAGTGGTAGAACGACGTATAACATTAAGATTATCACTATGGTCAATTTAGTCATACTTCAACTGGCAAGAATCTCTTCGGAGATTCTTTGGTTCGATCCCAAAATGACTGAAAATTACCATTCTGGTCAAAACATGTTTACTTCCAGCCTGTCACGCCGTAGGTCGTAGGTTCGATTCCTACCTGCTTCGCAAAATCAAGGTCAAGTCAGGCTTACTTCTCTTTTTTTTGGTAAAAAACAGCTTTACAATTACCTAATTTTAACTAAAGTATACAATATGAAGGCAGTAGCTCAGCGGTAGAGCACTAGATTGAAAAGTATTGAAATTACCCGATGGGTCAATCAAGACTTACTTCTCAATGGGTTCTAGGGGTCGCTGGTTCGAATCCAGCCTGCCTTCCAAATTAAGGTCAAGGAGTACTTACTTCTATTTTCTCAAAAAAAAATAGTTCTCCGATTATCTGATTTAACGATTAACTACAACTATGAATCCATTTATTACAGTAAGCCTTCGTCAAAAGGCCATTTTTATTCCGAATGTAGAAAATGCTACAATCAACAAAACGCTTAGAGGAACTACCTCAGTGCTGGTAGCCAATTTAGGTAAATTAGGATATGGTGTATCTGAACCTTTATTGCATGCACTTAATCAGACAACACCTGCTTTCCAGGCAAATCTACTGGAGAAGTTTCGGGAAGTAATGGGCGTCAACAAGAACTGGACTCCATTGGTAAAAGGATGGGATACACCAACAGGTGAGACTGTAACAGATCATATCATTACATTCTTTGTCAATGTCTTTGAAGGACGTGGTACTACACTGCCTTGTGGACACATTATTCCAGCTAATACATTTCCATTGGAACGCTACAATGGTTGCCCATTCTGCGGAACGCCGTTTGAGTTTGGAAAAGTTGAATTGTATGGTCAGGGAAGTAAGCTAAAAATGCTGGAGCTATGGACTGAGAAAGAGCTAAAAAACTTTTTCAAAGATTTACTTACATCCAAAACAGCATTAGATGCCACACAGATTGATAGTCTGAAAATCTTATTGAAAGAACTGCCATTGCCGGAAGTGTCTATCGGAATGAAAGAAACACTGATGACAGTGATAGATATATGTATTGAGCAAAACCAACCCGAAAAAGCACAGGCATTGTTTACTTCTCCTACGGATATCCTGCGTTATCTGTGGTATAAGCATACAGGTTTCTTACAGATTATAGAGCCAAAGACCATTATCCAGCGCCATAAAAACAATAACAGGCATACTGTGTCCTTGCTGGGAAATAGTGCAAAAGCGAAACTGGCTGCTAAAGATGCATTAAAGCTGAAATACAGTCGTAAGACTAGTAGTATGGTAGCGCATTGGTTGAACAATCTGCCAATGGACGCAGAAAAGATGTGTGAGATGATGCACCCAAAACGTGGAATGTGGGTACGGTTTATCCGGGCGTTACGTCTGGCTGAATACAGCAAACGTGCAGGCTTTGAGAAGCTGAAAGAGATGATGGATTTGTTTTACAATCAGGTGTATGAAGTATGGCAGGGACGTGTCAATCAGTTCCGTCTGCGTATGGATCAGGATAATACCTTAAAACTGTTGAAACAACGTCCGGGTCTTTTTGCACGATCGCTGTTTGCCAATATGTTATGGTTTGGAAGCGAACCTGTTGTCGAGGCTTTTGCGGAAGTCATTGACAAAGTACCTGCTCGTCTGGTATTTACCTTGAATATGTATGCAGAAAATTATTTCACGAAAGGCTTTAACCGGGTAGTAAAACCACTGGGAGGTGTTAGCAAGAATATTCCGGCCAATGCACTTCTACCTTTATACAATGATGATCAGCTGGATGAGATGAAGTCAGCAGTAGCCGATCTTTGTCTGGTTGCCATGGAAAAACGTTTTGCAGCACAGGAAACAAAAAGCAAAACTATTTACATTGATCCGATCCTGTTTAAGATGCCTGTATCTATCGGTGACCGTAGTGACAATGTGCAGGATTTGCCTTCGGCTTTAATGGGAACTCGTTTTCCAATTGAAGGAGACACCGTACGTTTATTTATGCAGTGGGGAACAGGTTTGCCTGCCCAACATATGGATATGGACTTGAGTTGTCATATTGCGTTTGCGTCTAGAATGGAATTCTGCTCTTACTCTTCTCTGGTAGCAACCGGCTGTAAGCACAGTGGAGATATCCGAAGCATTCCAAACCAGATTGGAACAGCCGAATACATTGAAATCAATGTAAATGAACTGCGTAAGGCACAGGCAAAATATGTAACGTTTACTTGCAATGCGTATAGCAATGGCTCTATCACCCCTAATCTGGTGATTGGCTGGATGAACACTCGCTTTCCAATGAAGATATCTGAACAAACCGGAGTAGCCTATGATCCATCCTGTGTACAGTATCAGGTTCGTGTAACCAATAGTCTGGCAAAGGGAATGGTATTCGGGGTACTGGATGTAGAAGCTAAAGAAGTTATCTGGCTGGAAATGCCATTTGGAGGACAGGTTGTACAAGGTCTGGATACACGAAATATAGAATCTATGCTCAAAAAGCTGGATAGCAAGTTAAGTGTAGGAAATCTATTGTCTATCAAGGCCAATGCACAAAAACTGCAGGTTTTAGAGACACCAGAAGCAGATGAGGTATATACCCAGCAATGGGCTATGAATGCTGCGGCAGTTACACAATTGTTAGTAGATTAATGGGCTAATCCCGAATTTGGGATCTTAGTCTTTATCCAACGCCTATGCTTTTGAAATGAGTATAGGTGTTGGGTTATTTTTTAAGAAATCTATCTCCCTTCATTAGTTTATTGTCCCAATCATTTTTCTTCTTATAGCTTCTTCCTTTTTTGCTTTCCCAAAAAACGAAGCAAAAAAGGGCACCTTTTCCCGATCCTCCCGCCCACTGGTCAAAGGCCAACCTCGCGGGAAAAGGAAGGCCAAAGCACCTACACCACCTACCACGATTGAAGTCATGGTCTCTCTTTGTAGCATCTTTGTTTTTGTGAACTATGTATTTCAATCAAGTTCTTTGCCTCAAAATTTGGGATGAATTATGTTTAGTCATTATAAAACAGATGATCTTGTGAAACAACGAATGAAGCTAATGCCTGAATTTGAGTGTTATCCAATATGGATAGCAGATGCAGAAGGAATACATCACAATATATCTATTGATTCACTTCTTATAACTAGCGCGTTAAAGAAAAGACTGGAAGAATGGGATAGTCAATTTCAATTGACATTCAATAGTAATTATCCTCCTGATTCAGACTTTACCAGTGAGTCAGAAAGAGAAGCCTACCAAAAAGAAGGAGTCGAAATATACCAGCAACTGGTCAATGAGTTGGGAAACACTTTTGAGATACGCTATTATCCTTCCTATTAAAAAAGCTAAATAACTTTGTGCCTATCTAAAACTAAAAAACCTTCCTCAAAACAAGGAAGGTTTTTTCCATTACTAACTATTAACTTTCAACCTCCACCCAGTGATCGGTATAACTCTACCATGGCATCCAGTTGCTGGCGCTTGATAGAAGCCTGATCTAACCGAGCTTGTAAACCATTGCTTTGTGCTGTGATAACTTCCAGATAATTAGCAATCCCGCTTTTAAACAGAGCCTGAGCATTCTGAATAGCTCCTCTCTGTATTTCTACCCGATTGGATGCTATTTGCTGTTGTTCCTGTAACTTTTCAATCCGGACAAGTGCATTTGAAACCTCTCCTACTGCATTAAGCACAGTTTGTCGAAACCGAAGTTCTGACTCCTGACTTTGTATTCTAGCAACTTCCAGTTGGGTTTTCAATGCTCTACGTTGAAATACAGGCTGAGCTATTCCACCCGCTACGGTTCCGAATAATGACCCAGGTACAACAAACCATTCACTTGCCTGAAAGGCATTTACACCACCTGCAGCGGTAATATTTAGAGTTGGATAGCGATTGGCCTGTGCAGCTCCTACCCGCGCATTGGCTGCCACCAGCTCCATTTCACTGGCTCGTACATCCGGGCGTTTGCTGATTACCTGTGCAGGAATTCCTGTTTTTACGTCAGTCCATAATTGAAAATCATTCAGACGCGAATGTGCAACGGGTGTTCCAGGCAACTCACCTGCCAAAATATGTAAGGCATTTTCCTGAATCGTGATTTCCTGTTCCAGTTGAGACACCAGCAGTGCTGCTGCCTGCGCCTGAGACTGAGTTTGCTGTACAGCCAGTTCTGTCACTTCCCCGGCAGTCTTTTGCAATTGCATCATCTGTACGATGGTATCACTTAGCAGTTTATTCTGGCGGGCAACCTCCAGTTGTTGCTCCAGCATCAGCAGGTTAAAATAGTTCTGTGATACATTGGCGATCAAACGTGTTTTCACAGCCCGGCTGGCTTCTGCAGATTGTAAGTAGGTTGCTCGTACTGCTTCGTTCTGCCGACGAATTTTCCCCCAGATATCAAGCTCCCAGGATAATGTAAGCTGGGCTGTGTAATCTTCCAGATGGTTTCGACCTAAAAAGTTTTCCAGACTAAGTCCATTCAAACTGTTTTTGGATGGGGTAGTACTGGAAGCAGCCACCTGAGCATTGACTGCAGGTAAGAGTGCTACACGTGATTGTTTTACGTATGCCTCTGCGGTTTCTACTCGTTTGATAGCTAGTTGCATATCGTAATTCTGCGTCAGTGCTTTGTCTATCCATTGACGTAATACAGGATCAGGAAATAACTGATTCCAGCTGATATCAACTATACTGGAATCGGTAGCAGCTACCGTGTGAAACTGAGCAGGCAACGCTACAGAGGGCCGTTGATAATCTTTTCCGGCCTTGCAGCCTGCAACCCACAGGAGAAGCCACAGCCCAGCTACATACAGTAGGGACTGTGAAGTTCTTTTATATTTATTTTTCATAGATTTATTAATAGTTATGTACAGTTGCCATGCAAGCTGGCAAGTTGAGTAGTGGTCTATTCTTCAGATTTTGTAAGATCTGAAGAATAGACTGTTATAGATTACTAGGGAGCCACAGCTTCTACTTCTTCATGATGTTTGACTACAGATTTTGGACGTTTTATTTTTTCCTGTACATGCTGGCAAATCACAAACAGAACCGGAATAATAAACAACCCTAGTACTACACCTGTAAGCATCCCTCCTGCAGCACCGATACTGATGGATTTATTTCCCATCGCAGAGGAGCCTGTTGCCCGCATCAAAGGAACCAATCCGGCAATAAAGGCAAAGGATGTCATCAGAATAGGTCGTAATCGAAGCCTTGCCGCTTCCAGAGCTGATGCCAGCAAGCCCATGCCTGCCTGACGACGTTGTAAAGCATATTCGACAATCAGAATGGCATTTTTAGAAAGCAACCCTATCAACATAATCAATCCTACCTGTACATAAATATTGTTATCAATTCCAGCAGGATTGATGAACAGGAACACACCCAAAATTCCCGGAGGTATAGACAGAATGACAGAGAAAGGTAGAATATAACTCTCAAACTGAGCTGCCAGTAGGAAGTACACAAATACCAGACACAACAGGAAGATCACACCGGATTGTCCGCCAGAAGCAATTTCTTCCTTCGACATACCTGTCCATTCATAGGAATAGGTACGTGGTAAGTGTTTCTTGGCAACTTGCTCTACTGCTTTGATAGCATCACCAGAACTATAACCAGGAGCAGGCTGCCCATTGATCATTACAGAGTTGAACAGGTTGTTTCGGGTTACTGTCTGGGTTCCAAATACCCGTTTCAGAGAGACAAGTGTATTTACAGGTACCATCTCCCCTGTCTGGTTTTTCACATATATACCTGCCAGAGATGTTGGCGTTGCACGCTGATCTGCTTCTGCCTGTATAATAACCCGGTAGAACTTCCCAAACCGGTTAAAGTCTGACACAAAACTGCTACCGTAGTATACCTGCATAGTCTGTAATAAACTGCTGATGGAGACACCTAGTTGTTTGGCTTTTTTCTCATCTACTTCCAGCATCAGTTGCGGATTGGCGGTACTGAATGTAGTAAAAGCAAACGCTATCTCTTTGCGTTTCATCAACTCGCCAATAAAAGCATTGGCAGTTTGTCCCAATCCGTCCAGTGAACCACTGGCTCTGTCCTGCAACATCAACTCAAATCCCCCCATGTTGCTGAAGCCTGGTACTGTAGGCAAATTGAATAACAACACGTTGGCTTCCTTGATACTGGCCAACCTCTGATTTGCCAGTTGCATTACCTGATTGAGATCACGTACCTCTCCCCGCTCTTCGTTAGGCTTTAGTCTCACAAAACCTACTGCATAATTGGAGCTAATGGAGTTGGTTAGAATATTCATTCCGGTTACTCCTATGTATTCCCGAACCGCATCCATACTAGCCAGAATGCTATCTACTTTTTCCACCACATGCTGTGTACGTTGCAGGGAAGAACCCGCAGGCATGGTAATCGAATATACCATAAACGACTGGTCTTCATTAGGAATGAAACCGGTTGGCGTACTACGCACAATCCATACGGTAACACCGGTCACCAGTACGAGACCGGCAATTGCCAACCATTTCCGGCGAACCAGAAACCGAAGTGCACCTACATATTTATTGGTAATTGCTTCAAATCCTGAATTGAAGGAATGAAAGAACCGATCTGCAAAGTTTTGTTTGCCGTGAGAACTCTCTTCTGAATGGTCTTTCAGCAATAGTGCACACAACGCAGGACTCAGTGTCAAGGCGTTAATAGCAGAAATCAGAATGGCAATAGCCAATGTAAAAGCAAATTGCCGATAAAACACACCAGCAGGACCTTGCATAAAACCTACCGGAATAAATACTGCCGACATTACCAGTGTGATAGATATAATAGCACCTGAAATCTCCTGCATGGAACGAATCGTAGCAATCTGTGGAGACAGATGTGTTCCTTCCATTTTGGTATGCACCGCTTCCACTACCACAATGGCATCATCCACTACAATACCAATCGCCAGAATCAAGGCAAACAATGTCAGCAAATTGATACTGAAGCCGAATAACTGCATGAAGAAAAACGTACCAATAATAGCTACAGGTACTGCAACAGCAGGAATCAGGGTAGCTCTGAAATTTTGCAGGAAGATAAACACCACAATTACCACCAGTATAAATGCTTCTACCAGTGTATGTTTTACCTGCTCAATAGACTCATCCAGATACTCTTTAGTACTATAAATAATAGTATGATCTATACCTGCAGGAAGAGCTTCAGTAGCTTTTTTGAACAACGCATTGATCTGTGTCTGAATATCATTGGCATTGGAGCCTGCTGTCTGGTAAATGGCAATCCCGATGCCATGTTTGCCATTTACATGGGTATTGTTGTTGTATGTAAATGAACCCAGTTCTACACGAGCCACATCTTTCAGATGCAGAAACGAACCATCCGGATTCGCTTTCAGAATAATATCTTCAAACTGAGTTCCTTTGTTACGTTTGCCTTTGTATTTGATTACATATTCAAACGATTCCAGGCTATTCTCACCCAACCGACCAGGTGCAGCTTCCAGGTTCTGCTCCTGAATAGCAGCCATCACCTCCTGTGGAGATAACTGATACGCAGCCAAACGATCAGGCTTCAGCCAGATTCGCATAGCATAGTCCTTGGAGCCAAAAGTCATAGCTTGTCCAACACCCGGTACACGCTGAATTTCAGGAATGATATTGATACGTGCATAGTTTTGCAGAAACGTTTCATTGTAGCGTTCTTCATCGCTAAACAGGTTCAGTACCATAATCATACTGTTCTGTTGCTTCTGTGTACTGATCCCTGCCTGAATAACTTCCTGTGGCAATTGACTGGTTACTTTGTCTACCCGGTTCTGCACATTGACAGCTGCCTGATTCGGATCGGTTCCCAGTTTGAAATAGACACTCAGTGTCATAGTGCCATCATTGTTGGAGTTAGAGGTCATGTAGGTCATGTTTTCCACTCCA
Organism: Xanthocytophaga agilis; assembly: GCF_030068605.1. NCBI lineage: Bacteria > Pseudomonadati > Bacteroidota > Cytophagia > Cytophagales > Rhodocytophagaceae > Xanthocytophaga > Xanthocytophaga agilis. The sequence continues at coordinate 1,502,034 of NZ_JASJOU010000001.1, forward strand.
TTGACAGCTTCTTCGATAGGAGTAGCTACCGAACGGGCCACCACTTCGGCGTTGGCACCCGGATAATTGGCCTGTACCTGTACGCTGGGTGGAGCAATGTCCGGAAACTGTGTCACCGGTAAAGACACCAGTGATATGACTCCCAGTAGCACCAGGAGGATGGAGACAACCGTAGCCAGTACGGGTCTTTCAATAAATTTCTGTAACATAAGATAAAGAGTTAGCTGGAGACCTAAAATATAGGTCCCTTATGAGGTTGAATTCCAGGATAAAATGGAGTATGCTTACAAAGGATTCGCTTGTAACAAACTATCCAAGGATACGCGTTGCGGTTTGATCAACGCACCATCACGTAACCGGTTATGTCCGGCAAAAACTATCTGCTCGCCTGCTTTTATCCCATTGCCCACCAGATAATAATTGCCACTCTGATCTGCAATCTGCACAGGCCGGCTAACTACCTTATTGCTATCTGTTACTGTAAATACCAGCACCTGGTCCTGTAATTCAAAGGTAGCCTCCTGAGGAATTACCATGGCGGTATTATACAGATTAGGTAGCCGGACTTTGCCTGTGTTTCCAGAACGTAACAAGCCTCCCGGATTAGGAAAACTGGCTCTGAAGCTGATAGAGCCCATCGTTTTGTTAAACTGACCTTCCAGCGTTTCTATCTTTCCAGGTTGAGGAAACAAGCTATTATCAGAGAGCACTAACTGAACCGGAGGAAGATGTTTAATCTTCTCCTGAATGGTATTGCCGGGAAACCTTTCCTTAAACTGTAAAAACTCAGCTTCACTCATGGAAAAATAGGCATACATCTCATTGACATCAGATAAAACTGTAAGAGACTGCGGTTCGCTGCGGCCTACCAGACTGCCGGTTTTGTAGGGAATTCTTCCTATATATCCGCTCACAGGAGCGGTAATGTGTGTGTATCCAAGATTAATCCGGGCACTGGACACCATAGCCTGCGCCTGAGCCTCATTGGCTTTGGCAGCTTCATAGGCAGCCTGGGCCGACTGAAGTTGTATCTCCGATACTACTTTATTTTGTACCAGAGGAGTCAGACGATCCACTTCCAGTTTTGCTTTGGTTACACTCGCTTTGGCTGCCAGCAGGCTAGCCTCTGCAGTGTGTAACTGCTCTCTGTAAGGAGCCTCGTTGATCTGGAATAAAGGTTGCCCTTTTGTCACAAAGGCGCCTTCATCAATATAAATCTTTTCCAGATAGCCATCTACCTGGGGTCGAATCTCGATATTTACTTTTCCTTCCAGGGTAGCAGGTATATCCCGATGGGTACTGGCAGACATCGACTTCACTTCCAACACCGGAATTTCTGGTGTTTCCATCTGGTTTCCAGCTTGTTCCGAATTACCGCCACAGGCATAAAGAAGGCCTAGCAACAGACTATGAAGAAATACATTAGTAATTGCAGAAACGAGTTTTGAATGGTTTAACGGTTGCATAGATTATACGGTTAATAGTTAAAAAATATATCTGGCTCTTATCTTTCAGTACATAGCATTCCCATCAGACTTTCTCTCTGAAAGTTTTTCTTATTGGAAATTCTGTCTATTAAATCTACTGGCAACTTCTGTTGACAAACAGGTTATGGAGTCAAAGGCATGGGAATATCAAGGCATGCATTATTCATACCAGCACCAATCTTCAACAGAGATAGGGATATACTTTCAGGTCAGTGGTGGCAACAACAGACTAACTGCGGACCTGTGCAAGTAAAAATACCGGAAGCCATAGGAGAATAGGTGTGTGTCTATGTCCTGTAATAGTTAAGAATCAATAGGACAAAGGTAAAAGGCTTCCGGTATAAAATGATTTACATAATTACGGAACCAACTGCACTTTTCGCGGATAGTTGAAATTCCAGTGGAGTTAATCCGGTATGTTTCTTAAAGAACCGATGAAAATAGGCATCATCTTCAAAATTCAGTTTCCAGCTGATTTCCTTCACAGCGCTATTACCCCAGAACAGTAACCGCTTGGCTTCCAGCACTCTTTTCTCATCAATAATCTGTTTGGCTGTTTTTCCAACCGCAGCCTTAATGGTATCATTGAGGTGACCGGGGGTCACATGCAACAACTCCGCATATTGAGAAACCTGTACTTTTTGAGCAAAGTGCTGGTTCACCAATAATCTGAATCGACTCACTAACTGTCCTTTTTCTATATTGGCCATGTATTGACTGACACAGGTTTTCTGCATTCGGGCACACGCAATCAGAAATGTATTCAACAGATTGCGAACAACAGAATCCTTGTAAGGTTGATTTGTTTCGGACTCACGAAGTAAGTACTCTGTCAAAGGCAGAATATCTCTTAACTGTCGCTGATCCAGCTCTATCACATTTGAGCGAAGCATACATTCCAGGTAGCCCACCATATCTTCTGTTTCATTGGTCAGAAAATAACTCATAAAGGCAATTGTAATCAGTTCTGTACCTGGCTCAATACTTTTCTTGTGGATCTGCTCAGGGCCGATCAGTACCAATGCAGGGGCATGTACAGTAAATTCTTTAAAATCAATAGAATAATTAGCACTGCCCGTCAGCAACAAATCTACCCCATATCCATCATTACGGTGAGGTTCATTTAGTAACGGACATTCATCATCTTCATAGGTCCACTTTTCCACTATAAAATAAGACCCATTGGAACATTCTTCCAGCCGGTATAAAGGGATATCAACCAAAGATCTTTCAAGCATAGGTTTGTAGAGGTTAAGTATAATAGGAGCTAGTTAAAAGTATTTATCAGGATGAGAAAGCCATTGGCATTTCGTTAGAAATGAAATAAAGGGTGATAGCGCTTCCTGTTTATCTTTCAGTATTACAATGGCATACTGTATCTGAAAGTTCCCATTCAGGAGAAATTGCTTTTCTATGTGTTTTTTTATTACTTAGCAACCGGTAATACTTCTACGAGCCATACTATACATCCATACGTATTATGTAGTCTTCAAAACTGATACGTATGTTGATTCCGCAAATACATCTTAGTTGTTTGTTTTCAGAATAAGATCCATTCTGAAGCTTAATAGTAAACTATTCAATCAGCAGATACTCTTTATTTTCATAAATCCATCTAATAAGCAGTTTGGTATCCACATATCCATTATTCGTCTAAATTTTAATTACATAAGCTGCTGACAGATAATAAATATAATAGATAACCCCGAGACAAAAGATAATCCAATTAATTGTTTGTAGTAGATGAGTGGTATATCCTGGTATAAATTATTTTTTGTGATGTTTATTGGGTGGTTGGCTATAAGCTCTCCTTTGAACGCTCAAAATACAATTGTAGATAGTCTGCAGACAAAACTTGCAGATTCAACTCTTACAGATTCTGTACGAATTGAATCCCTGAATTATTTATCCAGAGAATATGCCTACATATCTGCCAGTCAGGGGGCAGGGTTTGCGCAAAGTGCATTAGAACTCAGTCTTCGAACAGGCAATAAGCAAGGCGAGGCATATGCATACCGAAATCTGGCTTCTATGTATGCGGCTCAGGAGTCATTTTACTTTACACTGGAATTTGTCCAGAAAGCCATCCATCTATTTGAACAAATACATGATACAGTAGGTTTAGGCAATTGTTATATGACGCTGGGTGTATTGTATAAAAATAATCAGTCATATGCTAAAGCTATAAATTATCATAATAAAGCGTTGGATATTTTCCAACAAAAACAACTGGCAGAGAGAACCGCTATCTGTCTGTATAATCTGGGAGATGCAGAATTTTTCTCAGGAAAACTGCAGGATGCATCTATACATGCAGAAGAGTGTATTCGCATTTATCAGTCTTTATATTTTCAGCGGGGTCTGATGCTGGGCTATCGGTTAAAAGGATCTATTCATTTTCGGGAAAATCAATTTGCAGATGCAGCCAGAAGTTTTCATCGGGTGTTGCAACTCTACAAAACGCTTGGCAAAAATGCGATCAAAGAATCAGCAGCTGATGCAATGATCCAACTAAGTCGAATTGCTCATCAAAATGGACAGGCAGAACAGGAATGCAACTATCTCAAGGAAGCATTTTTATTGTCGAAAAATAACATTTACTCCCTTCATCTTCGGACTTCCTACCAATATCTGAGCAGTTATTATCTTCAAAAGAAAAATTTTCCGGCTGCTCAACAACTGCTTGATGAGTATACCAAAGCCAATGACGATCTCATTGTATGGCAAAATCGGGATAAAGCAGCAATGGTAGGGTCTGTACTGGATGCACTCAAACTATCCAATGATAATCAACAACTCGTTCGGCAGCATGCGCTAAAACAGGAAGTAATTGAGGATCAGAAACAATTGCTGACGCTTACTATTGTTATATCTACATTACTGTGTCTGGTTTGTATTGTGGTGTTATTTCTTTATCTGACCCGAAGAAAGTTGGTTACTGAGTTGTTAAAACAGAAAGATATTATCCATGAGAAGTCCCAGAAGCTGGAAGAAAATAATGCAGCTAAGGATAAATTCTTTAAGATCATTGCCCATGACATGGTATCTCCTCTCAATAGTATGAGTGGTTTGGTAAATCTCTTGGCCCAGGATATGGAGATGTTTTCACCCAAAGAACTTCAATCTATCATGGATGAGTTCAGCAAAAAACTGCATAACACACTTGGTCTAGCTAATAATCTGATTATCTGGGCACATTCTCAAATGCAGGCTAGCCCTCCAGAATTTTCAGTTACTTCTGTTGCTGAACTTGTAGAGAAAATCAAAGACACCTATGGAGATATTGCCCAACAGAAACAAATAACTCTTCGTACAGATATACCGTCCAATCTTACTATATATGTTGACTCCAACCAGATTGAATTTGTACTCCGAAATCTGGTCAATAATGCAATCAAATTTACTTCTCGTCAAGGATGTATTACTATATCTGCGGAAGAGAACCATCTTACAGTAATTCTATCAGTAGAAGATAACGGTCAGGGTATGACAGACGAAAAAATGGAGAATCTGTTCAAACTGGACAACGTCCGCCAGTCCCAGGGAACAGAAGGAGAGAAAGGCACAGGGATGGGGCTTGTGTTATGTCAGGAATTTATACGCAAGAACAATGGAAAGATAACTGTAAGAAGTCAGAAAGGTGCAGGAAGTACCTTCTCTATTCATCTACCACAAGCACCTTGTAGTGATGTAATACAATCAAGTCTTGTTTCAGAAGATGATCTGATCCAATAATCTACAAATAATATTCTATCAAATCATTCTCATATTCCTGTCAGCACATACACTCCACCTGGCAAAGTTTGTATATCATACAACCAGGTAGTAGACAATCGAGCTGGAGTTAGAGGTGCCTTTTCTGAAATAACAGGAACAGGAGTAGCTTGTAGCTGAAAAAAAGGATTGACATTAGGAATTGCATCATTTACTAGCTTTATCCCTTTTCCTTTGAGTTCATTTGAAACTCTCAGCCTGCAGTTTCCGCCTAAAGTTGAACGAATGATAAGTTTTTGTACTTTTCCTTCTTTCCATATCAGCGATACTATCTCATAACCACCCCGCGTACGTAAACCACTAACAGATCCTTTCTTCCATGCATCTGGTAAGGCTGGCAGTATATGTATAGCCCCATCATGGCTCTGAAGCAACATCTCTGCAATACCAGCAGAACAACCAAAATTTCCATCAATCTGGAAGGGAGGATGTGCATCAAATAAATTAGGGTATGTGCCACCTCCCCCTTCTTTCCGTTTAACAGCTTCTTCAACTGGCACTAACTGGCTTTGGATCAATTTTAACGCACGGTTGCCTTCCAACAAACGTGCCCACCAATTCACCTTCCATCCCATAGACCATCCAGTAGAAACATCACCTCGCTGATTCAAAGTAGTTGCGGCGGCAGCAAAAAGTTCAGGAGTACGATAAGCAGAAATCTGATAACCAGGAAATAACCCATATAGGTGTGAAATGTGTCTATGTTTATCTGCTGGATCATCCAGATCATCCATCCATTCTTGCAGTTGTCCATATTGCCCTATCTGCATAGGCGGTAATCGTTTAATGATAGTTTGCAAAGAATCCCGAAACTCTTTATCTGTTTCCAGAAGTTCAGAGGCTCTGGCTGTGGTAGAAAGTAATTCAAATACAAGCTGGTTGTCCATCGTTACCCCAGCATCCATAGAGATCCCCGGATGTGTATATGGTGCATTTTCAGGAGACATGGAAGGGGCTGTTACCAACCAATGTTTTACAGGATGTTCTGTAAGAAAATCTACAAAAAACAGAGATGCACCCTTCAATAATGGATAAATAGATAAGAGATATTGCTTATCACCTGAATACAGATATTTTTGCCACAGATGTTGGCTCAGCCAGGCACCTCCCATTGGCCACATGCCATAATAAGTTGCATCCACAGGACCTGTTGTACGCCATAAATCCGTATTGTGATGGGCAACCCACCCTCTTGCACCATACATAGTCCTGGCAGTTTGCTGTCCTGTCTGTGACAATTCTTTAACCATTTGTAGTAAAGGCTCATGCATCTCTTCCAGATGACAAACTTCTGCTCCCCAGTAATTCATTTCCGTATTGATATTGATGGTATATTTTGAATCCCAGGGCGGATTCATTGTAGCATTCCATATACCTTGCAAATTAGCAGGTTGCCCACCAGGCGCTGAAGAAGAGATAAGCAGATAACGGCCAAACTGGAAATATAAAGCGACAAGCTGAGGATCATCACCTGTCGCGAAATTTCGTAAACGGACATCTGTGGGGTCTTTCATAGCATCCGTTTTCCCCAGATCCATCTTTACACGATTAAAGTATGACTGATAGATTTTACTATGCATTTTCAGAATATCTGCATACTTTTTAGAAGTAGCTGTATTCAGATATGATCTTGCTTTTACTACTTCATCTCCGGAAATATCATTGTAACTCACAAAATTACTTGCTACAGTGATATATAATGTAGCAGAAGATGCTTTATCAACAGATATAGATGTATCTGTCTGGCTTATCTGTCCGTCTTCAGTATGTATCTTTACATAGGACTGAAATTTTACTTTACCCTCAACACCCTCATGTGTACTCGTATGGCCAGCTAACCCAAGCATGTTATTGTCTAAAGTGGCTCGGGAATTATTTTGAGGACTTTGCAAAAATGTTGTAAATGTAAGACTTTGAAGCTTACTGGCTGTCAAGCGAATTACAACTACTTTCTCCTGGAGTGGAGCTATCACTTCCCGCTTAAAGGTAATCCCATCAACAGTATAAATTGTAGTAGTTTTAGCAGTTGCCAGATCCAGTTCCCGATAATATGCTGAAGGTTTATCATGCCCCTTAAAATTCAGACAAACACTACCTACAGGTTCAAACTTCATCCCATTAGCTTTTTTCTTAAAAGCAATAGTTTTATCCACCAATTTATGTGCTTCCCTTTGTTGCCCTTCAAAAATTAACCTTCGGACTTCTGGTAATACAGATAATAGCTCAGGATCGTCATTCCGATGCGGACTTCCAGACCAGATTGTCCCTTCATTCAGTGTGATTTTTTCCTGCTCTGGATTGCCATATACCATAGCACCTATATAGCCATTGCCAACGGGCAAGGCTGCAGCCCATTGTTCTCCAGCAGGTTGTTTATACCATAGTTTTAAATCATTCTGTGCATTTACGAATACACAGAAAAAGACAATGCAAAAAAGCGTATATAAATATTTTCTCATTTGCCTATTCGTATGGAACCTGTCTAAAATATGTATTAAAGTCTGTAAAAGCATAGTACAAAATATAGTCTCTTCTGCCTTACAAATTGTAAGATAGACAGGAATCGTTAGGAAGTATTGCCACCAATATATCAACAAAATACAATAGCACAATACCAACCAATATATGGCTTACAATTTGATTTTGTAATGTGGTTGTTTTTTTGCAAATCGCATCTGCGTTACGAAGTAACTAACTAAAATACAGAAGCATGTCGGAGCTAGATCCTCAGCTAAGTGGGGCCAAACTAATCAAAAAAGGACTCAACGGAATACTTGTAGTCAATACCCAAAATATTCGCTTTTTAATCAAGCCAGAGTCTATACACTGTGTCCATCTTAACCCTGATATGACAGCTAACTTTGCCAGTCTTGAACAGATGTTTGCCCATGCGAACAAACTACAGTGGGGTACAAAGCTTACTCATATCAATCAGATACAGATACAACATATATTTCGTGTGCCAGGCAGTGCACCTGATAATTGTTAAAAACTATTATTTACAAAGGAAGATCTGGAGGATTAACGCGTTGAGGTATAGTTCCTAGTATTCGTAAAAAATCTTCCAGATCCTGCCTTTCCTGAAGTGTCAGCTTTAATTTTCGTAAAATAGGCGAAATAACCGGACGAAAGCTTTCGTCTACTGTAACGGCACACTGGATAAGAGAAGGATTGTCCATATTATACTATTCAACTACATCCCGCAAAGCAGGAAAGTTGCCATGATACCTCCTTCTCATTTATAATATTCCCATACAACTTTTGTTATATCTTTCATAAGTTGTATTGTAGCTTCATCACTTTCTTTAGTATCTGATACAAACAAAGCAATAGCAAAATGTTTTCCATTAGACAAGTTCACAATACCAATGTCATTAAAAGCAGCCCGCACACCTTGTGCATTCCGGCCTGAAGTACCAGATTTATGTCCTACTACTGCATCCTTTGGTAAGGCGGCCTGAAGGCGTTCAGATCGTATCGAACGTACCAGCAGTTCCCATAAAAAGTCATGCTGCACTTTCTTGAGGAGGTTTCCCTTATAGAATTTTTCAAGTAGCTGAACAGCAGCTATTGGTGTAGACCAGTTGGTAAACTGAACAGACCATGCCTTTTTCATCTCACCTTCTGTAGCAGAGATCTGAATATCCTGTACTCCTGTGCTATGGATATAAGCATTGACTTTTGCAGGTCCACCCACTAGTTCAAATAAGATATCACAGGCATTGTTATCGCTTTGTTCTACGGTGTATCTGAGTAGATCCTTTATCGAAACATGCAGATCCTGATTGGGATAATCTTTTATCATCGGACTCCAGGTATTTGTATCCAGCTTTTCTTTTTTCACATCAATTATCTGGACCAATGACAAAACACCTTCATCTACCTTTTTCAATACAGCTAATCCCAGGTGAAATTTAAAGACACTCTGCATAGGGTAATGTTTTTTATCATTGAATCCCATCTTTTCTCCGGAATCCAGATCCAGCACAGCAACCCCTACATCAGAGTGAGAAGAACGAATGAGACTGGCAATTTTGCCCTCAACTTCTTTTCTGGTAATTGATTGGCTAAACCCCACTGTTGAGCAAAGAAGGAAAATAGTAACGAGACGAAATGTAGTGGTTTGAAGGTAGTTCATATAGACAAAAAACATAAATAAATCAGGTGTTTAAGATAAAGCAAATTGGAGAACCCATTAACATACTCTATGTGGTTTTCATTTAGTTGGATTCAATTACCATAAAAAATGCACTCTCCAACCAGATAGGTTGAAGAGCGCAGGGTATTTACTCTACCAAAGCGGTTATTCTTCTACTCAGAACGTAAACTTTTAATCGGGTTAACCAAAGCTGCTTTAATACTCTGATATCCGATAGTAAGAGCAGCAATAAGAATAGTTATGATTAGTGAAATCAGAAAAATGACCGGACCTAACTGAATATGATATGCAAACTCTTGTAGCCATTGATTCATAAAATACCAGACGAGCGGCCCGGCGATGGCAAACGCAATGAATACAAGCCATATAAACTGACGTGAAAACAACAATACAATGCTACTAACTGACGCACCCAATACTTTTCGTATCCCTACTTCTTTTGTCTTCTGTACTGTCATAAGTGATACCAAACCATACAAGCCCAAACATCCTATCAGAATAGCTATTGTAGCAAAAAGTCTGAAAGCATTGTATACATTTTGTTCCTGTGCATATTTTTTTGCAATGTGTTCATCCAGAAATTCATAAGTAAACAAAGACTCAGGGTTTAGTGCAGTCCAGTCAGCCTCAATAGATGTCAGCGTTTCATGCATCTGCTCCGGACGGAGTTTTACATTGGCCTGCCAGAATTTTTTGGGATCATAGGACAATATACAGGGTCGGATTAATGCATGTTTGGACTCACTCTGAAAATCTTTAACCACTCCTATAATTACACAAGGATCTCCTGCACCACGAATCCTTTTTCCAATAGCATTCTGAGGATCGGAAATACCCAGTTTCCGGATCAAAGCCTGATTCACTACAATTCTCTTTATGCTATCTTCTCCATTGACTTTTCGTATAGGTTCTCCTGCCAGAAGCTTTAGCTGAAACATATCCATATAATTTTCATCAATACGTTTTAACTCTGTCACCTGATTTTCTGTTACTCCAAACTCGGGGGCTATAAAAGGGGCAAAGCTTGAATTATATGCCGGACCAGCGGAAGCCAGACTTATCTGCTGTACACCGGGCTTAGTTGCCAGTTTTTGTAGCAAAACTTCTCTTTTCTCTCCAACCGGAAAGGAAATAACAGCATCTTTCGTAAACCCTAAATCCTGGTTCAGGAAAAAATCCATTTGACTGGCTACAATCAATGTAGCAATAATAATGGCTTGTGTAATGACAAATTGTATGACCACTAATCCCTTACGTAAACCAACCCCACCTACAGACTGATCTGTAATCTTAGACTTAAGAGCCTGAACAGGCTCAAAGCCAGATTGAATAAGTGCCGGATACAATCCTGCCAGCAAAATAGTAAGCAAAACGATTCCGGCAATAATTCCCAGTACATCAGGTTCCATAATCTGTGCACTGCTAAGCCTGATGTCCAGTAATGTTTCTGAGACTGGAATAAAAAAGGAAATTAATACCATAGCTATCATAACTGCTATAAAAACCAGTGTAGAAGTCTCACCAAGCATCTGACCTATCAACTGTCGCCGGTAAGCACCCATGGTTTTTCGCACACCTACTTCTTTAGCACGTCTGATAGCTTGTGCGGTTGCCAGATTCACAAAGTTGATACAGGCTGATAGTATGATAAACACAGCGACCCCCAGTAGTCCATAAATACTTTCTTTGGTTCTGGTTTTAACAACATGTGTCATATAACGTTTATCATAATGGATTTCCTGTAAAGGCTGCAATAGTAATCTGGCCTCCTTTGCAATATCCTTTCCCCAGTTTTTATCTACAAAAGCAGGAAGTAGTGCTTCTACTTTTTGGGCAGATACCTTCTCTGGAAGAGTAACATAGGTAAAACCGCCCTGGATATTCCAAAAGGGAGATTTCTCGGCATCTTTTTGGATGGTTGCCCAGGATATCAGAAATCGAAACGAAAAATGTGTATTGGAAGGAAGATCTTTCATCACACCTGTTACTCTTAAATCCCAGCGATTTTCTAGCTGAATAGTTTTACCGATAGGATTTTCCTTTCCAAAATACTTTTGTGCCGCAGATTCAGTAAGTACAATAGAATTGGGGGACTGAAGAGCCGTTTTCGGATTTCCCTCTAACCAGTTAAAATTAAATACCTGAACAAACTGATCATCTGCAAAAGCAAGTGCTTTTTCACTATACCGTTCAGACCCTATTTTTATCATTCCCTCCTGCCAGTGCCAAAACTGGGAAATATTTTCAGCTTCCGGAAAATCATTTCTCAAGGCAGGTGCAATAGCAAAAGACACACTTGGATTATAATCCAGGGCACGTACAGTCACTCTATACGTTCGGTCTGCCTTGGCATGAAAACTATCATAGGTCAATTCATTGCGAACAATCAGAAGAATAACAATCGTAGCCGCAAGTCCTAATGCCAACCCTGCAATATTGATAAAAGCATAGCTTTTGTGACGGAGCAATCCCCGAACAGCTATTTTTACGTAATTTCGGATCATGGTAGCAGAAAATAAAGGTTGAGTGTAGTGACCAGACTTTTGTTTTCGAAAGAATGGATTGATATAGCGAATCACATTCCATCCATATTCCCTACGGGCTTTGGCTATACCTACCATCTTAGCTCTCCGCTGATAGATTTCATACAGATCGCCCTGCACATCTTCCAACAGATGATCTGATACGAAATATTCCAGCAAACGATCTGCCCAGCGGGGGGGATTGGGAATGGGTTCCATGAGTTTATTCGGTGTGCTTATTCAGAACGTAATGACTTGACAGGATTCATTAAAGCAGCCTTAATTGCCTGAAAACTTACTGTCAGTAAAGTAATTGAGACTGCTGCCACTCCTACTCCTACAAATACCCAGGCATTGATCTGAATCTTGTATGGATAGCTATTGAGCCACTGTTGCATACCAAACCAAGCCAGTGGAGTAGCTATTGCCAATGCGATCAGAATCAGCTTGAGAAAATCTTTGGAAAGAATAAGGATCAGGTTAGCAATGCTGGCACCCAGCACTTTACGGATACCGATTTCTTTGGTGCGTTGTTCTACTACCAATAGAGCTACCGCAAACAATCCCAGACAGGACAATAGAATAGCAACCAAAGAAGCAATTGAAAATATCTGTGACATTTTCTCTTCGCTTTTATACCAGCTGTCGACGTTTTCATCTACAAACGAGCCAATAAATTCAGCACCCGGAGCCACCTCTTTCCAGGTGTCTCTCATCTTGGTCATTGCTGTTTTTACACTCTGCGGAGCTACACGAACAAAAATGTAGCTGATTCCTTCAGTGCTGGAAATATGCATAGTAATTGGCGATTTTTTCTGGGCAAGGGAATACAAATGATAATCGGCAATTAGTCCGATTACCTGGTACTTGGTTCCCCCACTATCTACCTGAAAATAGGAGTTGACGGCTTGTTTTTCGCCAAGTGCCTGCGCCATACTTTCTGTAATCACTACTTTATCAACTGAATCCGCTGCATAGCCACGTTCAAACTCTCGTCCATTCAATAACTTGATGTTGAGGGTTTTCAGATAATCGTAATCTACCAGCAGCCAATCCGTAGTTATATTCTTCCCTTTGTAATCAAATCCGACCATTGCGCGACTTGTAGAATTATCCTTGCCGCGTCCCAGATTTACATTGGAACCACTGATAGCAATCACCGAAGGATCATTGGCGAACTTATTTCGCATCCTTTGTAGTACTTGTCTGCCCTCATACTTGTTGCCAACCGGAATACTGATAATCTGTTCTTTTTCAAAGCCCAGTGGCACAGAACGCAGATAATCTGTTTGCTGAACAGCCAGTATGGTGCAACAGGTAAGCAGACACGACATGGCAAATTGTGTTACGATCAGCGAATTACGCAGAAAGCCAGGACGCTTTAATGTAATTTTGCCCTTGAGTACTTCAATAGCATTGAACAGAGACATCTGCCAGGCTGGATAGCCACCTGCCAGCAAGGTTACAAAGAGAAACATGACCAGTATCCCTACAATAACCCCTGGCTGAAGCACATAGTTCAGGCTAATTTTCCCATCAAATGCGGCATTAAACTCTGGCACCAGCAGCACTACCAGCACTACTCCCGCCATCAGTCCCAGAAAACATACTACCGTTGTTTCACCCCATATCTGCATAAAGAGCTGACTCTTCAAAGCCCCCAGGTATTTACGCACACCTACCTCACGGGCACGGGTAAAGGATCGGGCTATACTTAGATTAATAAAGTTAAAGCAAGCGATAAGCAGAATAAAGAGAGCTATACCCAGCAGTACATATACAACCGTCACAGGAGGTCCACCAGAGAGCTCACTATCAAAGTGAAGCTTGGATAGATTCTGAAACCGCACAGCAGCGATATCGCCACGCTGATCGGGTCGGGCACCCTTCTTTTTCAGGGTTTCAACGGTAGGAGCAAAATACTTTTGCGAGAATGATTTCAGCTTTTTCTGAAGGACTTCAGGATCGGTGTTTTCAGCAAGCTTTACATATACTGTATGAGAGAAATCATCCCACTGATTCTGTCGGCTGTGGTATCCGGGTATATTCTCAATCCGGACTAGCACATCATATCGCACTGTCGAGTTGGTGGGGGCGTCTGCCAGCACTCCAGTTACGATGTAGCTCTTTGTTTCTCCATTGTCTTTGAGTTGAATCTGCTTTCCTATCGGATCTTCTGTGCCAAATAAGGCATTGGCAGTTGTCTCATTTAATACAATATTTCCTAGCTCCTGAAAAGCCGTTTGCCGGTTTCCTTTGATCAGAGGAAATGAAAATATCTTCAGAAAATCTGCATCTACCAAACGTATTACTTTATCCAGCGATTTGTCTTTGTATTCGATAAGGCTTCTCTCGTTCACAAAACGTGTAGCAGCCTCTACCTCCGGATATTCAGCTTTGATAGCAGGAACAAACGGAAGTGGTAACTGTCCTCTTCGCTCTGGCTTATCAGGATTATTAAAAAACAAATAGGCCTGATAAATTCGGTCTTTATCTGCATGAAAGGAGTCAAAAGTAAGCTGATTGTAGGCAGTTAAGAATAAAAATGTGCAGATACAGAAGGCCACTGAAAGGCCTAGTATATTGATAGTGGCATAGCCTTTACTTTTCCAGAGAGAACGCAGGGCTATTTTTATATAGTTTTGAATCATAGAAGTAGAGAATAAAGGTTGAGTGTCATGATTGGATTTATAACTTCTGAAAAAGGGATTGATGTACCGCACAGCATTCCATCCATATTCCCTACGGGCTTTGGCTATACCTACCATCTTAGCTCTTCGCTGATAGATTTCATACAGATCGCCCTGCACATCTTCCAGCAGGCGATCTGATACAAAATATTCCAGCAAACGATCTGCCCAACGAGGGGGATTTGGAATGGGTTCCATAGATTTATTCAGTGTGCTTATTCAGAGCGTAATGACTTGACAGGATTCATTAAGGCAGCCTTGATTGCCTGAAAACTTACAGTAACCAGCGCAATGCCTAAGGCACCCAAGCCTGTCAGCACAAACACCCACCAGGAAATTTGTGTATGGTAAGCATACTTGGAGAGCCATCCATTGAGCAGGTACCAGGATATAGGTGTTGCGATCACAAAGGCAATCAGTACAAGTGCCAGAAAATCTTTGGAGAGTAGTTCCCACAGACTAAATACCGAAGCACCCAATACTTTACGAATACCCACCTCTTTGGTGCGTTGTTCGGCCATATAAGCAGCCAGGCCAAACAATCCCAGACAGGAAATAAAGATGGCTAAGCCTGCAAAGATCCCTGCCAGCTTTCCGATTAGTACTTCCAGATTGAACTTTTTGGCATACGTTACATCGGTAAACTCATAGGTGTAGGGATACGAAGGATTATACTTCGTGAATAATGCTGTAAGCTGCTGGAGAGCGTCCTGTGTTTTGATCTGTGGTGACAACCGATACATCATCTCATCCTGTACATCAGGTGTACATAAAAACATAGTGGGATCAGCCGCTGTGAAAGGAGACATCATAAGAGCATCCTTTACTACTCCTGCAATCTGGTATTGCTTTTCGTTAAAAGTAATTAGCTGACCTATCGGATTTTCTAAGCGTAAGCGCTTAATCGCTGTTTCATTAAAAATAACACTGTTGGTATCTGTTGCACTAAAGAAATTTCGCCCATCTTTTATTGCCATTCCCATTGTTTTAAAATACTCGTTGTCTGTGATAATCACCCCTAACTCTACTGTTTCACCTGCACGTTTTCCAGGCCATTGTTCAGGAGTAGAATGCCAGGAAATATCTGTTGCCGGACTGGAAGAAGTAGTAACGGATTCGATGATTCCCTTCTGAAGCATTTCATTTTTCAATGCAGTATGATTCTTTTGCAGATCTCCATTTACACTCGTTGACAAGAGTCGGTTTACATCATATCCGGTAGGCCGGTCTTTGGCATACTGAACCTGTTGGTAGATGACAATAGCTCCTGTAATCAACGCGATTGAGCAGCTAAACTGGGTGACTACCAATACCTTGCGGGGTAAGGAAGCTGTTTTTCCCATTCGCATAGCCCCCTTCAGCACTTTGACAGGCTGAAAGGAAGACAGATAAAAGGCGGGTCTGCTACCTGCCAGCAAAGCGGTAATCAGAACACATCCTATTGTGATAAGCCAGAAATATACATTGGCAAAAGGAATATGTATGTGTGCGGCTGTTAGAGCGTTAAATGCAGGTAGGATAGCCCAGGATAGGAAGAACGCCAGTACAAAGGCAATTCCTGTGAATACTACAGCTTCTACCAGAAACTGTGCGATAAGCTGTTTGCGTTCGGAACCGATGGACTTACGAATACCTACTTCTTTCGCCCGTTTTTCGCTGCGGGCAGTAGTCAGATTGATAAAGTTGATACAGGCAATAAGCAATACCAACACTCCGATTACACTAAAAATACGCACATATTCAATAAACCCACCACTATCCTTGCCATTGATGTATTCGGAGTATAAATGCCATCGTTGTAATGGCTGCATAATCACTGTAGATCGCATTGCATTGACGTTATCTTTTTCCGTATGTTCGATAGGTCCTATTTTTGCGAGAACCTGATCGTAATCAGCACCTTTTTTCAACTTGACAAAAATCTGGAAAGAATTATTTCCAAAGCTGCCTGTACGGGCCTCTTTTATCCAGGATTTGGTTTGCTCATAGTAGTCAAACGGAACCAGGAAATTAAACTGAAAGGAAGAGTTGGAAGGAATATCTTTTAAAATGCCTGTCACCTTCAGATCGTTGTCATTATCAAAGCGCACGATCTTTCCCATGGCGTTTTCATCGCCAAACAAAGCTTTGGCTGTTGATTCTGTAAGTACAATGGAATAGGCCGAATGTAATGCAGTTTTGGGATCTCCTTCCAGTAGTGGATACTGAAACATTTGCAAAAAATCACGTCCTATCACTGCTCCATTCTTAAATAACTTTGTCTCCCCTACTTTTAATCCATGTGACCCCATCCAGTCACTTTCTGCTACATACTCTATTTCGGGAACTTCACTACGGAGTACATTTGTCAGTTTTAGTGAGGTAGTATTAAAAGTAAGTGTATTATCTCCATTTTCATCAAAGTTACGTTTCACCTGATACAGTTGCTCAGAATCCGGCAGAAAACGGTCATAGGAGTACTGATGATACACCCATAGTCCAATCAGTAAGGCTACACTCATGCCTGTAGCCAGTCCGGCTATATTCAGGAAACTATAAGCTTTGTTAGTCAGTAGCTGCCGCCAGGTGATAATAAAATAGTTTCGTAACATAGTTGTTGATATCAAAGGTTGAGTATAGTGAGTAGTTTTTTGTTTTCTGAAAAACGGATTAATATACCGGATCACATTCCAGCCGTATTCTCTTTGGGCTTTGGCTATACCTACTAGTTTGACTCTTCGCTGATAGATCTCATACAAATCGCCCTGCACGTCTTCCAGCAGATGATCTGATACAAACCATTCCAGCAGGCGGTCTGCCCAGCGAGGGGGTTGTGTAGGATGATTTTTGGTATTCATAATCAACAGAATCAAACAGTCAGTAAAATCGTATCAATAGAGTGTGCAGTATTATTACATTCCAAAAACAAGCAAAGCTGCTGTACAGGCATACGCACTACATGTTAGCAGCACAATTAATACAGTGTAAAAAGAGAGATAGCCGACTACCCGAAAATCTTTTGTAAAGAAAAAATAAACCATACAACATATCAGATAAGTACTATGAGCCAGATAACCCAAAAACACTCCTGTTAGAATCTGAAGATTCAACAAGGCATGCTCATCTCTAAGCGATAGACCATAATAAAAGCGGTATAAGGCATCACTGCCTGCCCAGACATACGGAACAAGCAAAAGCAAATCGATTCCTATATGCCACCGCCAGAATGTTCTGTAAGACCTTTTATGTTCATTTGTATATAGTAATTCTTTATTCATCACACAGACGTTTTAGTAGTTACTGACCGAGTATCTGAAGTTTACCTTCCGGAATAGCTTTCCATAATTTCTGGCGCATCTGTTCCAGTTCTATCAGTGCCCTGCTACCTGCTACTGTCAGTGAAAAAAATCGTTTTCTGCGCCCTCCCCGCTCGGCAGTGGCCCCACCCATCTGTGAAGACAGAAATCCTTTCTCCTCCAGACGATATAAAGTAGCATGTACAGCACTGATGGTAATACTCCGGCCTGTCTGCTCCTGTACCTGCTCCCAGATAGTTACACCATAGGCATCTTCGGTACAGGCAGCTACAATCAGTAAAATGAGTTCTTCAAACTCTCCCAGAAAAGCTCTCCGCATAGGATGGTATTGATTAGTTATCATTTTGCAAACCAAATCATATGCCATAATGTAGACAGGCTCTAAACGCCTTAAAATGGGCTTTTAGCAGGTATAGTGGATATGTTGGTTGTTCACTACCGGACACTCTTTGTCCGGTAGTGAACAACTTTGTCTGTTAAGAGAAAGCATTTTGATAGTTTGAAACTATATCAAGGGGTAAGAAGGGTCGGATGCGGGTCAGTTGCGGGCAAGATATAAGTGATTGATAATCAATGCGGGTAAGAAGGGTAAGATGTTTAGAGCTAAACGGTAGCAGAAGAATAGGAGCAGAAAGGGTTAGTATATGCTATATTTATTATTTTCTTTTATATAATATATATAACACACGTAGTATAGAAAATATTCTTACCCCTTCTTACCCTAACTGATTATCAACTACTTACATCTGACCCGCAACTTACCCGCATCTTACCCTTCTTACCCCTATTGATTATCAGACATTTACTCAAAAATCTAGACAAAAACAGACTATAATCTTAGTGCTTTTTCTATTTTGAACTAAACTCCGGTCGTTTATGACAGTGAACTAAATTCCGGTCAAACAAGAAATTGACCATTATTCGAATATTTCTTGAAAGTGATCAGTATTCTGGTCAAACGCAAAAATGATTCGAACTATGGTCAAAAACGATTTCAACTGGAAGTCTTAAAATATTTTTTTCATTTCATTCATGACCAGAACTCCGGTTATGAATAGATATGTATCAAATTCAGCCTATTTACAGAATCGCCAATCAATAACGACAAATTTTGTTTTTCCGGTTATCTGTTTTACCTTTGTAGCATTACAAACATAATTCATTACTACAATGAGAATATCTAAGTAAATGATGGTCATATACCATCATGCGGTTTCAGCCCCTTCTGGAGCATTTTGGTAATATATATTCATTTGTCAACTACAGATCTCCTACCTGTATTGGCTAAACTTAGATACGATGTAATAGATACCTTAGCAAAAAGCCCTGCTTTTTATCTCTTATCGATGCTTTGCAAATCCGTTCGGTTTGTGTAGCCTCTCTATACTCTATTCTCTCCATTTATTTATCCTCTTTATTGCTATGAGTATCATCCTCAGATCCATTTCCTATATCCATCCCGATCGGGAAGTATTATTTCGTAATCTCACGCTGTCTCTTGCTACAGGAGAGAAAGCGGCTTTCATTGGTCCAAATGGCACTGGCAAGTCTACCCTTTTACAAATCATGGCAGGCCGCCTGCAGGCATCTGAGGGAGACATAACTCTCTCAGAAAAACCCTATTATGTTCCTCAGCATATGGGGCAGTACGATGCCTTTAGCCTAGCAGAAATGCTGGGTGTAGATCAGAAAATAAAGGCACTACGGGCTATCCTGCAAGGAGATGCCTCTCCTGAACATTTTACAGCACTGGATGATGACTGGGAGATTGAAGAACGGGTAAAAGCAGCTCTGGAACTCTGGCAGCTCCAGCATCTGGATCTAGGCCAAACCCTTCAATCGCTGAGTGGAGGAGAAAAAACCAAAGTTTTTCTGGCAGGCATATCCATCCATTCTCCCAAAATTATTCTGATGGATGAACCTTCCAATCACCTGGATACGCACAGTCGTGATCTTCTTTATGCATTTATCAGTGGCAGCAAAGCCACCATTGTAGTAGTTAGTCACGACAGAACATTGTTAAATCTACTCCCTGTTACACTGGAACTCAGCCACAATGGCATTGAGGTGTATGGAGGCAATTATGATTTTTATAAAGAACAGAAAGAAACCAAACTACAGGCTTTGCAGGAACAGGTAGATGACAAAGAAAAGACATTAAAACAGGCACAACAAAAGGCCAGGGAAGTAGCAGAACAACGCCACAAGAAAGAGGCTCGGGGAAAAGCTCACGGACAAAAGCTTGCTTTACCCCGTATCATTGCCAATAGCCGCAAAGGACAGGCTGAGCAAAGTACAGCCAAGCTCAAAGAAGCACACAATGAGAAGATCAGCGGTATTTCAGAAGACCTCAAAGAACTCAAAACACAGATACAAGCTTCTAAAGTATTACAGGTTGATCTGCGAAAATCCGATCTCCATCAGGGAAAAAATCTGATAGCGGCTAAAGCCATCAACTTTGCGTATACACAGCAAAAGCTGTGGTCTTCTCCCCTGTCCTTCCAGATTCGTTCAGGTGATAGAATACGCATATCAGGAAACAACGGAGCAGGCAAAACTACTCTTTTGCATCTCATAACCGGCAAGTTATCACCTTCCGAAGGAGAAGTGTACAGAGCGGACTTTCACTATATTTATATGGATCAGGAGTATTCAGCTATAAAACCTCAGTATTCCATAGTGGAACAAATAGAGAAATTCAATACCCGGCACTTACAGGAACATGAACTCAAAATGCTTCTCTATCAACACCAGTTTGGCCGTGACATGTGGGACAGAAAATGTGCAGACCTCAGTGGTGGTGAAAAGATGAAACTACTTCTCTGCTGTCTGGCAGCCAGCGATAATACTCCGGATATGGTAATACTCGATGAACCTACCAACAATCTGGATATACATAGCCAGGAGGTGTTGACACATGCGATACAAGCCTTTACAGGTACTGTACTGGTTATTTCTCACGATCAGTATTTCATACAACAGATTCAGGCAGAAACAACACTGGAGCTTGGATGATGTTGCATGTGGTATTCTATCACTATCGCATCTATTTAGATAGTGATAGAATAACTTCAGGGTTACTTTACAAAGGATTTTGCATAAATGCTGTACTTTTTATTTTCACTAACGGTTATGCATACCCATACACTCCAGGATTTTCAGGTAAATGTCAGAATTAAGCTTGCAGCTTTGTGGACAGCAGTAATGTTTTGCTATGTATATGGTGATTTTTTCTCGCTATTTGTGCCAGGACGTATCAAACATCTGATGGAAGGTCAGTCTGGAGTAGGTACAACTACTCCTATTTCACTTTTGTGCTTTTCTCTTCTTATGACTGTCCCCAGTCTTATGATCTTTCTATCTCTTGTTCTCAAACCACAGATAAGTCGCTGGTTCAATCTGGTATTTGGAATCTTTTTTACTCTCATAATGACCCTTATACTCATTACCACCAATGATACATGGATGATCTTCTATAGTTATCTGGCAGTTGTGGAAATTGTTCTCACCGGTACCATTGTGTGGTATGCATGGACATGGCCCAGGCAGCAAACACAGGATAACCCTCTGTAGAAGAGAGAGCAGAAACCTGGCTGTAGCATTTATCAGATGTATAGTAGTGTAGAGAATTAGTAACACCTTTAGAGGCCTTATTCTTTATTTTAATAAAATGTAGAAATTACTTAAAGAACCATCTGTTTATCCGTTTTTTTTAGTATATACATCTTCTTGAAAATAAGTCTGTTATAAAAAATCCTGTAAAGTAAGTAAAAACCGCTATACAGCCTGTTTGGCTAGCACATTCAGAATACATTTAGAAGAGATAAATAACAGCAGGCACAGATATTGTTATAACTAGAATCAAGTAAAGAAATATCTCTAAATTATACACCGACTAAATAAAATGGAAAGTAGCGTGTTGATTATCGAAGATGAGACTGTAGTATGCGATCTTCTTACTCGCTTTCTGGAAACAAGACATTACCAGGTGGTATGTGCTCAGACCCTGACAGATGGTCTGGAAAAGGCTAAGGCATTTAAGCCGTCTATAGTACTGATGGATAACAACTTACCTGACGGCAAGGGCGTTGACTATATTTCACAGATTAAAGATATTCTGCCTAATATACGTATCATTGTTCTCAGTGCGATGGATAGTGCACATGTTCAGGCAATAGAAAAGGGTGCGGAACGCTTTATCAGAAAGCCATTTGGTTTCAGACAAATAGAGAATGCAATACAGGCCTAAAATTTCAGGTAAGGTAAGTAGTATTACTTGTTGGTATAGTAGCGTTATCTATATTCATCGAAAATAGTGGTAGAAAGCATATCAGAAGGCAAAATATTCTTTTCTGATCAACTTACCTACAGGCCTGTCTCTGCCTACTGATTTTGACCTTCAAGGAAATAGCATAGTGGAATCGATTCCATGCATGTAAACTAGTTCAGGAAAGTACTATATTTGCCTGTTCTTACTGCTATCCACTCTCTTTCATGGCTCATTTTCCTGTTTCCAGTTCGATTCTATCATCGAATGCATTAAGTCCTTTGCTGCAAAAACAATACAACCTCAGTACATCCGCCACTTGTCGCTTATTAAAAGCAGGAGTTAATCACACCTATCTCATTACAGATCAAACTAACCGTTATATTTTTCGGATCTATAGCCTAAACTGGCGTAGTGAACAGGAAATAACAGAAGAAATCCGCTTACTCCAGCTTGTACAAAATCACAATATAGCGGTTTCAGTAGCCTTACCAGATGTTTCCGGTCAGTATATTCAATCCATCAATGCACCGGAAGGAACACGATTGGGTGTGATGTTTTCGTTTGCCCCTGGCGAAAAATGCCATAGTCTCTCCATAGATCAGCATTATCAGGTGGGTGAAACGATGGCCAGATTCCATCAGGTTACACATAATCTAACGCTACAACGGGTTCAGTATACCCCACAACTATTGTTGATGGATCCTTTTGAGGAACTAAAGAAGTTTCTTCCAACCGATATCCCTGAAATGCAGTTTATGAAATCTGCTCAGAGGTACCTGCTCGACCAACTCACCACGGCCAACCTGCAATCTATTCGTCAGGGAGTAGTACATATGGATATCTGGTTTGATAACCTGAACATCTATGATGATAAAGAGATTACGCTTTTTGACTTTGATTTTTGCGGCAATGGCTGGCTTTGTCATGATATCGCCTATTATCTTCTACAACTTCATAACACAGAAAAAGTAGAAACAGAATACCAAAGCAAAACAGAAAGCTTTCTAAGGGGGTATGAATCCATCACTCCCCTAACGACGGAAGAAAAGCGCCTACTTCCTACACTGGCAGTATGTTCGCATTTCTTTTACTTAGGCGTACAATGTCAGCGTTATGAAAACTGGTCTAATGTATTTCTCAATGATGCCTATCTGAAACGGTACATTCAGGTACTTGTCAAAAAGTATTTTGAGAGTAATCATCTGGGATAGGTGATTGGTTACCTCATTATGTACTTTCTTTATCTAATAGATTTTGCTTCTATATTCCATAGTTCTTTATAGTCCGGAACATTATTCTTCCTACCACCTGTCACTTTTTTGCTTGCCCAAAAAAGTAACCAAAAAAAGGCACTTTTTCCCGATCCTTCCGCCCACAAGGCCAAAGGCCAACCTCGCGGGAAAAAGATTGCCAGCGCACCTATAATACCACTCGTGATTAAAGTGACTATCACGATATTTGTACCATGTGCTTTGTATTATTACTCCTGGTTCTCTTCTTTTCCGAAAAGGATTGTATGATGCCTATGAAGCAAACAAACTATTATGGCAATCGAAAGAAGATAATAACTCAGAATAAAGCAAAGTCATAAATTAGATAATGATTATCAACTATTGGCTCCTTCCGTTTACATTCTGCAGTCAATATGTATTAAAATACAAGTATAGATTAGGAAGTTAATACACTTTTAAGTATATTGTTAACGCTAAAGTCTCGGTAAAAAAGTAAAATTAATACATTGTGTCTTGTCTTTTACAGACAAGCCTTTACTTTTTTGTATACTACTTATAACTATACAGAACACTGAGCTTACGGTAAATGGTCGCTTCTAAAATGGTACTGGAGCAGAGACATCCTCTATCCAAGGGTATATCAATCGAAATTTTTTTATTTTCTTTTCTTACAGGTCTCTATCTGATTCCTCTTTTTCTGGAAAAGTATACACTAACGGATGATGGGCCTGCGCATTTGTATAATGCATTGTTGCTGAAAAATTTCTGGGATGGCAATATTGACTTAATTGACAATTTCTATCAGCTTAATCATCATTTTTCTACTAACTGGATAGGTCATGTAACGCTGGCATTACTGATGTATAGTATTCCAGCAGCTCTGGCTGAGAAAATAATCCTGCTGAGTTACATAGTCGGACTTCCACTGACTTTTCGCTATGCATTGACCCGGCTAAATCCCAATGCAAGTATCTATTCCCTACTGATTTTCCCGTTCCTGTATAGCCAGGTCTTTATGTTTGGCTTTTATAATCAGTCACTTAGCTTTGTACTGTTGTTTCTCTTTATTGGTAAGTGGCTCTCTATTGACTATTATTTTACACGCAGAAACATACTTATATTGACTGGCCTTGTATTATTAATCCTCTTTTCACATCCGCTTACATTTTTATTTTCTGCCCTGATCAGTGGAGCATTTCTTCTGGACCGTTACACCTATCAGCGATCTGGTAACCGATGGTCTTTTATACAATGGAAATCAGGCTTGATAAAATTACTTTCTTTACCCGAAAATTTTCGCCAATCACTGCAATACTGGTTGTTAATATATGCACCTGCCGGATTGCTTTTTGTATACTTTATCTTATCCAACAAAAGTAAAGAGGAAATCTATCTTCCTCATGAGCAACTAGACTTCCTATGGGGTTTAGCCAGTATGACTACTATTCTTGATTCAGATGGTAGTTTACTTACTCAAATCCTCTTTTCTCTACTGTCACTAACACTAGTAATTCTGCTGGTAATTACATTACGCCGTTTACTCTACTACCGTCAATACAAATACTTTCTGGCATTTGTAGTAATAGGTAGTGTGACTTTGGTACTATACTTATTTATGCCTGAACGTATTGCAGGTGGCTTCATCATCCGTCCCCGAATTGGATTTTTATTCTGTACACTGATTATTCTGACCATTGCCACCTATTCCTCAGAACCTGTTTCTGACCGAATGCAAAAATCAATTCTTTTGCTAACATTTTTTCTGGCAACAGGATTTCTCGTTCGTCAGATCCGGTATATGAATACGCTTTCTATGGAAATGGAGGAGATTTTAACAGCAGAGCGTTTTATTCCTTCTCATGCCGTAGTTTTGCCTTATACATCTATTGAATATGATACACGGCTTAAAAATCCGGAACATCTGCCCCGACATTTTATACATATATCCAACTATCTGTGTTTGGGAGACCAACAAGTATGTTTACACAATTACCAGGCTCAATACAATTATTTTCCTATCAATGGAAGACAATGGGACTTTGTCAAAGATCCTGTCATTGATCAACTCTCGCCCAAAAAACCGCTCAACATCGCTGGCTTTGAGCAATTATCTCACGGACAAATTACCCATGTTGTACTGATTGGAACCACAGAACGGGACCCTAAGCTCACTTCAACCAGGAGTGAATTAGCAAGTGAGTTTCACAAAGTATACACATCTGCCCATCAACTGGTTACTGTATATGAACGTAATTCGTTTAGTGTCCGGTGATAGTCAAAAGATGTTTTAAAAAATAATCCATTAGTCTTTCCTCAACCAAAAGAAGACTAATGGACTAAAACTAAACTGCATATACTATTATCAACCACTAATTTCGTATACTATCGGAAATCCTCTTAATGATTACCGGAAGCAGTTTGTTGTGTGTGTGATTTCTGGTTAAACGGCTCAAAGGTAAGAGAGATAGAGTTCATACAGAATCGCTTGTAAGTAGGTGCAGGACCATCATCAAAAATATGTCCCAAGTGAGAGTCACAACGGCTACAGATTACCTCTACTCTATGCATCCCATATGAATTATCTTCTTTGTAAATCACACTATTAGGACGAACTGCCTCAAAGAAGCTAGGCCATCCACAACTGCTGGCAAATTTGGCTGTTGAGTTAAACAGCTTATTACCACATACAGCACAATAATAGGTCCCCTTCTCATCCTTATCCCAATATTTACCAGTAAAGGCACGTTCTGTAGCTTGTTCTCTTGCTACAGCATACAAGTCAGCCGGAAGTATTTTTTTCCATTCAGCATTAGACACATTCAGGTGTGTGGTATCGGTTTGGGAATAATACGGATTTGTCATAGGTTTTCCTTTCTTTTCATTTTGTCCCTGTACGCAACTGGTACAGAGCACGGTACAAACAATACTAAATACAATAAGTATGGCCTTTATGCCTGGTCTGTTTTTCATTGTAATTTTTTTTGGGGTTGACAATGGATCTGTAGATTGTCCAGACAACAGAAAAATCTTTCTTACCCTATAAACGGTTTATTTAAACGCAATGTTCATTTTATGTCTGTTTTCTAAAATCCGTGTTAGATTCTTTCTCTGTTATCCATCTGACAAACTTACGTAAAACAACTATGACCGGATCTTAGAAAAAAGAATTACCTACTGATAGTCACTACTTATCTCGTTTCTGAGGAAGATTCCAGGTAACGGTAGTATAGTAAAATCCACCAATCTGAGGGCCACCCAGAAAAGATACATAGTAGTGATTGAACAGATTAGTAGCACCTATACGACTATCTAATGCACCAGAAAAATGATACGACACCTGAGCATCTACCGTAGAATAAGAAGGCACATCTCCATTTACCAGAAAAGACTGCCAGTAATAACGGCTTTGCCACTTATAGGTCAGTCCGGCACCCAAACCTTTCCAGATATGCTCATGAGCAATTCCCATATTCAATGTCCACTGTGGCGTATTAAACCCGTCTTCCAGTCCGTCATTGGAAGTTTTATGATCCAGTCTGGAAAACGATACATTGCCTCGTAATGACAAATCAGATGTAAGCATATACCGAAGTCCAACACTGGCTCCGTAGTTGTATACAGTAGTTTTAGAATTAGTCCATAAACGGTATCTGTCCTGTTTGGTACGGTCATACATATAAAAAGCCAGAGAATCCGGATTACTCCCTTTGGGAATATTGGCTTCAATCTGAGCCATAAAATTCTGATAGTAATTGTAATAAAAGTCTGCGTCCACATACAAATCCCCATCCAGCCACAACCCTTTATATCCCACCTCCAGCGACTGAATCTTCTCAGGTTTCAGATATGTATAGGTATTACGGGTAATTAACCCTGCATTCGCGACAATAAGACTATCCCGTTTGGAGGCGCCCAGCTTGTTCACTCCTGCATTGACAGCAGATACAAAGGCATCTACAGAAGATCGGATATAAGAATTTTCAAAAATACCATTCGACATCACAGGCAACCCTCCTACCCTTTTTACTCCTCCACTAGTAACATTCGAAAAGCCTTCAAAAATGCTGGGAAAGCGATATCCACTCTGGAAGGAAGTTCTGAAGTGATGCATCTCTGATGGAGAATACACAACTGTAACACGCGGGTTCCATTTCAGGGTAAAGTAATCTGACTTATCCCATCGCAATGTCAACCCTACCTTCACCTTAGACTGTGCAAAAGACCGGTTTAGCTGAACAAACCCACCTGTTTTTCCATAGACCAGATTTTTGCCTGGCTCTGTAGGATTGATGAAATAATTGCCGTCAGGTACAATACTATACCGTCGATGGTCAAATCCCAGATTAATGTCAATACCACTAGTGTTCTTAAATCCTTTCAAAAGGTTTTCGCCCAGATTGGCTTGCCCTTCTATATGAAACAGATACGCTTTTACCCGTAAGGCTGCACCAATGTCCCAGTTATTTACTGTTCGCAGTGTATCTATCTGCTTCTGAAATGCAGCAGTTCCTGGTACAGGCCTGCCTGCATCTGCAGCCTGACGGGCCACTTGTAGGGCATCAATAGTACTTTTATCTTGGGCAATAGCCTGAGTAAACCCCTGTGTAAAATCAGAGAACCACGTGTTATCTGTTTTATATCCACGATCGATATTTTCGGCCATAGATCGTAGATTGTACGAATTTCTCGTATTTTCAGACGTCAGATACGTTCGAAGCTGCCAGCCGGGAGCACGCCACTGAATGCTATACTGACCAAGCAGATAGTCTTCCAGACGGAACCGATTGGATCGCTGATAAATAGAATTCAGATAGGCAATCCGGTAGGCATAGATAACTTCGTGTCCCTTTACAGGACGCCAGTGTAAAGCAATGTCACCCTTCCAGTTTCGCAGATGATAATCAGTCACATCCTTTTCTGCATATCCGGTACGGGCTACTACAATATTTTTTCCATTTAAGGATAGCGTGCGTCGGTTAGCGGATTCATTTCCATAGGAATTTACAGGGTCTATTGCCGGATTGTCTGATCCAGTAAGTCCGGCCGAAGCATTGCCATTGGGAAACAAATCGGCTCTGTCATCAGCAATCCAGTCATAGCCACCTGTGTAGGAACCATTGATCTTAAAAGCCAGTTTAGACGAAAGTTTTTGTGCGTAACGCAAAGCCGTTTCAGAATACAACTGAGGAGAGATCTGTTTGTCAGCCACATGGTTTATACCTACCTTTTGCTGTATACTCAGACCTGTATGTTCAAAAGGATTTCGGGTGAGAATATTGGCCAGGCCATTGATGGCATTCATTCCATACAACGCAGAAGCTGTACCCGGAATAACTTCCACACTCTCTACATCCAGATCTCCCGGAGCCATTGCACTGGCAATCGGAGCACCAATATGCGGAGCCTGGTTATCCATTCCATCCACAAGCTGCACAAACCGCACATTGGTAGTATTGGCAAATCCACGGGTATTGAGCACTTTAAATCCAAGGCTGGGTACAATCATCTGCACTCCTTTGATATTCTCCAATGCATCAAAATAGGATGGCTGTGCCGAAAAGCGAATATCCCGGCTACTCATCTTTTCAATACTAACAGGAGATTGCAGAAGTTTCTCTTCCATCCGGGAAGCAGATACCACAATCTCCGACAATGTAAATGTCTTTCCTGTTATAGAAGTATCTGTTCGTTGACTGGTTCGTGTAGAATCACGTGGGGATTGGGCAAAAGTATTACCTACAACCAGACAAAAAATAGCAATCAGAGTTGATGATAAGGGGTCAATATGCTTCATGCAAGTGATTCGTTATTTCCTTGTAAATATATCGATTCCTACGAAACTATCTTGTGTGTTACTTTTCTTTTCCTACCTACTCTTAGTGATTAAGATAGCTGTTGTATATCCATTTAATTATTACATTCTATTATTTTACAACAGAAAGAAATAACATTTCCTAAGCCAATTTGTACCTTTCTGCCTGGAAAAGTCTCACATTCTATGATCTCAACTAAAAATCTCACTATCAATACTATAGTTTTATTAATTGGCGCTTTTTTCATTCTTCTATGCTGGAACAATATAGCTGGCAATTATTTCCCTGAAAGTATCGCCGGATTCTGGCGCTTTGAACAGATAGCCCACTTCCTGGCTCTTTTTCTTATACTATCACAAAGTCAAATCATTATTCATAAACTATACTTTTCTGGCATTGTCATTAGCAATGTAATCATGATAATGGGGTTCATGTTCAAAATTATGCATTGGCCTATGGCTATGGAACTTATTGTAGCAGGTTGTATGCTATCCATGCTGATATATGTGATAAGCTTCCTTATAAAATCTACCAAAAGCCATCTGGATATACTCAAGGTTCTATGGGTTTTGGTCATGTACATAACGGTACTATTAGTCATGTATGATGTACCTTACCGACATGAATGGATAGGACTTCCCAGTATTTTATTCTGGATTATGTTTTTTGATTTTGTTTACGTGACATATCGTAAAGCAGAACAAGCATGAGAGGGGTTGTACTAACTGTCAAATGGCAGATAACCTTATTCTTTATCTTCATTCTATTAGCTGGTTTTACTGCTAAGGCACAAAACCAGGAGATTCGAATCAAAGAGATCCGACAGAAATACACGTTGATACATCAGCAACTTTTTGTATTAGATACAGTTCAAAAGGATCTGGAAGGATCATCAGAGGGTGGTAGTGTAACGGGATTTTACAAAAGTGGGAAGCTCCTGGCAATGAAAGCCACCTATTATGGGGAAACTGGCTATGTAACAACAGAATATTATCTGGAAAATGGAAATTCTTTTTTCATTCTGCGACAAGAGCACCGCTATAATCGTCCCATGTATTATGACAAAAAAGCAGCACAGGAAAATAACGATCCGGAAGCTTTTGACTCTCAAAAAACAAC
This sequence comes from Xanthocytophaga agilis, assembly GCF_030068605.1. NCBI lineage: Bacteria > Pseudomonadati > Bacteroidota > Cytophagia > Cytophagales > Rhodocytophagaceae > Xanthocytophaga > Xanthocytophaga agilis. The sequence continues at coordinate 1,532,396 of NZ_JASJOU010000001.1, forward strand.
TGTCAAGGAGGATCGTTTTTACATGCATAATCAAATCCTAATTCGGTGGATCAATTCTTCGTCTGTCCAAGTTGTACAATCCTCATCAGAGTATAAATACAAAGCGCAGGAATTACTTACAGAAACAGCATCCCTCCAATCACAACTTGACAACTGAGATTAGTTTATATATTCTGTTTACATTATCACTCCTGTATTATTAATAGCCATTATACGATCTATCAAACCACCTTATTTATGAAAGCAACCCTACGATTTGCAGGAATTAGTACTGACGATAGCACGTTGTTAAACGTAGTCCAGTTCATACAATTGGCAACTCGTGTAAAAGTTGTATTTTCTCTAAAATAGAGGTGTTAAATATAGTACGACCTGTTTACCTACAGTTGAAACCTTCCTTCATACTCAGTCCTTCTCTATGTATCTTTTAAAACACCTTTTATTTGCGATTCCTTTTCTGCTATCCACCCCACTTTATGCTCAAGAACCTGATGAACAATCTATTGTAGCAGAAGGATTTCGATTATACAAATCAGAAATGGCATCCTGGTATGGTACTGATCTGTTTCTAGAACATTTCTCGGGTAAAAAAGAACAGGCAGAAGGATATTTCTCTTATACAGAAGCAGAAGAAAATCGCTGTCTTTTCTTCTCCAGAGGAAATGAACCCAAAGTACTGGTTACTTTTATATTTGATGATACATTCAATACACAAACAGCTCGTATTGATACCACAGAACGAGCCTTTACTCCGCAGGAAAGAGATTTATACCTGATTCGCAAGAAAGCACTGACTCAGATTAATCAGGATACATTATTTAAAAAATACCAAAACACCAGTCTTAACCTAATTCCTGTAGTGGATAAAGATTCAAGAAAAGTATATGTTCTCACAGGCCCTCAGAAACAAGGAGTAGTTATTATAGGCAATGATTATCTGCTTACATTTGATGAGAATAATCTGCTGGTATCTCAAAAACCCCTGCATAAAAACATCATCCCCATCGACTATGCGAAAGACACAACTGGTGTAATTACCATGCATACACATCTTCCGGAAACAGGTGGCACTATTACACCAACAGATATTTGCACGTTGCTTTTGTATCAGAAATATGCTCACTGGCAGCAACATTATGTAGTCTCTCAAACCTATGTTTCAATCTGGGATTGTGCTTCAAACAAACTGGTGATACTAACAAAAGAAGCATGGAATAGGATCGAGAAACATCAGGACGAGAAAAAGAAAAAACAAAAGAAGAAGCGAGAGAAGTAAACGATAGTATTGAAATTCCGAAGTAAAAGGTCTCAAGCTCTATTACCTAAAATGAACTAAACCACATCTGTCTGTTTTTACACAAAATGAAAAAACTTTTATTTCTGCTTATCTGGCTTCCTCAACTCCTCATAGCTCAGGAGATAAAATCTATCACCTCTGACGAATGGAATCAATTGGTTGACTATCTTGATCAAGAGCAATGGGAAGAGGCCAGCAAAACCTCATTCGGGTATCTGAACAGACTTTCCAAAGAAGAGCAGGAACTAGACCAGGCAGCTATGCTTCGATATATGTATCTGCTTTCACAGTCTGGTATGATGAACGACCGGAAGCTCTCTAAGGACGAAGCGTTCAAAAATGTAAAAGAATTTAAAGGTAAAACTCTTATTCTACCAGGACATCCACTGGAAACCAAACAAGGTTTTAATGTTATTCACCCTGCCAACAATAGAGCAGATACGCTAATGATTACTCAAAGCAATCACAAAGCCACCAATATCCTCTGTTTTGAGTACGTAATTCTGGAAAAGAAGCTCACTATGGCAGAGTTTGAAATGTTAAAAGGAAAGATTGGCCGTGTAAAGGGTAAGCTTAAATCCATTCATGTACATGGCAACTTTTTACCTCGCTTCCAGCTCTTTATTACCAAAGCAACTATGGAGGTAGAATAAACAAGACAAAGATAGCTTAAAAGCTATCTTTTGTTATTTTTTACCCATTGCCTCTGCTTCTCTAGCAGCTAACAAATAGATCAAAGAGGCTGTACCATCCATAGTGGGTTCATTGGTACTGTAGTCCCCGTAGTCGTCATGATATACTACCAGATCGCTCTGAAAAGTGGCATACTCATCGGGTTCATGCAACTGGATACCAATTAGTTTCTTATAAATGCTTCCATATACTGGTCCATCTACCAGTCCACCATCAATAGGGTATTGTTTCAGATGGGTAAAGGCAGCATGTGGATCAGCAGGTGTATCTCCCCAGGCAGGTAAACCATATACCATAGAGGTTCCCCAGGGATTACAGCCAAATAACCAGTCAATCGTAGCCTGCCCCAAGGCATCAAACTCATGGCTGTTTGTTAGCTTCTCATACCAAAAACACTGAATAGCAAAAGCCACAGTGAGGTTATTGCTGCACCAGATAAAGGGAACTCCTCTATAAAATGCATTGGCTTTGGCTTTATTCCAGACTTGTTCAATTCCTTTTTTATAGTATCCAACTACCATTTCTCTATCCTTTCCTTTAACCTGTTGAGCCAACTCATAATGCCCCAGATTAATAAACGGATACCACTGGTAGTGAGCAGCAGTATCTTTACCCAGCCAGGGAGTAACCGATTCTTTTGTGGCATATTGCAGTGCTTCATTCCATTGTTTCTGCCAGGTAGCAGCCAGTTCCATGTCATCTACCCAGTTGTCTTCTGCATAGATGTAGGGAGACTTCACTGATACGGTTTGTGTCACACCAGGATTTTTCAAAGCGAAAGCATAGGCGGTTTTAGCTTTTTCCTGTAACTGATCACTATATGCTTTGTCTGTCTGTTTATAGAGTTGAGCTCCTAAGGCAAATGCACTCACAAACTTGGCTGCCGTAGAAGAGGTGCCTGTAGTATGATTCATTCCCTTTCCCTGTTGCTGAGGCTCTCCATTAATAAAATACACCGGACGTTCATATCCCCGACCATACTGACTATCCTGAGCAGGCATACGCATAGAAATATGATCTCTGTCATCAGCAATCTGGTTAAACATCCAGTCCGGACGAGGATGCATTTTCACTAGCCAGTCCAATCCCCACCGGGCCTCATCCAACACATCTGCCTGTTTATTTTTTCCTTCCAGTCCATTAGCCTGACGTATGTCTGTAAACACACCTGGAAAATCCCGATAAGCCATCAGCAGATGATAGGTCGCATTGGCAGATGTTGTCGCATACTGCAAATAATCCGTTGCATCATGCCACCCTCCTACTACATCCACATGACTACTGTCAGGAAGGCCCGCTTTTGTACCGTACAACGCATATCCATCATGCGTGTGACAACTATCTTTCAGATAAGGATTGAATCCGGTACGCTGCTGCCGCATATAACGTAAACAGAAATCGGCAGCCCCTTTGTATACATCAGTCCCTATCCGAAACTGTGGTGATCGCACTCCTCCTGCCTGAAGATAAAACTGCCCTGTCCGCTGGAACTTAGAGAAATCAAGTCGGTAGGTATCTAGAAAAGGTCCATAAGCTCCAAACGCTTTTCCAACATCCCCTTTAAAAACAACCTTCTTTGTAGTAGCATCCACTAGTTCAAACTCCTTAATCTGACTTTTTTCTTTGGCACACCACACAGCCACCTTGATACCTACAGGTGTGTACCCTAACTGATTAATACGTATCCATGCCTGTACAAATGAAGTAGTATAGGTTGGTATATTGGTATAGCTCAGCCAGGAAGGCAGAAAAAAAAATACTAACGAGATACTTAATCTTTTCATGAAAGAAGTAAGCAAAGAAATAACAATCAGGAATTTAACAAATCAGGTACTGTCACCAACCGATAGTTTCGGTTTTGCAATTCATCAATCAGCTGAGGCAGATACCGATAAAACTTATCTGTCCGACGTGGATCGGTACCCAGATGAAGCAGAAGCATAAAACCGTTTAATCCGGAATCATGTTTCTGCTCATAGGTAAGTATGGATTGATAGATTCGTTCACTGGATACATAACGATCTGCCATTTCAGGATAAGTATAATCTGCATTGCTACGTGTACCCGATGTAAAATTGACTAATTGCAAGCCAGCCTGTTGGGTCCACACAGCAATAGAATCATTATACCACTCATATGGAGGCAAAAAATACGGCGCATCAGCAGATGAGATATTCCATCGCTTCAATTCCTTATAGGAATTGGCAAGATCTGTTGTAAACTCTTTTTTTGTCACCAGCAAGCTATCTCTCTTCTGCCAGTCACAATACAAGAGGTGTTTGTCGGAATGAGATCCCAGGTAGTGGCCATCGCTTTTCAGCTTTTTTATCACAGAATGAAAGACTGGATTACGGTAAAAATTTCCGGTAAGAAAAAATGAGGCCTTAATCTTCTTCTGTTTCAATGTAGTTGCAACAAATTCTCCTCCATCCCCAAATTCATCTCCGGTAAATACCAATGCCAGCTTCTGAACAGTAGTATCTCCCCGCACAATAGCTCCCTTTACTTTTATCTGATTTTTCTTATCAGAGGGAGAGATTATTCCTGAACTAATAACAAATGACTTGATCACAAAGCCACTTACCATCAGTACAGCAACAAATGCAATCAACCTGCTCGCTAGCGCATAAAAATTCGGTCTCATTACCGTAATCAACTTAACAAATTTCGTTTTAAAACTTGGGGATCAGACCAGAAAGATATGTATTCTTCTGGTCTGATACATTTTATTTGAGATGAACGCAATAAAACGATGTACTACCGGTTATATACAGGTTCTGATTATTCGAATCCAGCGTAATGGTTGAAGGTCTTTCAGGAACCTTTACTGTGTTTATCAGTTTACCATCCGGGTTATATACATAGATCTGCCCATCGGCTATATAGACATTTCCTTGCTGATCCACTGCAGAAGCAAACTCTCCCTTCTCCGTAAAATAAGTCAGATCAGAGACATATCCTTCCGGGCTTACTTTCAGTCTCACGGTTCTCTTGTCGTATTCATCAGTTTCATATAACAGCTTGCCAGGATAAGCTTCTACCAGACAGGCAGAACGTGCCAGATCATACACTACAGGAATAATAGTAACTCCGTCTTTAGCCACATAACATTCGGATGGTTTATTGACTGTGACTGTATTAAAATCGTGATAATCTCTCCAGCGATGGGATGGATAAAGGGCTTTAAAGATAGTGGCAACACTTCCCATCTTTACTTTTGGCAAAAGCTGAATAGTCTCATCCGGATTGGCAGGATTAATGCTATATACCAGCGTACCAAAACCAGAATTTCCCCAACCACTAAAAGATGTTCCGGCAGCATCGGGCGGATTAGTGTAAACCTCCGGTTTTCCATCTACCAGATATCCTTTTTTGGGAACGTACTTAAATACCACAAGCAAATTATCGTTCTTATCGCATGACAATGCATGTGGTTCCCATGGATAATCTGCCAGCAGGTTAATGCGACGAGTCTCTGCCGACCATTTGTAAATGCGCCGCATACGGGATTCACAGAAATAGATATTGCCCTTACTGTCTTTTGTAATACCTTCCGGAAACTCAAATCCAGTTGCCAGCTTTTCTATATTCCCTTCTGTCTGAAAGGATTTCCCGGGTTGGTTATCCGATTCTGTAATGATCAATCGGTTAAACTCCCATGGACGGACAGTATAATTACTGTTGGGATCATATAGAGGGGTGTTGGTTGTATACTTAATCTGGCTATAATTGTGTACATTCAGAAATTCAATAGTAGCATTGCCGGATACACGGACAGAATAAGGATAAGGCTTATTCACCCGGATTACCCGAAACATATATAGATTGGCAAAGACCATATCCCGACAATTCTGAATATCCAATGGCAGGCATTCTGTACTTTCCAGGCTCTCTTCTTCTAATTGCAAGGCATATACCTTCCAGTTAGCTACATTGGAGAAACGCACTTCATTTCGCACATGGTGCTCTACCGACATAGCATAGATTCGTCCGGGAGTGCTGGTGTTGGATATATAGGCTCCGGCATTGGCATACGAACTAGCCGACCATATGTTTTCAATAGTGCCTCCTCCTCCATCCGTAACCCACAAACTCCAGTATTGTGTATCCCAGGAAGGATCTACACTTGTAATCCAGGGAAGCGGCGGTGCTGCAGGTTGTTTCCACTTTCGCTGCATACTTCCATGTCCCCCAATAAATTTCACATCATTGAGATAGGATTGCTCACCAGCAGTCCATTTACAGGCAACAGCCCGTGGATTATCTGCGCCTGTAGACAGGCCAATACCACTGACAATATTCTTTCCACCTTTGGCCGTTTCGAGCAATGGCTTGGGAGCGCCAAAGCTTCCAAAGGCTACAGTATTATTTTCAAGTATTAATTGAGTACCAATAGGATTCAAACCAATCAAAATGGTGTTCGGCTTTAGTTTGATTGTTTCACTAACCTTATACCAACCTTGTGGTACATAAATAGTTGGGTATTTATCAATAGCTTCCTGAATAGCTTTTGTATCATCAGTAGTACCATCTCCTGTAGCTCCCAGCGTTTTGAGATTTACCCAGGTACCAATAGGTGGCAGATTGGGAATATCTTTGGCAACAGGGACAGGAAATGTTTTTAGAGGTACTAACTCTGAGATGGTGTGATTCACAGGATCAGCATAGAGACTGCTCATCTGTAAACCGTGCATAAAATTCTTTATTTTATAGATAGCCTCTTTGCTGGTTACGGTTTGTCCGGATTCACGAAAACTTATCAGTACAGGTACATTACGACAATCAACGTTACGAAGACTGATCTGATTACCTGCATTTTCGCCCAGGCTAATGGTAATTGCGGGTCCGCTTATACGATCAAACTGGCAATCTTCCATGAACAGCTTCTCTACATAATTGGGCTGAATCTCTATTACTGAAGGCACATTAACGGCTCTCATACGTATGATGGTAAGCCCGGCTTCACGCGTATTAATAGCCGATTTTCGCTGTCCTTCAAAATAGGTATCAATCATAACAAACTGCCAGCCTGGAGAAGGTTTGGTTGTATAAATCCCATATTCCCCACCAAAAAACCGGACATCATTCATTTCATTACCGACATCAAACATTCCGGCCTTACCGTTTCCAATCTGAATATCGACATGAGAAATAAAACTATGCTGGGCATAATGAGTTCGCAAAGCAACTGCATAGGGATTACCGTCCTCAATCCGAAGGTTTATGTTAGACATAGCACTATAAAAGGTCCCGGCATTGGCATCATTCACTTTCTTGCCTTCCTGCACTACCTGACTGGTGAACCAGAACATATAGTGAGCTTTCCCTTTGTCTGTACTATCGGGAAATTGAAAACCAGGTGAGTTTTTCTTCAAAACAAATTCAGGCCGTTTACTTCCATACCCTATCAAACGTATTGCCTGTGGAATATAGATAGTCTTAGAGATAAGATAGGTTCCCTGGGGAATAAAGAGAATTCCAAAGTTGTGCGTTGTTTTCAGGTCGTTTATGGCATTCTGCAAAGCATCTGAAACGTCTGTTTTACCATCTGCTTTAATGGAAAAGTTTGCAGGTGTAAAATAAACAGCTTCTTCATCCGCTAATCGTTCTGAATAGAAAGAAGTACCTCCATAGCCTTTACTTTGTGCATGAATCGCGATGGGTATCAGCAATAAACTAAGAATAAGTAAACCAGATTTAAACATAAAAAATTGTTAGGGGTTGGGTAATACATTTTTCCACGAGACTGGCATCGGTTCTTATTTTAGTCTGGGTACTTTTCTTAGCTTTAGAAGGGCATGTATATAACTATACAAAGATCAAATATGCCATCTTTTTACAAATTAGCCATACATTTCAAAGAAAAATTTATATATTCTCATAGGAAAGGAAATAATTTTCTAATTCAATTAAGAGACTGATTAGAGCTTACCAGTGTATATTTGACAACCAATTTTGAATTAGGGTAATCCGTAGAAAGACCCGGAAAAGAGAAATTTTAATTTTTACGCAAGAAGCCAACCAATCTACATTTCATATTGCGAAATCCAATCAGAAGAAATAAGAATATTGGCACTGCCAAACAGGGATTCAAACAGAATAATAAGATGGTGATCCCCTTTTTACGGCATTCCACTAAGTTTTTTCCTGAAAACCTCACAGAATACACAAAAGTCAGGCGCTGCATCAATGGAGTCAACTTTCTCTTTGTTGTGGAGAAAACACGTCCCGATTATTATCATGCCTGTACTATCGAGGACCTGGAAGTAATCCTGCGTAATGTGCTGGTTAAAGATCTGGGAGATCTGACAACCATCATTTTGCGTCAACCCAAACGAAAAGAGGAGATACTTTCTCCTGTATGGGGTAGGCTTGTCTATGGGTACGAATTTGAAAATGTAATACAGCCTGCGATTATTCTTGAAGCACAGAGCTACCAACGAAGTTTGGTATGGAAGAGAAATTTACATGTAGATGCTCAAAGAGAACTGGAACGACTCCGACACGATGGCCACAGAATAGAAGAAAACCGAAGAGAATTCCGTATCTATCCGGAACCGGATAAGGTAAGAGCCACCCAATTATACCGAACTTTACTGCATGAAATCGGGCACTATGTCCAGTATAATCAAACCGGTGATGAGTATGTACATATTCCAAAAAATGAAAGAGAAGCTTTTGCTCATCGTTACGCGGATAAAATGAGCAAAATTTTACAGGAAAGTCGTCAGATTCCCTTTGATCGGATTATTGACTTTGAAGCATTAACGCGAGACAATTTGCAAATCAGTGATTTTATAGACGGATACAAAGATTTTTTATATAAGAAATTTGATGCATTCGATAAGCCTGTTGATGATTCAGAGAAACTCATTTTGAGAAATGCAGTCGAAGTTATTTTAAAAGCTATACCATCCCAGCAGTTGGATGCAGAAGATTATTACCTCTGGGGCTATTTATACTATTTTTCGGATGGCGACCGTCCCACTCTCAGAAAGGTTGCCAAAGAAAAATTTGAGCAGTCATTAGCAGTCGACCCTGGCTATTACATGTCCAGACTTTACCTGGCTCACTGCTTGCATGATGAACGAGAACTGGATGATGCATTACAAGAATATGAAAGGGTTGACCAGGAAGCTTTAAGACAAGAATTTCCTATTTGGCGATACGTTAAATTGAGGGAGCAGATTGGTTATTGCTATTACCAATTAGGCTTTCCCACCAAAGGAGAAGCTTATTTTGAAGAAGTGCTTGAGTACTATCATACTATAGATGATCAACTAGCTCTTCCTAGTGAGTTACTGTCTTGTTTGGCCGAAAGTCATTCAATAGCTATAGAGTTATGTAAGATAGGGAACTATAAACATGATAACTTTAAAGCCGAAGCATCTTAACAATCCATTTTCCGTATAATCAATCAGGAACATGTAGCTATCTCTGGTTTTGAGTAGCAGATAATTTATGATTTTGGAGTCATTCTTACCCAGTCATTTTGCAGATAATATTCGTTCTGTGTCTTCCAGAAGGCAAAGTTGAGTACTCCGGTAGCACTTACAAACTCCCAGGTTCCAGTGTAAGAAGATTCAGCTGTCCACTTATAAGGCGTGTCTCCCCGTTTCGTTACTTTCAACCGGCATTGGTTACTCAATCCCCACATAAAACACTGAAAAGCATCTTCCCATCTGTCAAACTCTGAATGCCACATTTCAAAGTAGACAATAAATAAAGAATCTGGTTGAGCAGACAAGATTACAGTAAATCCTTTCTCTGATTTGGGTAGAACTCGAATAGAATCACCGGATCGTTCAACAACAATCTCCGGATGTTGTTTCAAATGTTCAAGGATTACCTCTATAGGATGACTCATTGGAAATTAGTCTAAGGCATTTTGGCTATAATATCTCCTTACCTGATTGTTCTCCATTCTTTTAAAATGCATGTAATGTAACCAAAAGGGTACAACCAATGCGCTTATCAGCGTAAGTAACCATATAGCTTTCAAAAAGTTTTGTGATGTTCTTCCTATGCCTTGAATACTCATAATTACTAAAAATATAACCAAAGCACAACCAGGTAATAGCACAATGAGAATTGTACCTGTCACAGCAAGATAGTACAAATTATATAACAGGAATCCTATTGTACAATTGAGAAGAACAGATCTAATCATTTAAAAGCTTTTAGTCTCCCAAAAGTAAGACATCTCTTAAAATTTTGCAGCTTATTTTTCAGGTTTATATATAGAGAAGTAGTTTATAACATTTTAGTTATACTCATCTACAAATAAAATACAGACAAGAAAATCAGAAATAATCTTTTTGTTCGTTTATTTATAGGGAGCAAGAGACTCACTGCACCATACCATTCCTATCAAGATGAAACTATCACTAACTCATTCTTTGATTCTTTTAGCTTGTATTCTTATCTCCTGCAACAAAGTCAAAGAAGCGGGTCATAAAGTGAAGGAAGCCGGAAAGAACACGGTACAGAAGGCCAAACACAAAGTCAAAAAGGTTGCAGAAAGACAGGTACAAAAAGTAGTAGATGTTGTATTTCCTCCATTTGACTCTGACAAACCGGATACAGAGAATAACAAAATCCGGTTTCGGGATTTTATTCAGGTCGAACTCACTCCAGATATCAAAAACATCTATTGTTATGATGAGGCAATTGGTATTGATGCAACGTATAAATTTTCATTTAATTGTAGTCCTGCCACATCTAAGAAAATTATAGAAAAACATAATCTCATCCAAGACACCATATATGTACAAGGCGATGTTGAATTTTCCAGGGATTTTTTCTGGTGGGATAGTAACAAAATCAGTAAGTTACCTAAGTATAACTGGTCAAATGGAGAAAGCTATTTTAAATCCTACTGGTATGATCCTCTGGAACAGAAAGGCTACTTTCTCGACTTTGATATGTAAAAGTCATTAAACCTTCTCTTTCACTGAAAAGTTTTGATCCTTATATAACAATTGTAGCTGATGAGAGGAAGAGCTACTCCAACCATACGCAATACCAAATTTGATAGCTTGCCTGACAAAAACAGGAGTCACTATATCAATCTCATTTCCAGATAAGCCCTTGTCATTAATATATAGCCAAAAGTCATTATGGTATGTCTCAATTAACAAAACCTGATTGCGGTTTAAGACTTTTCCAATTGTAATTCTGATTGTGTGAGGAACTACTTCCGTTTTACATGTCCAATAATACTTCTCATTCTCAACATGTATAAATCTTAATCCTTTCTTTTTAGGAATAGCCATAAACAAAAATACTATTTGTTTATGGCTATTTTCAATTTTCCTATTATCTGCTTCCCATTCTTCTAAGAAATTAGTAATTCTGCCAGATTCTGACAAAGTTTTCTTCTTAAGCCAATATTCTGTTTACATTTTGTCTACTGAATCTACCAAAATAGTACTCATCTCCTATTTTGTGCTGTATTGCCAATCATCCTATAATAGGATGTTTTAATGCTATTGTCCGGAAAAAAAACAATCAACCCATACATTGCACTTGTGTATTGCCTGTTATAGAAAGTATCGGTTTCATGAAAGATCCAGGTAGCTATACTGATATATTTTCTAACTGACTTTACTGTATTTACTTATACATTTTTTCCGATTGTTATGCCATTACTTTTCTGTTTCTATATATGATTTGCTGGCCCAAATCAACTACTTACTACTTATGCCTTCGGTTTTAAGAAAACAAATCCTATTATTCTTTCTGGTGTGTGGAGGATACTTGAACTTTACTCTGGTTATTGCACAGGCATCCTCCTATGAAAAAGCCAGAAAAGAAGTAGACAGCCTCCGCAGACTATCTGAACAGGAACTACCTCCTGCTCAGGCACTCCATGTAACACTTGAACTTATAGGTTATTATATTGATTTCTCACAGCAAGACTCTGTACAACTATATATTGATGAGGGTATGCGGCTTAATGAAATTGTACAGGATTCTTTAAAAGGATTTTTTCTGACTGCCTATCAGACAGAAGTATTTTTATATAGCACGCTTTATGAGCAAGGCATTCAATATGCCATGAAAGGTTTACAACAGGCAGAGCATCTTAAGGATCGAGAATTTATTGCCAATCAATACAATTTGCTTGGACTTTTATATGCAGAAATGGCGCAATATCAACAGGCCATGGGCTTCTTTGAATTAAGTCTTACCTATCTTCCACCACAGTCAAAACATCACTATGGACTCACACGACGTTATCATGTGTTATCCAATATAGCTCAATGCTATGAAATTCTCAAAGACATTCCAGCGGCAATCCGGTATAATCTATCGTCTCTCAAAGAAGCTCAGCGACAGGAAGGATTTCGTGGAATGTCGGTTGCCTCCTGGTCATTGGGTAACATATTTTATACTCAGGGAAACTATGTACAGGCATTACACTATTATCAGCAATCGCTGCACTATTCTGAAATTATCCATGATACTGATGCAGCGATTGCAGTATACCCACATCTCTTTCATGTACACAGCAAACTCAATGATCCTCTCACAGCAAATAAATTCCTGAATCAAGGGTTGGCCATAGCTCAGAAAGATATTCAGCGAATTAAGCCCAGTTCCTTAAAGGAATTCTATACAGAAGTTATACAGATTTATTATCAACTGTTCAATTATCGCAATGTAGTCACATACCAGCAAAAGCTAAATAAGATCAGTGAACAGATTATTCATCAGGAAAAAAAACAACGTCTGGCAGTATTGGCTGCTTTTTATGAAAATGAAAAACGGATAGCCCAGATAGTTCTCGAAAAAAAGGAACAAGAAGCTCAGTTAAAACAGCATCAGCTATTTCTACGTTATATGGCCCTATTGATAGGATTGGTCATCATTACCTTTTGTGCTTTCTATTATGCATTTCGTCAGAAACAACGTCTTAAAAGCTGGCAATTTCAACAACAAATCAAGACTCTGAATCAAAAACAGGAAATGGCAGCTCTTCGGGCTATGGTGGAAGGTGAAGAACAGGAACGAGTACGTATTGCCCGTGAATTGCATGATGGACTCACAGGATTGTTATCGGCGGCACGTCATCAGGTAGAATCTACCTTTCGACAACTTCCTCTTTCGGAAGACAAAATCTGTCTGACATCTCCCGCCATTCAATTACTGGATAAAGCCTTTCATGAAGTCAGACGTATTTCTCACAATCTAATGCCCTATGCACTACAACGTCATGGTTTGGCAACAGCCTTACAGGAATACTGTGAGAATGTACAACAATCAGGATTGCTAAAGATTGAGTACCAGCAGCTGGGTTGGCGGGAGCGGTTGTCTCCTACACTTGAGCTCTGGCTATATCGTATCATCCAGGAGCTTATCAGCAATAGTCTGAAACATGCCAAAGCTACACAGGCATTGGTACAATTATGTCGTTTTGAGGAGATAATTCAGATTACAGTAGAAGATAACGGGCAAGGCTTTGATACACACAAAGTAAATACAAAAGATGGCAATGGATTGTTAAACATTGAATCACGAATTAAATACATGAATGGTAATCTATCTGTCAAATCAGACGGACAAGGCACTTCTACTCATATTGAACTTTCACTTGTCTACATCCCACACGAATTATGATACGTTTCGCTATTCTGGATGATCATCCACTAGTTGTAGAAGGTATTCGCAGCCTTTTTCAGGAAGATGCTTATTTTCAATTGGTATGGGGGGTAACATCTGTTGAACAATGTATGCAACTTCTGCAAACCACTGCTATTGATGTGCTATTACTGGACATTCATCTGGAACAATACAATGGCATTACACTTTGCAAGCAATTAAAAGAACAGCTTCCCAACTTACATATCATTATACTAACCTCCTATTGCGAAACGTCTTTTGTAAAAACAGCTCTCTACAATGGTGCCTCTGGCTATTTGTTAAAAAATGCAGGTTATAAAGAAATATCTCAGGCACTGGAATCTGTTTGCACTGGCAACTCTTATCTGTCGGAGCTGGTACAACAGAAGATGTTGCAGGGATTACTAACCCGCAAAAGTGCCACTACTACTATAGCATATGTACCTCATCTTACCCGTCGGGAAAAAGAAGTTCTCCAGCTAATTGTAGATGAGTATACCACTAGTGAAATTGCAGATAAGCTATTTGTGAGTTTGAAAACTATAGAAACACATCGAATGAATCTTTTACAAAAACTGGGTGCTAAAAATACAGCGGGTCTTGTCAAAGCAGCTCTTAGTCTGGAGCTTTTAGGATAGTAAAGCATAATATTTTTCTAACCAGAGATCTTATCTGCCAGATCTCATGGTTTTCCCTGATTTTTTTCAAATCCGTTTTTTCACTGAGGTGTATTGCCTGTAAATGAGAGACCTTTGAATGGAAAATCAACTTTATTATTCCATTCTCTATGAAAGTCTTACTCTTATATGGACTAATATGGGTCACATTGACCATAAGTAGCCAGGTGGTTGCCCAGAAACCACTTCAGATGGAAAACCTCAAACTTAACCGGGAGGTAGCAATTCAAAAATTAAAGGTTCAGGAAAATGCTGCACTACGGCAATATTTTACCAAAGCCGGATTCAAAGAAAGCGAGGCAATCGAAGCCGAAACCTATAAAGGCACAGACAGTGAAGGCGAATTTCAGATGGATGTTGTCGCCAAAGAAATGGACAAAGCAGGTAAAAAGGTAGTCATTACCACTGTAGAGTTCAGACAAGGCGGCAAAGTTACTTTGCTTACAGCAGCAGATGATGACAATGGCAATGTAGTCCAGTCACAGCAAAATGCAACGCGAATCTTGTATGCAGCCAATTCAGCGAATAGCGTAGTGAGTTGTGCACTCTCCAAAATTACCAGTTCCGGATCTTGTCAGAGTTGCCGCAATCAATTTCGCTCCTGCATTCTTTCGTCACAACCTCTGTTTAAGAAAGTACAATGTCTTTTCAGCACCTATGCTTCACAGACTTGTAGTAGTTGTACTAAAACCAGTGTATTGTCTATAGTCAATTGCCTGTTTTAGTTCATTCTTTCTCTTCTCTCTTTCATAAAAACTTTTTACAAATACTCTCAACCCAGAGAGATAGGACTTGCATTATCTAAACAAACTTCCAATCAAAGACAAATAGCTTATCAAAAGTTTAAGAATATATCTATTGTTCTCCCAACTTATCTATTTACACTTTAACAAATAACACCATGAAAACCTCAAAATCACTTCTCCTTGGACTCCTTATGCTTGTCCTGTTTAATGTTGGTTATGCACAGAATAAAATACCCGAAAACATCACCGTATTTACTCCGGAAGAGATGAACATGATGTGGAAAAAGTTCTCTTCTGATAAATCATGGCAGGTATTACAAAAAGAGGTGGATACCAAAAACTTTTACCGCATAGCCAATAAAGAGGCTGCCTGGGGCTTCAAAGGAACTATTACTGATGAAAAAGGGGTCAAATCAGAAGTACTTTTTTGTGTTTATGACTTCCTGAATCCCAAAAACGAGAAACAAGGTTGTTCTATGGTCTGGAGTAAAGTCGGCGAAAAAAGCTATAAGGCCTATCTGGTCTTTCCCGAAGGAGTAACAGATCTGGATAAAAAGTTTGAAGCATCTGAGGAATGGTATGTGGATGCATCCAATAAAATTCAGAAAGCCAATAGCTGGGGGAAATGCTTTCGTAAATGTGTGCAACGAGGTGTGCCTGTACCTGGTGTAGAAACCGAAATCGGAAAAGACAAAAGCAAAATCAAAGTTGGCGATGCAACACTGACAGTAAGCTGTCCGGGGCTTTGTTTTGCCAGTGCACTCAGTTGTAGCACCTTGGCAGCAGGAACAGCCATAGCTATTATAGGTGCTGGAGTGGCAACTGCGAGTACAGGTGGTATTACACTCCCTGTGCTTATCGCAGCAGGTGGATTTGGTGCAGCAGTATTATTTACCTGTACAGCAACAGGATGTGGTAGTTGTATTTTTCTCTGTGCCTTAGGATGTGTTGGTGAGTAATATAGTGCATGTAGTCCTTCTATGTATACAAATCTACCGGAATAAAATCTTCCGGTAGATTGCAACTCCTCTACTGTTTATATGAAACCATATATCCTATTTTCGATTATAAACTTAGTTTGTACTGTGTGGGTACTTGCTCAGAATCCAGTACTGGAACCTCCTCAACCTACGAATAATACAGCAGAGAAACCCTTGGAGTTCAGCATTCCGGTATCAGCTGCATTCGATCTTCTGGGAGTTAATCCTGCATCTGTGATGAAGCCCGGCAATATTCGTGATATAAAAGTTGACTGGTCATTTCGATCGTGGCGACTGCGACCCAATATTGCCATTCAAGCTCAACCTATCTGGGAAATCTTTTACAATCGCCCTCACCTGACACGTTATCAGCGTGCCAATCGCTTTTCAAAAATGCTGTCCACACTGGATTTATCGTTTGGGACAGTAGAAGATGAAAATCAGAATCGCCGTCTTGCCATGGCAACTAAACTTACTCTCTTTCGTAGCAAAGATCCACTGGACCAACCGGATTTATATAATAATCTAACCGAAGAATTTTACCAGCAACGGGTAGAACTGGAAAAGACGTTGCAGCTACTTCATGACTCACTGACACATACTCCCAAAGAATCGGATCTGCTACCCACCCGATTTAAGATACAAGAACAAATAACCTCCATTCAACAGCAGCTTCTGACTATGGATCAGACACAACGACAACGCATTCAGGAACTAGCTACACTATTTGTAAAAGAAAACTGGAATGCTTCCTTTCTGGATATTGCCTTTGGTAAAGCGTATACCTTTCAGAATCCAGTACTGGATAGCCTGAAACTTGCGGAAGATGGCTGGTCTGTCTGGACAAATGGAAGTGTAGGTATTGGGAGAAGATTACTTTTGAGTGGACTGGTTCGATACACAGAGTTTACGAAAGATACATTGCACCAAGACAGGCCTATTAAACAATACACAATGGGGATAAATCTTCGCTATGGAAGTCCACGCTTCAATTTTTTTGTAGAAATGATTAATCAGAAGATTGATCTGCCGATCCGTCAGGATACTTTTACCATAGCCTATGGTGGTGACTGGCGATTTAGTAGAAATGTGATGATTAGTTATGCTGTTCGTACAATATATAATCGCAAATTTACTTTTCAGAATCTTATTCCTATTGCTTCTATTTCATGTATGATGCGATGAACCCACTAGTACCTATGTGGATTATGATGGTAGATAGATCCGGAATGTTGTTCCTTTGTTGGGTTCACTCTCCACCTCAATTTTACCATTCATTACATCAACCTGTTCCTTTACAATAAACAATCCCATTCCTTTCCCTTCTGTATGAAAATGCATACGATGGTACAGCTTAAAGAGTTTTTTTGGATCATTTTTTGTCAAATCCATACCTAAACCATTATCCTGTACAGACAGACAAATATACTTATCTACCTGTGTTGTTTGTATAGTAATCACAAGAGATCGATCAGGGCTACGATATTTAATTGCATTGGATAGTAAATTATATAAAATACTTGTCAGATAACTTCGGATAGCAGTAATTACTTGTACAGCCGAAAAATCAGTTAGTACCTGCGCCTGAGTATTGGCAATTGGTCCTTTCAAACTTTCCAGTACTGTTTGTGCAACCTCATCCATATGTACAGGTTCCCGTACAGCATCTGCCTGATTACGCATTAGCAGAATATCATTCAGGTCATTGACAATCATGTCCAGATTACTAGCCGAACGATTCAGGTATTCGAGCATTTGAGGAGTCGCCGAACTATTCTGCTGGCTTTCGCTAAAGATCCCAACCAAACCCATGATCTGAGCGATAGGCGCCCGAAGGTTATGGGAAATGATGTAAGTAAACTGTTCCAGATTCTGATTTTGCTTTACCAGATTATCATGAGCAATTTGTAATTCCTCAGTTCGTTCAGCTACACTTTCCTCCAGATGATTATTCAAATCCAGTATCTCTTCGTTTTGTCGGTTTATCTCCTCATTTTTTTCAAATAGTTCCCTTTGCTGAGTGATCAATAACTGATTTGCCTTATTTTTCTGATGATTACTTCTATATAACAGTCCGGCAAACAATGTTGTGCAAACCAACAGAAAAGAAGAAGCAAGTAACCAGGATTCCTTCTTTTGTTCTGAAGCAGTAATGACAGCATTGTTTTTTTTCAACAACTCTATTTCTCCCTGTTTTTTATCAAATTCAAAAGAAACGCGAATGTGTTCAACCTCTGTATTAAATGATTGTCGCCCCAAAGAATCTTTTACCTGATAGTACAGTTGCTGATAATAGAATGCACTATCAAACTGGTTAGCATGTTGGTAGCAATCTACATATGATTGATATACCTCTACCAGATCATCGTATTCCTTTTCACGCATCGCCAATAGACGGGCATTCGCCAATACCTGTTTGGCCTGAGCATATTTTTGTTCTTTTGTATAGATTTGGCTTACTCTGCTCATGGTAGTTACTACATCCCCCCATATCATAAATTTACGACTTAGCTCCAGGTTAGCCTGATAATATTTCAGGGCCGCTGTATACTTATGTTGTAGCTCATATATGTGCCCGATATTACCATAATTTATCCCTATCCAAGCACTATCTTCTACTTCTTCAGCCAGGTGTAATGACTGCTTATTATAATTTATCGCCTTTGTATATTGCTTTTGATTGCGATAAATTAAGCCAATCGTATTCAGCAAACTAATATGCGAACGAGAATCCAGAGAGTCTCCACTAGTCTCTAGCGCCTTCTGCAGATAGGAAAGAGAAAGTTTTTCTTGTTTGGTGTGATAAAAAAGATTCCCAATTCGATAAAGAATTCGCCCCTCGGCTAACTTTTGTTTATTACTGATATAGAGGTTTAGTGCATTGAGATAATACTTTAGACTAGAATCTGCTTGATCCAGTGAATTGTATACATTTCCTGTTTGGGCAAGATCATCTGCCAGTTCAACAGGCAAATGATAACTGCGGGCCAATTGGCAAGCCTGCACGGCAGCATCAAGCGCTTTAGGAACATGATTTATCAACTCATAAATAACTGCTTCTATCCGATATCCTGCAGCCAGAGGTCCTTTAAAAGACAAATGTTTGCTGGCATTCCGTATTTTACCCAACATACTTAGCAATTCATTGTCTGACAGCTGATCTGCTGCCAGACGCAGGTTATTCTCAAGTTTTTGATACGTAACCCGATACGTAGCAGGAGTAGTATGAGCTAACTCACTAATAGTAGAATCTATTGCCTGATGTTGAGCAACCAAACTATCTACAACACCTACAAAAAAAAATGCTATCAGATAAAATACACGTATGTCAGAATAGATTTTCACAAAGCAATAAGATCAAAAAAGGATAATATAATGTATATACAATACTATTTCATAACTGAAACAGCATCGTACTTCTGAAGGCACATTTACATGTGACACGCAGATTTTTCGTAAAGCTGTGAGATTCTAACGTATTAGGGGTAAGTGTACTAAATCAATGTATACAGGTTTGAGAAATTTCAGGCACAAACTATTCGTTTCTGTCTGATTTTCAAAAAAATATATACTACAAAGATTAGTAGTTCCAAAAAAGTAACTCAATAATCCATTCCTTTTTATAAAAAGGGATAGCAAGAAATGACAAAACATACAGTCTCGAAATATTATCTAAATATAGCCCGGTTTTATACAAATCTACCAAAGTATCTAAAAATATCATAATCTCTTTTTCAGGATATTATGAAAAGATCATACATAATCAGCTAAAAAATCAGTCAGTCAGATAATACGCTACAACTTGTGTAAATTTTCACTTATCCGAATGCTTTTTATGTTGATTGAGTTTTTCTATAAAGAGAGCAAGTCGTTGGGTACGTGTTTCAGCTTTTTTAGCTGATTCAATCCAGACAATGTATTCCTTTCGGTTGGTATAAGACAATTTCTCAAAATAGGCTTTTGCTTCAGGATTAGCATCTAATAATGGAATCACACCTTCCGGAAGTTCGACCATTCTTTCCTCTGTATCTTTCTCTATTTCTACATCCACTATATCACCAAATGTTTTATTGAGTTCTTTGCGGATAGCTTTTGTCATCCCTAGTCTATGGCACCCCGTCCCCATATTAGCAAGGCTCCCCCGATAAAGCACTTTGCCATCGAACAATGCTTTTACTTTTACCTGTCCTTTCACTCCATACAATTCCTGCACATCATACGGAAATGCGATATAGCCAGCATCCATTTCATTATGCTGTTCAATTTTAGCAGCAAACGTTACTTTTTGGTTTTGTTCCATCTCATCAGGAAGTGGGGTATAACCATCTTTCATCAAATTTATCAAAAGTAGTTGAATTTAACGTATGTTGTTTGTTCTCAAACCATCCACCTGACAGCTACAAAAACAAATACACTGATGCTCTGTATCTGGTAAATTTTACTAGCATTCCGCTATTCAGACATACACTTATAATCTTTCTATAGTTACTCATTATCTACCTTCTTATACCCTATTACTACTTATTTCAAGAAAATACATCTTCTTTAGTATCTCTCTTTTCATTTTATACATTCAGATTCATAGCCAATCCTACAAAACAGACTGTATCCTGTATGGTGCTACTTGTTATAATGAGTATATGCCATAGAAACGACTGGAGAAAGATATCCCAATGATGAAGCAAACAGGAATCAATGTGGTTCGTATAGCAGAGTTGTCGTGGAGTATAGTAGAGCCTTAGGATGGTATATTTGACGCATATTGATTGTATATTAGATGCTATGCACAAGGCAATTATCCGAGTCATTATAGGCATGCCAACCTATGCGGTTCCAACATGGCTGGTTCGTAAGTATCCGGATGTACTGGCTATTACTCTTAGAGGTCAGAATCAATAGGGTGTGCGACAGAAAATTGATAGTACTAATTCTCACTTTCGGTTTCATGCGGAACGGGTAATATGCAAAATACTGGAACAGGTACAAAAACATCCTGTCATTATCGGCTATCAGGTTGATAACGAAACCAAATCCTATCAGACTGCAGGGCCCTGTTCAAAAAGTATTTGTAGAATACTTGAAAAACAAATTCAAAACTCTGGATAAGATCAATGGCAATTCTCTATCATTGAAGAAAACCAGAGACATAAAAAAAGAACCAGACCTTATTAGTCTGGTTCTGGTATATACTTAGACATTATGTAGTTCTGCTTCTTTCTCTTTTTGGATTGTAGCTGCATTTGGACGAATAATCAGTCGCAAGGTAGGATCGTTGGTAATAAATGACCACATCCAGCTAAAGGCCAAACGCATTTTATTTCTAAAGCCAACCAATGGTATAATGTGAATAAACAACCAAACCATCCAGGCAAAGAAACCTTTGAAAGAGAATCCAGGCAGATCGGCAACCGCTTTGTATTTGGAGATGATTGCCATGCTACCCTTGTCGTTGTACCGGAAAGGTTTTAATGTTTCATTGTCCTTCAACCGCTTCAGGTTTTTAGCCAGCAATGCACCTTGCTGTATAGCGACCTGTGCCACCTGTGGATGACCTTTCGGGAACTTCGGATCTGACAACTGCATACACTGATCACCCAAAGCAAAGATATTAGTTGTTCCCTGTACCTGATTGTATTCATTTACCAGAATACGTCTTCCTCGTGTAATAACCTCAGGAGCCAGGCCTGGTGCTTCTCTGGCAATTACCCCGGAAGCCCATAATAAAGCATTGGTTTCAATGGTACGTCCATCTGCCAGAAACACCTTTCCATCCCGATAATCTTTTACAGGTGTATTCAGAATAACATTTACACCTAGCTTTTCCAGTACATGAGCAGCTTCTTTCTGGGCTTTGGTACTCATTGGAGCCAATAACACGGGACCGGCATCAACCAGGTAGATGTGTGACCCAAAGTCCTTAATTTCAGGATATTCTTTTTCTGCTGTATATTGTCCCAACTCCGCCAGCATACCTGCCAGTTCTACTCCGGTAGGACCTCCTCCAGCAATCACTATATTCAGATAGCAATCCCGTTCTTCTTTAGTTTTTGCTCTCACAGCCTTCTCCATATTCATCAGCAACTGATTTCGAAGTACCAGTGCCTCATCAATGGTTTTCATAGGCAGAGCCTTCTGAGCAACTCCTTCTATACCAAAATAGTTGGTTTCAGTACCCATAGCCAGGACCAGATAGTCATAAGGCAGTATACCTGTATCTGTCTCAATTGTATTGTTCTCTGGGTTTATTCTGATAAGACTTCCCATATGAAACCGCAAATTATCCTTATGCTGAAACATTCTGCGGAAAGGGTGACTTATATTGGAAGGCTCAATAAAAGCAGTGGCCACCTGATACAAAAGTGGTGGAAAGAAATGATAGTTATTCTTGTCGACAAGAGTTATCTCAAACTGTTTGTCATGTGATAGCGACTTAACGAAGTTGATTCCAGCGAATCCGCCGCCCACTACTACAATTTTCATTGCCGTAAAGGTTTATATAAAAAATAATAGGTTGGTATGATCTCGGACTCAAAATACTATGCTTAGCCATATAATCCGTTTTTGCACTACCTTTCTACCTCACAATAGCTTTCTGTTACTGGGTATTCCTATCCTTTTTTCTATATGTCTAAAAGTATGCCATAGACTCTTTGATGATAATCTCCCCCTCTATTGTATAAAACCCTTAAATGCCTGTGTATAGTTCTTCCCAACCTGAATTCTTTTGTTATTTTTTAAGATTACCATTTTACCTTCCAGGTAAGCTACATGATTTTTGTTAACAATGAAAGATTTGTGTACACGAATAAAATCATTTTCAGGCAATTGCTCTTCAAAACTACCCATGGTACGCATGGTAAGATGATAGCGATCCTCCAGCCAAATCTTTATATAATTGCCATAGGCTTCCAGATAATAGATATCCTTCAGATTTAATTGAATAAATCGTTTATCAGATTTAATAAAAATCTGTTGTTCTGGAGCAGGTTCACTAACAACAGGAAGATTGTTCCCTTCCTGGTTTTTCAGTTGATACAATTCATAGGCTTTTTGAACAGCTTTCAGAAAACGATCAAACCGAAACGGCTTTAGCAGGTAATCACACACATCCAGTTCAAAGCTTTCCAATGCATATTCCTGATAGGCAGAAGTGATAATTACCATAGGCTTCTGGCGAAGAGTCCGTAGTAAATCCAGTCCTTGTATTCTGGGCATCCGGATATCTAAAAAAATCAGATCTATCTTTTGGGTGTTTACTACCTGTATAGCTTCTGATGCCTGATAGCATTGCCCTACTACCTGCACAAAAGACACATCTTCCAGGTACCGAAGAATAACATCGTGTGCCAGAGGTTCATCATCAATAATCAGTGCAGAGAGTTTCATGAGAAGAGTAATTTCAACTTCGCTGTATAAGTAGTTCCGTCAGACTGTAAAAGTAATTCATGTTTCTCAGGAAAAAGAAGTATCAGCTTTTGTTTGAGATTTTCCAGTCCAATGCCTTTCTGTTGTATCACTCCTGGTTCAAAAGTATTTATCGATGTAAATAAAAGGCTCTGAGCATCACTATATAGATGCAGGTGTAGATTTGTTTTTCCTTCCGCAGGTTCTATACCATGCTTAAATGCATTCTCAACCAGTGTGATTAGTAGCAAAGGTGGTATCTGAAGCTTGTTATCTTGTATTTGTTTCTCAAACCGGAAGTCAAATTCTTTATGTAACCGAATCTGTTGCAGACGAATATAGTCCTCTATATACGTTATATCTTCTTCAATAGCCACTTTTTGTTCTTTGCCTTTGTAGATCACATACCGCATCAGATCAGAGAGCTGCAAAATAAGTTCAGGGGTCTGATCTGATTTTGCCAGACTTAACGAATACAAATTGTTCAAGGTATTGAAGAAAAAATGCGGATTGACTTGCTGTTTCAATAAATCCAGTTCTGTCTGCGCCTTTGATTTTTCCAGAGCAATAATCTGGTTATTTTGCCGGAACCACTGAAGAGTCAATACTATAGGTAGACTGATGGCAATAATAGCAAAGGCACCCCAACCATTTTCTCCATGAAAAGCCGAAGTAACCATCCCTCCCAGCAAAGAATTGATAGGCAGAAGCATAATGATTTGTGCCCATATAGGGTAGAACAACACTATACATGCTATTGTAGCAAGAAAATAAGTAATAAACCCTCTCTGCTTTAGTAGTTTGGGAATCAGAAAATGCCGGTTTATATAATAGAAAAAGAAAAAAGCAAAGTAGGTAATAAAGAACTGTCCCCAAATCAGTACCAAAGACCAGAGATTATATATGATCTTCTGAAAGTCGAAAACATATCCTATCAGAAGTTGTTCTTTGGTATGATACTCCGGGTTATTCATACTGGAAACTGTCATCAGAGCCAGTATAAGGGCTATTAGCAACATAGAGAGTAAAATCATGGTGTCCAGCTCCAGAAATCGTAACCAGGCTCTGGACGGAATCTTTTTTCGAAGATACCGATTGGCTTCCAGTACAACTTTTAAACCGATTACCAACAAGGCTATTGTGATCAGAAAATCTGCAGGCAAAAGAATGCCACAACACATCTCAACATTCGGATACCACCAGGTAAACACAGGCAAATAGCCTCCAAAACAAACAACACAGGCAACAATATAATATCTAGTTCTGAAGGAACGAACAAGGTAGCCTCTGACACTTTCAAACAACAATACAGGGCAGAAAAGAATAGTCAACTGCATGGTGTAAGACAGATATTCTGTCCAGCTATAGGGAGGATATTCATTGGTTTTATATAAGCTGCCAAAGAGTATCAATCCACCATAGACCCAAACATCACTAGTCAGGAAAAAAGCTTCTATCTTTTTCGGGAATGCATTCATAGTATGATTTACAAACCACCAAAGAAGATATATTTAAAACCCTAAATCAAATTAAAATGATCAAAGGCGGTATTTTCATGATAAACATTCCGTCTATCTATCTTCCGAAAATAATATACTCTTCATCATCACTTTAACAGCTGTCATCATTATAAGTTGGTGATCTGATGATTCTCCAGATCCTTTGTGAATAATTTTAATCCACGACAGATCTATGCAAACATTAGAGATCCGCAGCATTAGCAAGAGTTATTCTTCCGAAACCAAAGCACTGGATAATGTTTCGTTACATATCCCTCAAGGCATGTTTGGGTTACTGGGTCCAAACGGAGCAGGAAAATCCTCGCTGATGCGTACCATCGCCACCTTACAAAAGCCCGACGAGGGACAAATACTTTTTGGGGATATAGATATTCATCAAAACCCACAGGCTCTAAGAAGCCAGTTGGGATACCTGCCTCAGGAATTTGGTGTATATCCTCGTATGTCAGCTTTCGAACTCCTCGACCATATGGCTCTTTTGAAGGGTATTCTTTCCAGAAAACAACGTAGAGAACAGGCACTGGCTTTACTGGAACAAACCAATCTATATGCTGTTCGCAACAAAGCTGTAGGGACTTTTTCTGGTGGCATGAAACAACGCTTTGGCATTGCACAGGCATTATTGGGTAGTCCCCGTCTGATTATTGTGGACGAACCAACTGCGGGGTTAGATCCACAGGAACGCAATCGCTTTCTGAATCTGCTGAGTGAAATCGGCGAAAATGTTGTTCTGTTGTTGTCGACGCATATTGTGGAAGATGTAAGAGAACTATGCCCCCGTATGGCCATATTGGCAGGTGGCAAAATTGTATTACAAGGCGAACCAGCTTCATTAATCCAAACTCTGAAAGGACGCGTCTGGCACAAAACAATAAACAGAGACCAACTTCCACACTACCAGAAAACCTTATCTGTATTGTCTGTTCGCTTACTGGCCGGCAAAACGCAAATTCAAGTATTGTCTGACTATCAACCGGAAGCAGGATTTACTCTGCTGGAACCTGATCTGGAAGATGTGTATTTCTCGGTTTTGTTTGGTACACAATCCACTGGAAAGGAGATAAGTGTATGTTAATTCAGCTTATTACTTTTGAATGGAGGTATCATTTCAGACAAATCTCATTCAAAATTGCCGTACTGCTGTTTTTTGTTATGGGGTTCATCTCAGTCAAAGGTGGCTTTGGAGGAGAGGAAGTGTATAAGAACTCTCCCTATGCTATTGCAGTAATTCTTAGTTTATTTTCTTTGTTTCTATTATTTGGTACTACTGTCTTTGCAGTTAATGTGGTTTTACGAGATAGTACACACAAAATGGATTCGCTGGTTTATGCTACGTCCATCAGTAAGTTCCAGTATCTGATCTCTCGTTTTGCCGGATTACTTCTACCAACACTATTCATTCTCTTCATGATTGTAATGGGGATGTTACTTGGGCTATTTTTGGTTCAATCTGCCTATATTGGGCCTTTTCACTCCTCATATTACTTATATCCATTGCTGGAATTAGGGATACCCAATATTCTGTTTAATACCACAGTGATTTTTGCCGTAGCTCTGTTAACACGCAGTTCAATACTCACCTACATTGCAGGAGTGGGAGTATACATTTTGTATATGGTGGCTTCTATTCTGGGTAATTCACCTATGCTGGCATCCTCCACATTCAAAAGCTCTCAGGATAATTTTCTCTCTGTCTTACTTGATCCCTATGGACTGGTAGCTTTTTTTGGAACAACCCGCTTCTGGTCTTCTACTCAACGTAATACACAATTGCTTTCACTGGAAGGTTCATTCCTGGCAAACAGGTTTCTATGGATAGGCCTAAGTCTGCTTTTGTTTGCACTCACCTGCAAACTCGCTTCGTTTCGTACACTACCAATCAGGCGTACAAAACAAAAACCTAAAAAAGATCAATCCTATACACCAACAGCATATAACCTGGTCTTGTCCAATACATTTTTACCGACAACTCAGGCAAGGATGTTTATCGGACAAACCTGGCTTTCTGTGAAACAGATGTTTGGGAATATCGCATTCATAGCCATGCTGGTACTCTGGGTATTTTACCTTAGCATCGAAGTGAGTGAATCGATGACAAATGGAGCTTTTGGCATCTCGTTTTACCCAACAACCAGCTTGATTGTTAATGAAATTCTGGAAACGAAACCAGCTATTCTTATTCTGTTGTTTTACAGCATGGAACTCCTCTGGCATGAACGCACTGTCAAAACAGATGCACTGATAGATACTACTCCGGTTTCAAATCTTGTACTGTTCTTGTCCAAAGTAGCCACAATGGCTTTTCTGGTGGTAACGCTGATTGTATTAAACTGTTTGACGGGCATAGGTGTACAACTCTTCCATAACTACTATACATTTGAATGTTCAGTATATTTATCTCTGCTCTACTATAGTGGCTTGCCACTTTTTTTCATTGGCTTACTGATTATAGTTCTCCAGCTAGTGATTGGCAATAAATACCTGGGTATGATTGTGTCAGGATGTCTTCTTTTATTACTTATTACGAATCAAATACCGGGTGTTGAACATTACCTGTTACGATTTGCCCAGACTCCTACCCTTCTACATTCTGCATTCAATGGCTTTGGTCACTATGCTCAGGCTTTTCACTGGTATATGGGCTACTGGAGTGCTTTTATGGGCCTCCTTGTTGTAATTGCCTATACCCTATGGATACGAGGAGAGCATCTTTCTTTCAGAACACGCATTCAACAAGCTCAGCTCTTTTCAGGAAAGTGGCAGAAAAGCTGGTTACTAGTATGCCTGCTCCTATTTTCAGCATGTGGAAGTTATATATTCTATCAGACAAACAAAGTACACAATTATCTTAGCTCAGGAGAAAAAGCAGACTATCGTGCATCCTATGAAAAAAAGTACAAACAGTATGCAGCTCTTCCTCAACCTATCATTACAGATGTAAAAACAACTGTTGACCTCTACCCTGAATTAAGAGAGTATTATGTAAAAGGCAGTTATCAGCTACAAAATAAGACAAGTGTGCCCATCCAAAAGGTTTTGGTCTGGTTGGACTCCGAAGTGGGGCAGTGTACAATATCACTACAAAATGTCCACCTTATCAAACACGATTCTGTATTCCATCATTACTGGTTACAGTTTGACAAACCTTTACAACCAGGACAAAAAACAACGATGCAATTTTCACTAAAGGTAAACCGATCAGGTTTTACACAGTTTAACAATGAAAATTCAGTTATCAGCAATGGTTCCTATATCGAGCTGGAAAAATATCTGCCTTTGTTTGGCTATGCTTATCACATAGAACTGGAGAATCCGATAGAACGTAGCAAAAGAGGCCTTACAGCTCAGAAATCTACATCTTACGCAGCCCTATCCAGACCTCAATATTACAACTGGGTACACTATGAGACTATTGTATCTACGTCAAAAGGACAAAAAGTAGTTACAGTAGGTAATCTGCAAAAAGAGTGGCAACAGACTGGCAGAAGCTATTTTCACTATAAGACAGACCAAACCATCGCTTTTTCCTTTGCTCTTTCCTCTGCCAACTATCAGGAAGCTCAAACCCATCACAAAGGAATTCAGATAAAGGCGTATTATCTTCCAGGACAGAGTTACAATGTAGCCAGCATGCTTGAGTCAGTTCGGCAGTCTTTGGACTCTTACCAGCAGGCATTTGGTCCCTATCAACATAAACAACTCTGTATTGCAGAGATACCACAGTATCGGGGAGCGGCTACAGCCTATCCAGGCATACTGTTTACAGCAGAAACCGTAAACTTTCTGGCTGATTATAGCGATGGCCAAAAGACAAATTATTCGTATACGATTCTGGCACATGAGATGGCACACGAATGGTGGGCACACCAACTGGAACCTGCTTCTTTGCCTGGTAGTAAGGTACTAACCGAAACCCTGGCAGAATATTCAGAAACCCTGCTAACAGAAAAGAAATATGGAAAAAATCGATTACGGGAATATCTTGGTAATAAACGGGATGAGTACTTTGCGGCACGAGGATATGCAGGAGAAAAAGAAGTACCTCTTGATCAGGTAACAAATCAGACCTATGTGTACTACTACAAAGGAGCTATTGTGATGCATGCTCTAAAGGAATCAATAGGCGCGGACAAAGTGAATCAGGCATTGCAGGCCCTACTCCTAAAACATACTATCCCTCACAGACAGGCATCCATACAGGACTTGTTAAACGAGCTATATATAGTTTCTCCCGATTCGCTGCACTCCCATATAGATGAATGGTTTAAGAAGATAGTATTTTATGATCTATCTATTCCTTCTGCCTCCTATCACAAACTTGCTGATGGTAAATTTCAGATTGACATGAATATCAATATACAGAAAAGTGAACTCTCTAATAGTAAAAAAGAAGTTGCGATGAAAATACACGAGCAAATACCTATTGGCGTATTTTCCTGTGATCCAGACAAGGTAGCAGATACCACAGAGATACTTTACTTGAAGTCGCATCCTTTCCATCAACCTACCAACCGGCTTTCAGTGATTGTTGACAAAGAACCTCATTCTATTGTCCTGGACCCTTATATCACTTTTATGGATAAGAATAAACAGAATAATGTATACCAATTGACACCTAAGAAATAATCAACTAGCTGATTCATACAAAGAAATGAGATAAATTTCTTCTGTTTTCTCTTGTATGTTACGATTATGTTACCAATATTTTACACAGAAAATTTCACACATTCGTTAGTTTTTCCATTCTTCGGCCCCGCATTTATGCTATACAAACCAATTTTTACAGCCACACTTATTCATATAAGCCTATGAAAAGAATATTTCTTGTATCTCTCATTTGTTTTTGTACCTTATCCTCTATGGCGCAACAACTTACCCTCTCGGGATACACCTATACAGATGATAACAAAATCATTGGCATAGCAGAAGATCCAACAAAAACCACTGTATACAAAAAATTTGCAGTAAAAGGCCCTTTAGCCAGTGCATTTGCAATTAAGAAAAATGGTCAACTCAGTGTTCGTCCCAACACCTTACCTGCCAACACTTTCTGGCATGATGTGACTATTGAAGCAACAACTGCTGAAGGCAAAGTAGTAACCAATACCTTCCGTATTGTCAAAGATCAGTTTATACGCAACAAGGTAATTGCACACAGAGGTGCCTGGAAGAAATCAGGTACTACGGAGAATTCACTTACAGCCCTTCGCAATGCGGTTGCACTGGGTTGCATGGGCAGTGAGTTTGACATTCACTTGTCTGCTGATTCTATTCCCTACATCAATCATGATGCAGCGATCCAGGGATTTACTATTGAGAAAACAGAATCTTCCCAACTTTCACAAATCAAACTGAGCAATGGAGAGTCGCTGCCTACTCTTTTGTCTTATTTAGAGGAGGGAATGAAACAAAACCGTACACGGCTTATTCTGGAGCTTAAACCTTCTGTAGTGAGCAAAGAAAGGGCATTGCTACTTACTGAGAAAGTAATAGCTATGGTACGTGAACTTAAGGCTCAGGCATGGGCAGAATACATCAGCTTTGATTATGATGTATGCAAAAAAATTAAAAGCATGGAGCCTCATGCCAAAGTTGCGTATCTGAATGGAGAACTTTCTCCTGCTCAACTGGCAGCTGATCATATAGATGGATTAGACTATCATCATTCTATATTAAAGAAAAATGAATCCTGGTTTGAGGAGGCGCATCAGAAAAAACAAACAGTCAATGTTTGGACTGTCAATGAGAAAAGTCTGATGGAATGGCTTCTGCAAAAGAATGTAGATTTTATTACTACCAATGAGCCGGAGATGCTTCTGGAGATTGTACAGTAGTTCTCATTGAGCATGCTTTTTAACTTATTGTCAATGAAGCATGCTCAATGATTTTTTGTATTTTTTCATACTTATACCGTAGTTGGTATACAACTCAGCAACCTCAAACGACAGACTTTCGGGTAAGATCTGATAAAGTGGCATTTCCCTGCTGAATTAGCAATTCTGCCAGCTCCATACGTCCCTTCTCCTTCTTTTCCAGTACAAACTCCAACTCATCCAATGTCAGCAATTTGGTATTGACCAAACGTATTTCTTCCAGATTGCCTTGTAAGGTGTTAGAGCGGGTCTCTGATTGTAAGCCCAGGATCACCCCTACTCTACCGGCTGAGTTTCGGAATGTGTCAGGTACTTTATTTGCATAAATTTCGGTTGTGAGAAACTGGTAGTTATCCAATAGTCCCAGCAGATTTCCATTTTGTGCAGCCAGTTGGCTTACCTGATACAAGACATCAAACTGCCAGCTCTCCATAATCAGATCGTATGTAGAGAGTATCTCTGACGTTTCAACATACATCTCCAGGCCCAGGCCGTTGTAACCTGCATTTTCCGGATTGGTGTCGGCATCCGAATAAGGATCAGAAAGGCCATCACTAGCCAGAACCATTGTTGTGGGTGTAGTCACTTTGACAAATGCCTGTCGCAAAGCAGGCCATGCGGGTCCACCCATGAAAGCTGGATTAATCAAGTGTGAAATCACATCCGGAGCCAGTTCTCCGATTTGTTGCCAGTAAGCATTCCGAAGCTCACCAGCGGCTTGTGTAAGTTCTTCAAATGAGGGCATAAGTAAAGAGTAGTGTATTTGCGAGTATAAGGCTAATACGTGACAAGACCTATTGTGTTGTTAATTTAGTGTCTTTTGTACCTGTCAGGCAATCTTCCAATAGCAAATGTCCTGTATATATGTTGTATAAAACCTACCTTTACAGAATTTAACACGTACTTGTATGAACTTCGAATATCTTTTAAAGCAGATCTCATTTATTCAGGAGATAGACAAACTCAAATACATTCAGCGTAAAACCTGTCTTTTTAATAGCCAGCGAAAAGAAAATGATGCGGAACATAGTTGGCATCTGGCTATCATGGCAATGGTTCTGGCAGAACATGCCAATGAACCTGTAGATACAATGAAAGTAGTAAAAATGCTGTTGATTCATGATCTGGTTGAAATTGATGCAGGCGATGTGTTCCTGTTTGACACAGCCATCAACCATACCAACACCCATGCCGAACGCCTGGCAGCGGAGCGATTGTTTGGCTTACTTCCGGCAGAACAAGCCCTTGAATTTACAGAAATATGGGAAGAGTTTGAGGCAGCAGCAACACCTGAGGCTCGCTTTGCCAAGTCTATAGATCGTTTAGAGCCTGTATTACAAAATGTTTCCAATGGTGGCGGTACCTGGAAGGAACATCAGGTATCATATGAAAAGGTAGTACAGAAAGTTCAGACAATGGCTCGTGGTTCTGAAACTTTATGGAGTTTTGCCAAAGCTTTAATTGATGATAGTGTAGAGAAAGGATTTATCCAAAAAGAACACTAATTGTATTTTTCATCAGCCGTCAAAGGGAAAACCTCACTACCCTTACATATAATTCACCGATATATAGCAATCAAAAAAATATACACAAACTCACCTAGTGTAAAACTCCATGGTTATCTTGGCAGCTCTGTGAGTTACTTTTTTTCATTCACAAAGTATTTCATTCCACATACTTCCATCACTCGTTATGAACCTTAAATCATACTCTTATCTCTCCCTGGCAGCTTTATGGCTGGTACTGGCAGGCTGCAATACCAAACCATCCGACGCGGAAAATATAACAACAGCCGCCTCTGGTAATCCGTTTTCTGAGCCGAGCACGCTTCCTTTACAGGCCCCTGCGTTTGATAAAATCAAAGACAGCGATTTTGCACCGGCTCTTGAAGAAGGAATGAAGCAGCAGCAAGCCGAGATACAAAAAATTGCTGATAATCTAGAAGCACCTACGTTTGACAATACTCTGGTAGCTTTAGAGAAAAGTGGTCAGCTACTGAATCGGGTCAATGCGGTGTTTAATCTGCTCACAGGTGCCAATACCAATCCAGCCTTGCAGAAAGTACAGGAAGATGTAGCCTCTAAACTAGCGGCTAATCAGGATGCTATTTTCCTGAACACCAAACTTTTTGAACGGGTAAAAACCATTTATGCCAAACGAAACGAATTAAAACTGGATTCTGAATCCAACTATCTGCTAAGTTATTATATGCAGCAGTTTGAACTGGCAGGTGCAAATCTTTCCGAAAGTGCAAAAGATAGCTTAAAGAAACTCAATCAGGAAGAAGCGGCTCTGGTCGCAAAATTTACCAATCAATTACTGGCAGCCAATAAAGCGGGAGGATTGGTAATCAGTAACAAAGCTGAACTGGAAGGCCTTCCCGATAGTGATATAGAAGCGGCAGCCCAAAGTGCCAAAGACAGCAAACAGGAAGGCAAATGGCTGATTTCCTTACAAAATACAACCCAGCAACCTTTTCTTACACTATTGAGCAATCGGGCAACTCGCCAAAAATTATTTGAGGCATCCTATAACCGAGCCGAAAAGGGAGATACAACAGATACCCGAACTACTCTGTCAAAAATTGCTGCCATTCGGGCCAATAAGGCAAAAATTATGGGCTTCAAAAATTATGCAGAATGGAAACTTCGCGACCAGATGGCTCAGAATTCAGAAGCTGTCAACCAGTTTCTGAATCAGTTAATACCTGCTGCTACGGCCAAAGCCAAACGGGAGGCAGCAGATATGCAGGCTCTGGTAGATCAACAAAAAGGTGGCTTCCAGCTTCAATCCTGGGACTGGAACTACTATGCCGAACAAGTTCGTAAAACGCGATATGACCTGGATGAAAATCAGGTAAAACCTTATTTTGAACTGAATAAAGTACTGATAGACGGAGTATTTTATGCGGCAACACAACTATATGGTATAACATTCAAAGAACGAAAAGACTTACCTGTATACCATGAAGATGTCAAAGTGTTTGATGTACTGGACAAAGATGGTAGCCAATTGGGACTATTTTATTGTGATTACTTCAAACGGGACAATAAACAAGGAGGAGCCTGGATGAGTAATCTGGTAGGCCAATCCAAGTTACTGGGTACCAAGCCCGTTATTTACAATGTCTGCAACTTCCCTAAACCTGCTTCGGGACAACCTGCATTACTTAGCGTGGACAATGTTATCACCATGTTTCATGAATTTGGACATGGGTTGCATGGCTTATTTGCCAATCAACACTATCCAAGTCTTTCTGGCACTAATGTAGCCCGAGACTTTGTGGAGTTTCCCTCTCAGTTTAATGAGCATTGGGCGCTTGATCCTAAAATAGTATCACATTATGCGATACATCATCAAACAAAGCAGCCTATACCTCAGGCTTTGATTGATAAAATCAAAAAAGCGGGCACCTTTAACCAGGGATACGCGCTAACCGAAGCACTTGCTTCTGATGAAATAGATCTGAAATGGCATACCTTACCGGCAGGATCTACAATAAACGATGTAGATGCCTTTGAAACCAATGCATTACATACTACCAAATTAGATCTGTCACAGGTACCTCCTCGTTACCGATCCAGTTATTTTCTTCATATCTGGGGCAATGGATATGCAGCAGGATATTATGCCTATGCATGGACAGACATGCTGGATGAAGATTCCTATGCCTGGTTTAAAGAAAACGGAGGTTTAACTCAGGCTAATGGACAACGTTTCCGGGATATGATTCTATCCAAAGGAAATACAGCTAGTTACGCGTCAATGTATAAAGCATTCAGAGGCAAAGATCCGGATATTCATCCGATGTTAGTAAGTCGGGGCCTGGTTGAACAATAATCTCTCTTTATCAGATACCATCTGAGGGTTTGCAATATTCTACCAACAGATGGTATCTTGTTCTATATTTTTTGATGGTTATTAGCCAAGGTCTTTTCAGACTCGTTATTTTCTTTCAACTTACGAACTTTTAGAAATCTCTCTTCCTGAGTTTCTCAGATTCCTAATCATTGTTCTTCCACTAATCTCTTCATTTTTTGCTTGCCCAAAAAACAGGGCACCAAACGAGAGTTTGGTGAGCCAGATCGGCGTTTGAGCAAAAAATTCCAAAGCTTTGCCCCATAGGGCCAACGCTAGGCCCGCGGAATTTTTATCCTCACGCACCTACATCACCTTCTGCGATTGAAGTGCCTAGGAGTCTTTTGTGTCATGTGCTGTTTAAGTTTATAAGGAACACAACCTATGAGTATCTTTTAGATGATACAAAGAGAGCTAAGATTCCTTTAAACGCGAACTGTTGTAGCTGTGCGCTGGCAATCTTTTTGCCGCGAGGAAAGCCCATGGCTTTGCGGGTAGAAGGTTCGGCAAAAAGTGCCCTTTTTTGCTTCGTTTTTTGGGCAAGCAAAAAATGAAGAAGCCTGTGGTAGAGTGAAGAGAGTGACAATAAACCAACTCAGAAAGAGAACTTTCTCAAAAATTAACTAATGCCTATATTTAAAAAATTAGGAAGAGTCATGCCTAAGTATATAAAGGACAATTCAATAAGGAAAACAATAAGAATACTAACAGTTCACAAATTTTTATAAAAAGAACAAACAGATCTATATCTTCGCATATAAAGCCAAAGCGAACCATACAAACGGTATCTGTGTTGTCAGATAATAACCATACCGATAAAAGGCAAAGTAGCCTACAAACATGAAATTTCTTATAATACCCCTATTTCTTCTATCCTTCACATTACACGATAAAACTGTTGACAATTCGCTTCCCTGTATTTGCAAATTGCAACATACCTTTCCGACTCCCCCTGTAAGTGATCAGACTCTCTTCTATATTCAGCGTACACCCAATCACAATACCATTATGTATGATCTGAATATGAAGAAAGGTAAACTCAACACAGAAGAACCTGTACATGTTTACTGGATACGCTATGGAGAGAATGGACAAAAAGAGGAACTTTCTTATATTCAGAGACAATTTGCTTATGGACTGAAAAGCCGTAAATTAGCGGATAATCGATTTGAGCTTTCTTTTGTTTCCTACAAGAAACAACTACTCTATCTGGAATGGTCAGCACTTCTGAATCGTTATCGCATACACACCACCATCAATGGTAAAACGATAGATGTAAACAAAGTCTTTCTCCAGATCGAAGGGGGATCATTCTGGGTTCCGAATGTAGTATGTGTAGAAGTAAAAGGAACTGATCCTGCTACTGGAAAAGAAGTAGTTCAACTATTTAAACCCTGACCCGTCATGAAAAAACAGTATGTCTCTAATAGCCAGGAATCCACTCCTATGTTTAAAAGTCCTTTATTAGAGCCATTATCCAAGGTACATTTTTCAGTACCTCT
This sequence comes from Xanthocytophaga agilis, assembly GCF_030068605.1. NCBI lineage: Bacteria > Pseudomonadati > Bacteroidota > Cytophagia > Cytophagales > Rhodocytophagaceae > Xanthocytophaga > Xanthocytophaga agilis. Next base: position 1,568,571 of record NZ_JASJOU010000001.1, read on the forward strand.
TTTTATCTATATTCCTGTTATTGGCTATTTTCTGTATCAGGCGATAGCTGTTCAGCACAATAGTATAAGCGTATTTCTGAGTAGTCTGGCCGGCGGTCTCTTGCTATGGACTATTACAGAATATGTCCTGCATCGGTTTGTCTTTCATTTTGAGCCCCAATCAACCTGGGGGCAGCGATTGCATTTTATCTTTCATGGTGTACATCACGACTATCCCAATGATGCACTTCGCCTCGTAATGCCTCCCTCTGTAAGCATTCCATTAGCATTTGGTTTCTACTGGCTTTTTAAAAGTCTACTGCCAATGAATATGGTTCCGGCTTTTTTTGCAGCATTTGTGTCAGGTTATCTGTTTTATGACATTTCACATTATGCCCTTCATCATTTGCCTATGAAAAATGGCTTCATGAAAAAGATGAAACAGCACCATATGCGCCATCATTACCAGGATTCAACCAAGGGATATGGTGTCAGTTCTTCTTTATGGGATGTCCTTTTTCGGTCTGACTTTGATAAATAATAGGTTAACCCAAAGCCTGTTTGCCTTTTCTATTCACCGATACAAGTCCCTTATTGGTCTATATATTCTACTATACAGTAGTAGTAGATAGGATATTGGTTGTCTGACTCTAATAAACCGAAACTACCTCTTGTATACTCTTTAATTTACGATCTATGCTTTCAGTGGAGTCTAGATAACAGCCATTGCGCTGAATCCAGTAAATAGTCTTCAAACTGGGATTCCCATAGAAGTATAGCAGAAAGGTAGGCGGAATAACAAGACCCAATTAGTATGACTCCGGCCTCGTTAGAAAAGGAACAACTCCGTCTTTATATTATAGACGATGACGAATTATTTCATATCATTCATACCCGAATGTTGAAAATGTGGTTATCTGATTGCCAGATTATCAGCTTTACAGATCCGGTTGAGGCATTGCATACACTTACAGAAGAATTTGGCTCACAGCGTAATTCACGTCCGCCAATAGTACCTATCGTACTATTAGATATCAATATGCCCTGTATATCAGGATGGGAATGGCTGGAACGTTTTACATTTAACTTACCTGAATGGCCCTCTCTCCTGAAAATTGCTATGCTGAGTTCATCTGTATCACCTGATGATGTCCAACAAGCCAAATCACATCCTCTTTTGAGTGGTTATTTCACCAAACCGCTGACCCAGTCGCTGGTTGAAAAGATTATGCATCTTAAAGAGAAAAAATAAGTAGCAGAGAATGATAAATTTTTGCTTTCCAGACTAATAGTATTTACTGGCGACATCCCTCAGTAAATACTATTCTGTCTCAAATTTTATCGTTACATTTTTTTTGCTTTTTTTGCATCACTATCGAATTTGTATAGGCTTTCAGGCTAACGGCTTCCATTTTTTGTATTCATTCTAGTTAGTAATTTCTTCTCCCTTTTATCGTACTTTCCAAACCAAGGCCAGGTCTGCAGGATTTTAGGTGTGTATTCTGGTAACACATATAGGAAAGAGACAATCTTCATTAAAACACAAAGAATGTTTTCTGCGTATACTAATCTTTGCATTTAGGTGAGATTATTATCGAAATGATACATCCTGTTCGAAACATTCTATCTTTGTTTGGTTAAAATAGTATTCAATGACTGCATTTTTAGATCTCAAAAAGCTTTTACTAAAATATCCTCAGTGTATAGGAGCCAAAATAGAAACAAAGGCGTATGGCCATGCTACATTTCTACTCAGATTAGTACTTCCGCATTCCATCGATCAGTCACTAACCGAGGAGCTTCTCAGTACAGAGACCATTACCGATATAGATGAAAAGATACTTGAAGCGATTCTGACCCAAACTCATTGGGAAGTGATGTCCTTTAAACTGGAACAGAGAAATGAATTTGTCCAACAGCTACTGGACAACCTGTACCAGTTTAAAAATTTACGAAAACTTGAATACAAACATCCATTTCAAATGCCTGATGGCAAAGTTTCATTGCAAGGACTCTCCTTTCTGGAAATAGCAAATCTAAATGAGGTAGAAGTACAGGTTAAAGAACCTCTCCCCACTATTCATACGTTTATACTAGGTAGTTTTCAAAAGACAGATGTAACACCCATTCTGGAGGTTTTAAACCCTGACACACTGCAAAAACTGGAGTTACGGCATGCAGGTCTTACGACCTTACCTACAAACCTGCAACGATTCAAAAAATTGACCTATCTGGGACTGACAGGAAACAAAATTTCGGATCTCACAGGTATAAGCGCTCACACTAATCTGAAATTGCTTAACCTGAATAATAATCAACTGATTGATATCCCCTACGAGTTATTTTCACTAACTCAACTGGAAGATCTGTTACTGAATCAGAATCCGCTCACGACAGATACAGAAATCAAAGGCAAAACAGTATTGCTTCGATTAATCCATTGGTGTGATGAAAATCAGTTCCCGAAATCATTGCGTGAATTCTTTAGTGCATTACTACAGGAAAAAGGCAAACCTACTGTAGAGGATGATATGACAGGATTACTTTGGGCACTAACATCTGATATTGAGCTGTTGAGAAGAAAAGCGACTAACCAACTAGCCTCTATACTCTCCGATTCACTGAATCAGCACTTTACCAGTGAAAAAGATATAATTTCTATAGTAGGCAAGGTCAAAGGCTGGTCAACAAAAGACATCTTGTCTCAATTGAAGAAACACAAGATAAAAGCAAGTGATAAGCTAAGTGATAGCACTACCTATGTATGTGTAGGAGATGCCCTTACAGCCGAACAAGTTAAAACCATTCTATCAAAAAATTTCCGGCTGATTATGCCTCAGCATCTGAAAGAATTTCTGGAGAAACTGGAAACACCGTATCTGAAAGAATCCGGAGAGGAAATGCAGGAAAATCTAAACCGTCTGATTGTGAGTGATGAAGAAAGTACAGTCAAACTGGCGGCACAGATGATGATGGCCGGGGGAATCCCGGATGGCCTTTTTTATCAGATCTTGTGGTTAGGAATACGCAAAGGAACCTTCCATTGGAAGTATTTCCGACCTTTACTGGAAAAATACGCAACAGCACAGCAATACGACTTTATTAAGAAATATCGTCAGAAAGAATTTGATGTAGTTATAAACAAGCTACTTGAATCCAGTGAGTTTGATATCCAACTGGTTTTAAAAGCTGGCTTACAGGTACTATATACACCTATAGAGTTTCGGAATCGGATCTATCCTCCCGGACGCACCAACTACTATGCATTCCGGAATGTGTTCAAGAAAAGCCTTCGATTAGGCGGTGACGCAGCTCAGCACCTGTATCAGAAGATGACAGACGGAAATACACTGGATTTGCTTTTCTCAAGTGCTACAGCTAAAGATCAGTTTCAATTTGCCAAAGAATTACAGGAGTTCAAGCAGGTTGAAAAAATAATTTGCGCCTATACCTGTGCCATTATGCCCAGCAATGCCAAGCTATTGAAGAAATTGAATCAGCTCAAAAAACTTGAGCTATATAAACCCTCCCATGTAACTGTAGACAAGCAACAACTGGCAGAGCTATTTCCGGCTATAGAAGTTACCTTAAAAAATTACGAGAACTAGTAATATCATTGAAAAGCTGTTAACTGGAATCTATTGTCGACAATGAAACCATATTATTATCTGATTCTATGCCTTTTATTGGGATGCAAAAATGAGAAGAAAGAAACTTCTTTGAAACCACCTGTTACTTCCAATGTAGACACATCCCTCTCCTTTAATGAAATGCTACATATACCCCAACATTCTTCTGAAGCCTATGGAGAGTATGAATCCTTTCTACGATGTAAAAAATTACTACAAATCTCTGACTCTACCTCCTTTAAGAATGATTATGAGATTAGATTGTATTTGTTTGGCAGTTTTCAAGGACTTTATTGCTATAAATACACTCTTCATAACAATGAATGGAAAGGAGAACGTATCATTTTACATTATTCTACCACAAGGCAATTAGAAAGAGAACCTGTATCTCCCAAAGAAGGATGGAAAACTTTTATTCAAAATGCAATAAATAATGGGTTATTAAATATACCGACAAGAGAAGAAATGAATCAGGAAATAGTCCAACTAGGTAAATTGTACCCAGACGTCAATCTACAGATCATAGATGGAGGATCTGTGATGATTGAAACTATTACAAAAGATCATTATGAATTGAGACTTTATAATAATCAACTATCTCTAGCCGACGATATGAAACTTTATGATAATCCACGACCTCTGCCTGCTGGTGTTTCGAAACCAACGGTACTAAAGAAAATAAATACACTAATAAAGTCTTTGGTTATTTATCCTTGAAAAGAAAAACATTCTTTATATAAGCTAACAATACACTTCATACTCAGAAGACCAGCTATCTAACAACAGTTTATGAATACTTTTTCGTCCTTAACAGAGGCATTTCAGGCCTATCCTACTTGCATTGGCATTGATTTCACAGAGTTTAGTACCTGGTTCAAGTTTGAGCTACTATTACCATCTGGAGATGCCTACACCAAACAAGAGATAAAAATTTCAAACCCACAACCCGATTCGCTCATTCAGGAAATTTTAAGTCAGCCCCACTGGCAGGTATTAGAAATTGGAGCCTTTGAAAACAAAGGTGTCTGGATGCAGAAAGTTGTCAGTCAGCTACACAAATTTACTCAACTGCAAAAACTATGGATTCGCTATGGCTATACACGCTATCATGCGGAAGAGCCTCTTTCTGTATCCCTGAATGGCTTTCCTCATTTAACAACCATACACTTTCAAGGGTGTACCATTTCTCTGTCAGAACCCTTATCTCAGGCAACAGCCTTATATATGGAGTTAACATCTTTCGAAGAAATACACGATATCCTTCCTTATCTCAATCCAGAAAAAGTTACACGGCTCTCCTTTTCAGAAGCAAATCTGACAACTCTGCCAGAACAGCTACAATCATTCTCACAGCTTAAATCGCTTGACTTATCCCGTAATAACCTCACAACAATTCCATCCTGGCTAAGCTCTCTTAAAGAGTTAACAAATATCTCTTTGTATGCGAATCCAATTCTGAAAAAAACAGAATTAAAGGAGGCCATGATTACCAAACTGATTGCTCAGTGTAATAAACAAAACACATCAACACATCTGCGGGGGTTGTATCTAAATCTGTTACAAAACCAACCAGATGAATCTGCGACAACAGAAGATCTGCTACCTGCTCTGAGCATGGATATTGAGTTACTGAACCGAAAAGCCATGCAGAAATTATTGAAGAAGGTAGTCAATCCACTAAAGGAGAAAGGCACCCCATCTCAACATATTGCCCTGATTGGGAAGTTTAAAGGAATATCTGTTCCAGAGACTATTGAGCAACTAAAACAACATGGTATCGAAGCCACAGAAAAACGTACTCCAAGCACAACCACACTTTGCATAGGCGAAAGCCTGACAGCCAAACAAGTAACAGAAGTAGCTAAGCATCAGTTACCACTGGCTTTGCCACAGCATTTACGTGATTTTTTACAACAACTTGATCGACCTTATCTGAAAGAATCTGATGCGGAGACCCAGGAAAACTTATTTCGCCTGTTACACAGTCAGGAAGAAAGTAACATCAAAATCGCAACAGAGATTATGCTGAGTGGAGGCATACCTGAGGATATATTCTATATGATTTTGCTATTGAGCTTCCTAAAAACAGGAGGTTATAGAGCTGGTTTTAAGAAGCTTCTTGAAAAATATACAACACCCGAACAACATGATTTCATTGTCAAACAACAGAAGGCAGGATTTTACAAAACTATTGACTTACTATTTGACAAACCATCTGAACTCTTTGACCTTAACAAGCTTGTAGCAGCAGGATTACGCATATTTGCTATTGAAAACAGCCAGCGGATGAAGTCCTATAATGATGAAGGATTTCTTCGGTCTTTTCATTACCTCGTCAAACGATGTTTTGTAGCAGGAGGCGAACCAGGCCGACTTGCCATTAAAGCACAGCTAGAAGAAAAAACACTCAATGTCTTGTTTACAGATGATAGTTATTTTGGAAAGTTTAAACTGCCCACAGAACTACTGGAATTTACAGACGTTGAACGGATTATCTGTTCTCAGAATGTAATGACAGAGGTAGCTACCAATCGAAAGACAATTCAGAAAATGTCCAGTCTCAAAGAATTAGTGCTATACCATTACTCGGTAGATATCACCACTTCTTATGGAAAAGAGTATTATGATGGATGGCAGAAGGGAGTTGCCAAACTGAAAGATACCTTACCCCATCTTCAGATTACGGTACAAACTTATTAAGTACAGGCTATGGCTAATGAAATAAAAAACAAAGTATATACTATTGCAGAAGGCCTCCAAGAACCGCAGAAGGTAAAAGCGTTGCTGGTAAAGAATGCCAAAGATATAGTCTTGGTACACAAGTTTCCTTTTCTTGAACAGTTGCAATGCATTTGGGGAGAGGAAACCATTCGGTGGGATCTGATAAAAGCTGAAATAGTAAGACTACAGTCATTACAAGAGTTACATCTGGTATACCAACAGGTAGACAATCAGATGATACAGGCTATTCTGGCACTTCAGCAACTGAAAGTCCTTAAACTTGAACTCCGTCAGCAATCCAGAAAAAAAATAGATGTTAGCTGGCTATCACAAATTGGACAACTGGTCAACCTTACCCATTTGTCTATCAAACGTCATAAGCTAACTGACCTACCGGATTCTATTCATCAACTGGTAAATCTGAAAAAACTAAGTCTGGCAGGTAACAGGTTCACGAATCTTCCTTTTCAGGCTGAACGCTTTCCAACACTGGAAATAATAGGATTAGAAGCGAACAAAATTGCTCATTTACCGGATGGTTTCCTGAATTTCAAAAAACTACAGAAGCTAAATCTGGCAGGAAATCCTATAGCTAAAAATCCTCTGTACAGAGATGGTACTCCTGTAGTTCAGTTTCTGAATAAAATAAAATCACTACCTGCACATCTACCCAACATAGCATGGGCTGTATTTACGGATAACACCAGTCAGATAGCCCAGGCCAGCGATCAGGATTTGTGTGCATTATTGAGTATAGAATTAAAGGCATTTCAACAGAAAGTACATATACTACTTAACCAACGGTTAACAGATCTCTTTTTGTCAGGTATACAGCCATCTGAAACAAACATCTGTCTGTTAGGGAATTTATTTTTTGGTATGAAACGCCAGGCCTTAATCGAACGGCTGCAGGCTCAACAGATCACCGTACATACCAAACTACAACCCAATACAACACATCTGGTTGTAGGAGAAAACCTCACACAAAATAATATTAGTACCATTTACCAGACTTCCCTACCCTTTGCGACTGCCGAGCACCTGCGCCAATGGCTTGAACAACTGGAACAGCCCTTCCTGAAACAAGCTGATGACTCAATGGCCGAAAATCTGCGTCGGTTGTTATTCTCTGGCAGTGAAGACAATATTAAGCTGGCATTACAGATGATAGCAACAGGAGGTATCCCCGCTTCTATCTTATACCATGTATTCTGTATGTGTTTTTACAAAATATGGCGCGTCTACAATCCAGCCCCAGACCTGCGAAGAGTATTTGAGCAAACCGGGCCTTTTGAGATGGTGCAACTGGTAAAAAAACACTGGCAAAAAGAAAATAAACGTTTGGTGGAAATATTTATGCAGGAAGAGGTAATAGACAAAAAGCTATTGTTTGATACAGCTTTTGAAATGTTCCTGACCAGTGTAGATACTCCACCAGTTTATGATCGTCAGACATTTGATCCAAGTACACAGTATAACGACTGGTGGAAATACTTTTTCAGAAGTCTAATTATCAAAATTTCATACAAGGCTGATGACCTTGCCGAATATGCATTGGTTCAACTTCAAAAAGAAAATATCTTTCAGCGCATTGCACAACATAACATAAGTCTTTTGTATCCCTGGCTGGAAACAAAAGGCAAAATTCAGAAATATGCAGCCAGTGCACTTCTTCAGGATCAAACACTGGATATACGAGACAGTTGGTTCAGTTTACTGTCTTTACCCATTTATACACCTGTAGAAAGACTGGTAGTATATGAGCATACGATGAGTGGAATGAACAAACAAATTATCGAACATTTAAGTAAAATAGAAAACTTAAAGACTATTGAAGTACATAAAAATGACATTAACTGGAACATAGATAACGTTCTGGCTGATTGGCAACACTACGCACCTCATGTTCAAATTTTACGAGTACATAGAACTTAATAATCAAACCACAACACAGCTAGTAGTTAAAAAGATACCATTGTCAGTATGCAAAATATTTTAGATGAAGTAGCACGGGTAGGTGTTGAATTTATTCTCAACGAACCGTATTATGCCCACTTTCTGTCAAGTCTGAACAAACAGATTGATAACTCATTTGGAACCATGGCCGTTGGAGTGAACGGAGATACCTATGTATTGTATGTAAATCCAACATTCTGGACAGAAACCTTAACAAGTAAAGAATTACGTCTGGGTCTGGTAAAACATGAAGTACTGCACCTGGTATTCAAACACGTTACCCGGCTTGAAAAACACCACATCCCCTTCCTGTATAATGTTGCCGCAGACCTGGTGGTAAATCAATACATTACACGGAGCCATCTGCCACAAACGGGTATGTTCCTTGATACCTTCCCGGATGTTGACCTCGCCCCCTTTGAATCAGTAGATTATTACTATGATAAACTGAAAAAAGTGTGGGACACCAAAGGTTGTTGTAACAGCAAGTGTGAAGTACCATCTCTAAAAAAAGGAAAGGGTAAGTCTTCAGGAATGGATAATAGTAGCACTACTGGCGGAAATGGAAATGCGAGTGGAAATGATGCTGAAAATTCGGAGGAGCCTTCAGACTCTTCAGAAGACAATACAGAAAGGCCAACCATAAATACCTATAACCTGCTGGAGTCAATAGGCAAAAACTGGACAGAAGAGATGTTGCGTCATAAGGGATGGGATGCCTTAGCCCGCCTCAACCCAGTGGAAAAAAGTATCTATGACATGCAGCTTGATAACCTGATCCGTATATCTGTTGAACGGGCTGGTCCGAAAAGTATTGGAAAGCTTCCTGCACATCTACAGCGTTATCTTGACCTTTTTATGATCCGTAAAGTGCCTCAGCTTAACTGGCGTAAGGCGTTGCGTATTTTTTCAGAAAGTAGCCGGAAGACGTATATTAAAAACACCTTGAAAAAACCATCCAAACGGTATGGAACTGTTCCAGGCATCAAGGTAAAACGCAAGCAGAAAGTATTACTGGCGATTGATACATCGGGTAGTATTGGAAATGAAGAGCTAAGCACCTTTTTCAGCGAAATTTACCATATCTGGCGGTCTGGGGCAGAGGTCCGTATTGTGGAATGTGACGCTGCTATCGGCAATATATACGAATATAGAGGTATTGTACCTAAAACGGTTACAGGAGGTGGCGGAACCAGCTTTGAACCTCCATTGCTTTATGCAAATCAGGAATACCTGCCTGACATGATGATCTACTTTACAGATGGGTATGGGTCTGTTCCTAAAATGCATCTCCGGTTCCCGTTGTTATGGATTATCACCAAAGAGGGTATAGAACAAAGCAGCGACACCTTCCAGCAACTGCCAGGCAGACGTGTAAAACTCAGAGAATAACTTTTCATTGTAACAAAGAACTAAACCATTTTTCTAACTCACCAGTACACAGGCTATGAAATCCATATCCCTTAGAACCTATGATAATCCTCAAAAAATAACCTTTGAAGAATTTAATCAGGAAAAGTATACACAGCTTACATATAATATCTCGTCCTATATTGATACTAAGTTTAAAGATTCGGATAAATGGGTGACATTACCAGAAATACTACAGGCAAATCCTCAGTTAGAATCTCTTGATATTTGGGGTTATAAGTCCCCAGACCTTGAGATTTCATTCAAGATAATGCCTAATCTCAAATCACTATCGTTTCGTTTTGATTCTTCACTTGTTCTTCCCAAAGATTGGGAAAATGCGACAAAACTGGAAAAACTTCAGTTATCTATACCTTTTGAAACAAAGGGAGTTGACAAATTTCCTGAGCAACTACAATACCTTCCCAATCTAACCAGTCTGCAACCTCCCCAAACAGACAATTATGAATGGTGGAGTTCATTGGCGAAACTACCAGCACTGAAAATGCTAAATTTACAGTCCTATACAACTCTACCCTTCTCTCTTGCCCGTATGCTGGAATTACTACATACATTTCCAGTATTGGAAGAAATAATAAACTTTTATCCCAAAAAGAGTGAGCCACTCACAGAAGTACTCTTAGGTCTGGATCGGTTCAAACATGTCGAACTCATATCCATGGTCTTTAAGGATATAACCAGTATCCCGTTATTCTTCAGTAAATTTAAGCAGGTAAGCTTTTTCAATTATCGGCATGTAGGTTATAAAGAAGTCAATAAATTTCGCGAGAAATACGCTACCCAACCACTATCCGACAGACACAGAGAGCTATTGTTTTTATGTAGCGTCAAAAGCTGGAATCGAGTCAAAACCTATACAACCAATCACTTACTCGAAAAACACAAGTCTACCGTTCCTGTTGTATTAATGGGTTATGAAAAGCTGGCTTCTGCCAATAAAACCACATTAAAAACCAAACTTAAAGACACACAAATATCACTGGAAGAGAAGTCAGGAGGAGAACCTATCTATATACTGCATACAAAAAGTGATTGGAATGTATTGGAGCAAGTTATTCTGGAGGACAAAAGTTTTATTGTGGAAGAACACCTGACTGAGTTTTTGCATTATCTGGAAAAACCCTATTTGCTTGAAAATGATAATGAAGAACTCAACCAGAGTATCATCCGGCTACTGTGTTCCGGTGATGATGAAAATGTAAACCTGGCCTTTCAAATGGTGGAAAGTGGTGGCGCTCCTGTAGCTGTACAAAGTATGATTGCAGCCATTGCCATGACACATAAAGATACCAAAATCCGGAAGAGAGCCCGTCAGGTATATCAGAAAGTGGGTAGTGCAGCATTTGTACCTCTTATGGGTAAACCAAGTTATAAGGAGACAGACTTCAATCTACGTATCAGCACACACGAAAATATAAGCCGGACTGACTTTTTGCTGATGGTAGAATACCAGCACCATCTCAACCGTCACTATGGAAAAAACACAGGTAGTTTGTCTATAGACTGGCGACGTCTGGGACTAAAGGAAATTACAGAAAACATCCTTTTATTTCCTAACCTGAAAACACTCCACCTAAGTTCAAACCCCGAACTGGATCTTGAAAAGGTATTTTCCTTACTGGTACAGATCCCTACAATCGAGAGGCTATACCTTAACGGATGTAAGGGTACTCTTCCTGCCTCTCTTAGTCAGTTACAGTCATTGGTTGAACTAGATGTTTCCAGTAACTCTATGGAAGATTTTAGCATTCTTGCACAATTACCCAACCTGAAACGACTGACAATGAAAGGATGCAAAGTTAAAAACTGGGACTGGCTCCAACAATGTCCAAAACTGGAATGGATATGTGTGAATAGTGCGGACCAACAAAAAATACCACATCAGAGTGAACAAATGTATGGAGGAGATTTATTCCTGAAAATCCGGTAACATATAATCCAATAATAAAATTTAAAAACTTAAAACAATCATTAGTTATAATTCAAACGCAGCATGGCTAAAAACGACAATCCCAACAGTCAGAATTTTAATTACATCACCTACGGCTCCAAATGTAACAGTCTAGAGCTGGAAGGATTTCTGGAACATGTACTCAAGTATACATTTATCACACCACCCAAACCCAATGAACCGCCAACACCTGTCTGTATCTGGGGACGGCATGGAGTTGGTAAAACACAGATTGTCCGAAATGTAGCAGATAAGCTAGGAGCTAATTTTGTCTATATAGCTCCTGCTCAGTTTGAAGAAATGGGTGACCTGGTAGGGATGCCTAAAATAGATGAAAACGGACAGCAAACCCATTTTATTCCTCCGGACTGGGTACCACGTACTGAAGGACCTGGAATATTCCTGATAGATGACGTAAACCGTGCCGACGACAGGATTTTGCGTGGTATCATGCAGCTGTTACAAAACTATGAACTGGTAAGCTGGAAAATGCCTCCTAAGTGGCATATTGTCCTTACCGCTAACCCTGATGGGGGTGATTATTCTGTAACGTCTATGGATGACGCCGTACTTACACGGATGTTGCACATCACTTTGCAGTTTGAAGTACAAAGCTGGGCACGTTGGGCAGAAGCAGCCAAAATCGACCCTCGGGGTATTAACTTTATCCTAACGTATCCTGAAATGGTAACAGGAAACCGGACGACCCCACGGTCACTGGTACAGTTTTTCAGAGAAACCGAAAAAATAGAGGATCTGTCAGAAAATTTACCTTTGGTAAAAATGCTGGCGGATGCCTCACTGGACGAAGAAACAGCTGCTGCCTTTCTGAGCTTTGTGAAGCTACAACTTAACCAGTTGATTAGTCCGGAAGAAATCATCAATGCCAAAAAATTTGATGGTATCGAAAAGCAGTTACGAGGACTTGTAGAACAAAAAACCAAACGACTGGATATCCTGTCTGTAATTTCTACCCGTCTTATCAACTATCTTATTGTTAACAATATCAGTATAGACAAGGCCCAAACGGATAATCTGAAGCTATTCCTGTTGCTGGAATTTATCCCGAATGATATGCGCCTATTTATGGCTCAGGAGTTGGTTAATAGTAAAAATACATCTCTTAAAAAGCTACTAGCTATTCCTGAAATAGGTAAACTATTATTGTCAAAAATGTAAGAACTAAAGTATAAGTTTAGCTAACATATAAAATCGGTGTTGAATTCTTTCGTGTATCAGTAAACTAACTATATATAAAAGGATTCAATGCTGATTTTATATGTACTATGTATTTAGTAAGAAATATATCATAGACCTCAATTTCAGCTTTTCATGGAAGGCCATAGTAAAACCTAGCAATCTTTTGTATATTTCACGCAGATCTTAATCTACAGACAAAGGTCTTTTATGACCAGGAAGAGTATTCATTTAATTTGTATTCTATATAGTATTTTCCTTCACTTTGGTTGTATATAAACAATCAGCACTGAAAAATGTATAGAATACTAAATCTAACAGATTAATTTCTACGTAGATAGTAAGACAATCATGCGTTCAGAACCACCTATTCTTCCTTTATCCAATCAGCAAAATTTAACCTAATTTTACGAAACCAAACTTAGTTGATTTCACTTCCGGGATCAAGCTGCTTATTTCCGTATAATGAAAATTTTACACTTTAATCAAAGAGATGATGGAGGGGCAGGCCGGGCAATGCTTCGCTTGCATCAGGGACTACGAGCTGACAAAGTTGAATCATCTGCTTTTGTGCAGGTAAAAACATCTGATGATGAATTTATATTCACACCCGATGGCTTTCTAGGAAAGCTATCAGCTAAACTTAAACTGAGCGAACACATTTCCCATCTTCCACTGCGATTATACAAACAAAGAACTAGTGGGGCATTCTCCCCTCCTTTTGCACTTCAGTCATTTACAGACATAGTGCACAAACTCAACCCGGATATCATCCACTTACACTGGATCAATCACGGGTTTCTGGATCTCAAAGCATTACAGGCTTTTCGTAAACCGATTGTCTGGACACTCCATGATATGTGGCCTTTTACAGGAGGTTGTCATTATAGTAATAATTGTGACAGATATAAACATACTTGTGGAGCTTGTACAGTACTAGGGAGTACAAAAGAAAAGGATCTATCACATTACATCTGGAAACGAAAAAATAAGTATTGGAAAGATCTTACTCTGTCAGTGGTGGCTCCCAGTACCTGGATGGCAAACTGTGCACGCGAAAGTTCGTTATTCCGAAATGTTCCAATCCAGCAAATTTCCAATGGTCTGGATATGAACCAATACAGGCCTATTGATAAGCAATCAGCGCGTCAGCTACTGAATCTACCCCAAGACAAATATTTACTCTTGTTTGGAGCTGCCAATATTGAAGATACACGCAAAGGCCTACATCTGTTACTCCCTGCCCTCCAACAACTGCATGAAAGTGAGCTCAATGATAAAATTGAATTACTTGTATTTGGAGCAACCTCTTTTCAGCAAATGGAGGAAACAGAATTTCCTATCAACTCATTGGGACGTTTTGCAGATAATCTGTCATTATCTCTTGTTTACTCTGCTGCCGATGTCTTTATTGCTCCTTCACTGGAAGACAATCTTCCCAACACCCTGGTTGAGTCACTGGCTTGTGGTACACCAACAGTAGCCTTTAATATTGGTGGTATTCCTGATATTATTGACCATCAGCAAAATGGCTACCTGGCCACACCCTTTAAACCAGCTTCTCTGGCAGAAGGAATCAAATGGATATTGAAATCTCCAGATAAACAGCTTTTGCGTGAAGCAGCACGTCAAAAAGCCGAATATTCCTTTTCATTAGATTCCCAAACAAAGCATTATCAGAGATTATATGAAAGTATATTGTCCGGCGTTACTATTCAATAACATGTGTCACCCTCAACTCTCTTTGTAGCTTATTTTTGTAGATTGCCTTTTATCAAATTTCAGAATGGCCTCTGTCTGTTATACAAGAGTAAAAGAAGATATAGCCATTTCCACTCCATTAATAATCACAGATACTTGATGCATTCCAGCATAAAATACCCTTGTGGTAATAGGTTTGAAGGAGTGGCGTTTGACCACAGTAATTGATTCTCCAGCTTTATATTCTCTTTCACTGATTTTAAAAACTTTTCTATTCAGACTTCCATTTGCTTTTAGATAGTAAATACCATATTCTAAGCGGACTATCTGGCTTTGTGTATGCGTATTAGTAACCACCATAGCAAATTCCAGTGTATCGCCCATTTTTACTTTCGTCGTACGAATTTCAAAACCCTTTACTGAAATGAAACTACTCTGTAAGCCGTAATACGATAATACCTCTGTATGCCCCTGTTTTAGTAAAGTTCTGCATCCATGCTTGATAATAGCATCTGTCTCTTTGCTGTGGCCTTTCCACTTATGTGCAATCTCCAGTACCACAGCCGGATTATCTTTTGCAATATCATTCAAATTATTAGCTACACTACGTCTTACCCATTCGGACGGGTCATTTTTCAGATTCTCGAGTAATGGCAAGATAGGCAAAGGATCTTTTTTCAGGGATGGAATAGCAATTCCCCAGGGCAAACGCGGACGACTCCCCTCACTGGCTAGCCGCCGCACTTTATGATTGGGATGTAAAGACCACTTAGTCATTTCGTGAATCATATCAGTGCCATATTTCAGTAAAAAGGGACGTACAGCAAATTCACAACTCACAAATTGGGTCAGCCTTTCCAGCACAGGTACTGCTACAGCCAGATCCTCCAATCCATAGAGAGCTACATATTCTGGTAAAAACACAAAAGCTAATCCATCTTCTCCCCATCCCTGCTCCAACAAAGCATCTACAGTTTTTAACAACAGTGGTGCAGCTTCTGGAAAAGCTGCAGGCAAAAAATGATGAAACACCTTTGTTGTATGTAACATCCGCTCCTTCCATTCCATGTTTGTGAAGGATTCTGTCAAGATCATCTTAACAAAAGTATCCTTCTCAAAGAATGGAATGACAGGAGTCACAACATCAGCAAAACGATTATAAAAAGCAGGTGTATAAATATCTTTGATCAGACTCATATTTTTGTTGCTTTAGTAGCCAGAGCTACATTTACCGATTATTGGAATAGAACCTTTGCTCGGCAAACATACACAGAAACAACACATAAGCCATCCCAAACTTGAGGAAAAGAGTTTGCAGTCTTTCTTGTTAGTGGTGTTATTACTAACACCCCATTTCCTACTGTTCAGGTTGGTACTACTACCAACCTGGATAAGAAAACCTCTTAAATCAATACATTATCAACAGGCTCTGCAGGTGCTGGCAAATTTTTCTCCTGAAGAAAACCTAACAGGTTTCGTTCAATAGTGGTACATAAAGCTGACAAAGGCAAATGATGAGGCTCTGTTCCAAATGGATCTTCGATCTCTTCTCCAATGGCATCCAATCCAAAAAAGGCTAGTGACACAAGAAACACCACTAGAGGTGTCAGTACTCCTGCAGTATCGACAATCCCGAAAGGAAGGAAGAAACAGAAGAATGCAACAATCCGGTGACCGAGTATGACATAGGTAACAGGAAACGGAGTGTTTTTGATTCGTTCGCAACCACCTTGTATAGCCGTTATCTCTGTAAGACTCGCTTCCAGTACAGGCAGGTGAAAATCATGTATCCATCCCTTTTGCCAGGCATGTTGAATCTTTTCACCCATTCGTTGTAAAAGTCCTAACGTCACATTAGGTTGTTCATTAAGCCAATTCAGATCCTGTTTGGAAAGATATTTTTTCAACTCTTCATCCGGTGTTGTATCACGTAGCAAATGACGTAGTGAGTGTACGTGCGCAATGATCATCCGTACGAGTTCCTGTTGAAAAGCCATATAAGGCTCAGGTACTGCGACTCCATCTTTCCCCAGTTTATCCAGCTCTCTTTCCTGCAATGAAGCAGGTTGCTTCACAACAAGCGTTATAATCTGCCGCGCAAAACTACGACTCACATTGACCAGTTGTCCCCAGAGAATACGTCCTTCCCAAAAACGATCATAAGCAGTATTATTTCGAAACCCCAGGAAAATACTAATCGCAACCCCCATAATTGTAAAGGGTATAGCTGTAAGTGTATAGGTCTTCACATCTGTCATAACTTCGATGACAGTTACTATAATAGCAACGCCTGTAGCAGCCAGTATACGTTCTCCGGATCTTTGCAGGCTGGTATGTCGAAAAGTAAAAAGAAGTTTGGACCAGGGAAACTTTTGTTTTAGAATCATGGTAAGAATGTATAGTTTATCAAGCTTTATAAATGGGTATATTTCTGATATGCACATATGACAGTCCGCTTGAAAATGGTTATCCATCTTTCAAGCAACTACATTATACACTTTGGGGTACTATTCAGTTAGGGTTTAAGCATAAAGGACGTAGAAGTCAAAAGTAAAATAATGTGCCTCTTCAGACTAACTAGCCTGACAATCCTTATGCTAGTTGCGATGTGGTACGATTTTCGTACAAGTCTGAAGGGAGACAGATAGTAGATTATCTACAAAATCAGATACTTTCATGTAGATATATCTGAAGAGTATACATAAAGCTACAAATGAAAGAAAGAGAAAAATAGCCTCATCGTAAATCATACAGGAAGTCATGAAAAAGGGTAAAAGATGTATCTTTTTGCTACTAGTATTTTTGCTATCACTGGGTAATAAAATCGCCTATACCCAACCCCACCAGAAACCCGGTTTCATCTCCCGTTACTGGAATAAACTTGTCAATGATACAAGTGCAAATGCCAAGTCTCAGTTTTTAGTTTATCCAACGCTGGCCTATGCACCCGAAACCAGCTGGGAGTTTGGGTTAAGCAGTCTCTATGTATTTTACGCCAAAGGAGATACGAACAATCGTTTAAGTGAAATCAATGGCTTTACGTTTCTTACTTTAAAACGACAATATGGCTTTTGGTTTGATCATGCATTATACTCTCACGAGAACAAATGGTTTTCGCTAGGTCGGCTGCGTCTCCAAAGTTTTCCTCTTCTTTACCATGGTATTGGTCCCGACTCTCCTGAAGAACATCTGGCCCAGGTCAATGCCAATCTGCTTCAGATTAGAGAAAGAGTGCTACGCAAGATATATCCGAGCCTTTACTTTGGACTGGAAGTTGACTATCAGCGATTAAGTTCTGTTGAGTTTGAACTCAATACAGATGAACCTATCGACCATCCGCCAGGGAGTACTGGCTCTGCCAATCTGGGAGTTGGTTTGGGAATCTTATATGATAACCGTCACAATGTATTGAATGTCCGTAAAGGGTTCTTTTCAGAACTTTCACTCCTGAATTATGACAAAAACCGTGGAAGCGACTTTTCGTTTACCTCTGTCATTTCTGACACTCGCATCTATCGTCCTATTAACAAACGGGATGTACTGGCAGCTCAGGTATTCGGACAATTTAACTTTGGTAATCCACCTTTTAATCAGCTTTCACTATTAGGTGGCGAAAGCATCATGCGTGGATATTATTTGGGTCGGTTCAGAGACAATAATCAGATTGCAGCTCAAGTCGAATATCGCTTTCTGCCTTTACCCCTGGGATTTACCAAACGAGTAGGCGCTGCTGTATTTGCAGGAAGTGGGACTGTATTTAACAGCGTTCGCACCTTACAATTTCATGATTTTGTATGGTCAGCAGGTGCAGGCCTTCGTTTCCTTATCTTTCCTAAGAAAGATATATTCACCCGATTGGATGTAGCCTTTACTCAGGAAGGTCCTGGTTTCTATATATTTATCGGAGAAGCATTCTAACAGAATCAGAATTGTAACATTTTCGGTTAGCATGCAGCATCAAACATTACAATTGTTTCTCAAGCATAATCATATGTTTGCATAGAATTCCATTTTCATAGATTGGTGCCGGATAATTGTCAACAAAAAAGTTTTTCCGGATTCCAGTTATTTCAAACCCTACTTTTTGATATAGATATAGTTGTTTAA
Source organism: Xanthocytophaga agilis (assembly GCF_030068605.1). Lineage (NCBI taxonomy): Bacteria > Pseudomonadati > Bacteroidota > Cytophagia > Cytophagales > Rhodocytophagaceae > Xanthocytophaga > Xanthocytophaga agilis. The sequence goes on from NZ_JASJOU010000001.1 coordinate 1,587,243, forward strand.
TTGCCCCATTGGCAGTTCCAATAACTAATGTTTTAAATCCTTTTTCTTTAGCTCGTTGGGTTGCTTCGTTTAATAAGTGAGTACCAATACCCAATCCCTGATAGTCCTTATGCACTGCAATATTTTTGATCTCTATTGCCTTAGCATCTAGGATGTAAAGAATGTATACTCCAATAATTTGGGAATTGTGTTCAAAAACATATATTTCCCCTCCCTTTACATAGGAATCTATGATTTCTATGGTCTCATCTGCTAGAAGCAGTAACTCATAGGGAATTTGCTCCTCTTTTTCCAACAGTCGGGTTTGTGTATAGTTTAAAGTCATATTGGCTAATTTCTGCTTTTCAATTTTACAGAATCTATTCTTTAATCATACAATATCCTACGAATCAAAGTTTTAGGAAAGCTCTTTCTAAACAACAGCAATTAGCGACATCTGTTCAAACAACAACAATCTGACTAACAATATATTACTACTTAAATGGGTTATCATTTCCCCAACTTTCTGACATAAACAGGTATATATACCTATTAAAAAATCTTACTCATACCTATACAGTTATCCATATTTACATTCGTCGATTTTAATCTTTCTTTAATTATTTCCTGACTATTTTGATTTATTTTTGTTGTAATGATATTGTCAGGTAACATTCCATCTGGCAAGCCTGACTTATTTTCTCTCGAAATTGAAGCCCAGGAATCGTTTTCACTACAGCCGGTTAAAGTAAAATTAACTTTTTTTCATCCGTCATTTTGTAATGAAAGATTCTAGTATATCGTTGGAAGAAGCGAAACGGCTTCAGGCATTGTTTTCATACCATATTTTGGATACTCCTGCTGAAAAAGACTTTGATGACATTGTTTGCCTTGCTTCCCAGATTTGCCAGACACCCATATCGTTGATCTCTCTCCTTGATCATGAGCGCCTTTGGGCTAAAGCGAAGATTGGTGTAGAAGCATCAGAAATTCCACGCGAGATTACTTTCTGCACATCAGCTATAACTCAGAACAATCTTTTTATTATTGGTAATACACTTGAAGATAATCAGTATTGTGAAAATCCTCTGGTAGTAGGCGATCCGCACATTCGCTTCTATGCAGGAATGCCTCTGATTACTCCAACAGGCTATAAGCTTGGTACATTGTGTGTAATGGATCAGGTACCAAGACAACTGACCTCAGAACAAAAATTTGCATTGGAATTGCTTTCCCGCCAGATAGTGCAACAACTCGAGCTTCGGCAAAAGAATCGGCAACTTGCCAATGATGCAGAGATCCTGCAATTACAAAATCAGCAGCTCAATGAAATGCATCAACGTTCGGAAGAAACCAACCAACTTATGAGTAGGTTTCTGTCTATCATCTCTCATGATGTTCGTACACCAGTTAATCTCCTACGTGGATTTTTACCACTACTCACTAACGATGACATACCTGCGCAAGAACAAAAAAAAGTAATTGACAAAATTAGTCTGATGCTGGTTTCCACAGATGAGCTATTAAGTAATCTGGTACATTGGACTTCCCGACAGATCAAAGGAATGTCTATTCACAATCAACCAATTAATCTTGAGAAACTGGTAGAAAGTGAACTTTTCAAGTTAGCGATATCGGCCTCTCAAAAACATAATCTGCTTATCAATGCAATGCCTTCTCTGACAGCGTGGGCAGATTATGATATACTTCGCTTTATACTTCGGAACCTATTGGGGAATGCAAACAAGTATACAGTCTCAGGTACTATTGAAGTAAGAGGCTGGGAAGAATATGATTTAGAGGGGAAGGAGCATCTGGTTATATCCATAAAAGACAGTGGTCGGGGAATGAGCAAAGAACAACAAAATAAATTGTTCAACTGGCAGGACAAAAATTCACAGCCAGGTACCAATGGGGAGCGTGGTTCAGGAGTAGGTCTACTTCTTTGCAGAGATTTTATCAGTGACCTGCAAGGCAGGATCTGGCTTGAAAGCAAACCTGATCAAGGAACGACATTCTTCTTTACTCTTGTCAAATACAATCAGGATCTGCATCGAAAACAACAACCTGACTATGCTCTTAAAGCGCTAACCTTATAAGAGAGGCCTACTAACAGTTTATCTCATATGGCATAGTAACAGAGTCTACGTTTTAGCGTGGACTCTGTTTTATTTTGGGGAAGGTCTTTTTTCAGATTTCTCATCAATTCTTTGAGGTAGTCCTAAAAATCAGGACAGTACCTCGTGGCAAGATCGGCTGCTTTTCCTTTTGGAGTGTATTTTTCTCTCATAAACCAAACGCAACTCTATTTGTCACGCCTGTCCCGACAAAGGCGGGAAGTTCCTTTCAGGAGGACAGAAAGAGGGAGTGTTTCTTTCTGAAAAACAACAGGATGAGAGAGCAAATTACCTTTTTCTCATAAGTTGGAACAACTCCTGGCTTTTATGAAATCATAAATACCCGACTCTCAATTCACCAGTCTTTTTGGCTCTACTGGTAATCCAGCCTCTTTTCGTAGACGAGCCATTGCCCAACACCACCAAGCGGTTTGTTCGCCGTTGCCTACATCTTTAATTTTCCAAGCAGCTCCTTTCAGGCTCTTTATATCCTGGTCAGTTAACTTATCCGCGGGTTTATATCCGGTTGCCTGCAGCCACCCTCCTTCCATATAGATAGGTTGTGACGCATTAACTTCCTTGATTAGTTGCAATAATTGTTGAATCCGGTTAAAGTCTTCTTCAGAACGAGCAAATTCTATTTCCCACGCAATCCCTTTTCCAATAATCTCATTGGAAACACGACCATCCGGATAACTATCAGTAGGCATCCAGGTAAGTCCATTGGTTGTTTTCATCATGGTTCGCTGCATAGCCTTCACTGTATTTTGTAGAATAGTATGATCCATACCCTCCCATTGGGCAGCAATTGGAGAAAGTGTTACCCACCCCATTCCCAGATAGGGAGTTCCCCCATTGCCATCCGGAAGCCGCATTTCCAGATAGGTGGTATCCCGGTCTCTGACTGTGGTTAAATTTTTACGAATGCCATCTTGTAGTACATTCAGTCTCTTTTGCCAGTAAGCAGCTAGTGTTGCATCTCCTCTACGCTGGGCCACTGCGGTCATTTCCTTTAATGCAGCACCTACAAAGCTCTGTGTCAGTAAGTCCCAGGCATCCCAGCGACGGCCATCCCTGGAATGTTCAAGTGCGATGTTTCTAACTAATCCTGTTTCAGTCGACCACCAGCCAGACGAAAGGTTCTGTCGATCACAGGTACGATTTGTCAAGGTCTTTATCAACTGCCAGGTCTTATCTTCAAAATCAGTATGCCCTCTCTTTAAAGCAAGTTTTGCCCAGGCCAGAATCACATGTGCCTGTCCATCTATTTGAGGTTCATCGCTGAGAATAGCATATTTCTGGTCTTTCAGTACAATTACATGTGGTATACGTTCCAGCCCATTTTCCTGTGTAGCCTTTAATACACACGAAATGGTTGCTTCGGCTTCCTGGAAACGACCTGTCTCAATTAGTAATGGCACCAAAGCACCTACAGTACGACAATACATTCCTTCATACGCACCGGTTAAGGATTCTGGTAGAAAACCATCTTTTCCCATACGATCCAGAAGACTATAATATGTATTTGTATACAACTTCTCAAAGTAGGGCGATTTTAATTCTGTTACAATAGCTTTAGGGAGGGTCTGTGCAGATAGTCTAGTACAGAATGCAACAAAGAGGGAGAGAATTAACAGATAAGATTTTTTGTAAACTAACATAGATAAGTATAGGAAATACATTCAGATTGTTTTTCAAGTAATAAAAAAACGATTGAATTAAAAACACCGCTGTATCACGGAAATTAGCAATCTATCATCTGTAAGCTATTTCCTGTATAATTTATTCTGGTAGACAATACACTCTTCTGTAGAATCTATAAAGCTCTTTATCAACACATTTAACAACAAGTAAGGCATGTTATTTTTTGTTTTTCTGTTTTTCATTTAAAAGTGTATGTGCTATGACAACCGAAAACAAATATGTTCTTATTACAGGTGCCACAAGTGGCATTGGATATGAGTTGGCGAAACTATTTGCAAAAGATCACTACAATTTGGTGATTGTAAGCAGAGATCAGCAGGAACTGGAAAATAAAGCGCAGGAATTCAGACAACTTGGAATAGATGTGGTTCCGATAGCCAAAGATCTTTTTAATCGGGATGCAGCGTTCTCATTATATGAAGAAGTAAAAAACAGAAACATTCAGGTTGATATACTGGTCAATGATGCAGGTCAGGGGATTTACGGAAAATTCCAGGATACAGATATAAACCGCGAACTAGCTGTTATCGATCTGAATATTGCGTCAGTAGTCATTTTGACTAAATGTTTCCTGAAAGACATGGTTCAGAGAAACTCAGGAAAAATCCTGAATCTGGCTTCTATTGCCAGCAAGACACCAGGACCATGGCAGTCAGTTTATCATGGTACCAAAGCCTTTGTCTTGTCCTTTTCAGAAGCTATTCGGGAAGAGCTTAAAGAAACAAACATCACTGTTACAGCCCTTCTGCCCGGAGCAACCGATACTGACTTTTTCAATAAGGCTGATATGGTATCAAGTAAGATTGTACAAGAAGGAAAACTATCTGATCCGGCAGATGTTGCCAAAGACGGCTATGAAGCACTGATGTCAGGAGATGATAAAGTTATTTCAGGATTGAAGAATAAAGTACAGATAGGCATGAGTAATATGATGCCAGATAGCGTAGTTGCACATCAAATGAATGAGCAGCAAAAACCAGCTTCTCAATCGTAAATAGATACATAGCCCCCTTTTTAAGCCAAACTGCTACCTATATGAGGTAGCAGTTTTATTTTGTATGTACACTCGTCATAACACTGAAAGAACGAGTATTACTTCATTACTTATATATTTAAACTCTTATAATAGTGTGCGAGTAGTCATCCGTTCTACTCACGACAGACAAACCAATATTATGATAGACAAAAATGACTGTTTAGCCTACTCAATCTGTCCATACGTCTATACTATCCAGATAGAAGGAAATATTGGAGACAGTCATGCGTTCAATTATCATAACAAACATATATTTTGCGATGATAAAAGTAAAAAATTCATTACTAGCCTTAGCATTCACATTCTTCACATTGGTATCCTGTTCAGACAAAGAAACCGATCCAACTCCCGGAACTACAACTGATACCGACTCGGATACCGAACTAACAGCCCAAACCAATACAGAAGAAGCAGATGATTATATCTTTGACACAGACATCACCTACATTACATTGAATAGCACATCTGTTGCTGTGACAGGAGAGGGTGTAACTGTAGAAAACACAACTGCAACCATTACAGCAGCAGGCACCTATAGTGTAAGTGGTACATTGACAGATGGACAAGTGGTTGTCAACACAGACACATCCAGCAAGGTCAAAATCATATTAAACGGAGCATATATAACCAGTACATCTACGGCTCCTCTATATGTAAAAAGTGCAGCTAAAGCTATCATATATCTCACACCTTCTACCCAGAATACCCTTACAGACGGAAGCGCCAGCGAATTGGATGGAACACTGTATAGCGCAGCCAGGCTTTCTATATTTGGAACGGGTTCTCTTACTGTAACAGGCAATGCGGATGGAGGAATTGTAAGTGAAGGTGGAATGATTATCAAAGATGGCACTTATGCTGTCACTGCTGCAGAATCTACCCTGAAAAGTGACAAGAACCTGATTATTGATGGCGGGACATTTACCCTGACAGCTGGAAATGATGGGATACATGGTGAAGAGTCGCTGACATTTAATGGAGGCAATATTGTCATCACACAATCTGAGGAAGGTATAGAAAGTGCTGAAATTACAATTAATGAGGGTACAAGCATTCAGCTAACTTCTACCGATGACGGAGTAAATGCCTCTTCAGGCAATGATACTTCCGAAAACCATTTTTATATGCATGGAGGCTATCTGTATGTGAATGCGTCAGGAGATGGTATTGATTCCAATGGGTACATTGAGATCACAGGTGGAGTTATTGTTGTCAATGGTCCTACACAGGATAGCAATGGAGCAATTGACTATGATCGTACATTCACCATTTCAGGAGGGCTACTGGTAGCTGCAGGAAGTACAGGTATGGCACAAGCACCTAGTCAGTCCTCTACTCAAAACTCTGTAAAGATTAATTTCAGTTCTTCGAAACAAGCCAATCAGTTGATCCACATACAAGATGCTACTGGCAATGAAATTATAACATTCAGTCCTGCCAAGACATTTCAATCTGTTGTGGTATCATCTCCCTCTCTGATTCAGGGCACAACCTATTCTGTATATCTGGGTGGAAGTTCAACAGGAACAGCTACTAATGGACTCTATGAGGGCGGAGATTATACTGCCGGAACGCTGAGTACAAGCTTTACTGTTTCGAGTAGTGCAACCACAGCAACAGGGAGCTAAATACAGACAGGATTCGTCCTTAAATTGTGGTTAGGAGTTTTAAAGCTAGCCACTACACTTTTGCAAAAGAGTGTAGTGGCTAGTTTCAGTTTCAGAGAATGATTTAACTTATGGTTGACATTGGTCAATATAGAAAGCTTTGACCCTTAGCTCTGCGAAGGATTCTTGAGGAGGGTTTGACAGAAAGGCAAAGTTAAATTTAGCGACATCTGACAAATCCAGTGTGGTTTTGCCACCCTTAAATTCTGAGAAATAGATTGTTCGGGTTGTTGGCTTTTTACTAGCAGGCAGAACCACATGATTCTGTACTCCTCCATGCACCCCTGTCTGTCGTAGTTGTAATACTACTTCCTGATTGGCCTGATAAGTTACCCGAATAAATTTACTTTTGCTAAGATCTACTTTTCGGGCTTCTTCGCCAGGCAATGTCTTTGGATCAATAGGAAAAGATACTTCGCCATATCCCTTTACATTAAATTTCACATGCGCAACTACCTTTCCTTTATCTTTTACCAATCCATCCTGAGTGTTCAGAGGAGCCAACTGTTCTGTTTTCTCATCGTGACCGGTAATCCATTGAGAAAATCCATTGAGGGATAAAGGTGACTGAGTTTGTGCACTAACAGAAACAGAACAAGTATAAATTGCTATAGTAATGCCTGTAAAGAAGAATTTTGTATGTCTGAACATTAAGGAGAAAAGTGGATAGCTTCATACAAATATACTAGATATCCACTTTTCCCCATATTGATTACTCTTTTACTGCTACAGCGATTTTCGAATCCGCAGTGCCATAATACAGAAACCATTTATTCCTGAAAAATACCAGTCCTTCCACAAACGTTACTTTATTGACCTGTCCTACCAGTTCATAGTCTTTCTCTGGTTTGATAAATGGTTGATCTAGACGGGCAATTATCTTTGCCGGATCGTTTTTATCCAAAAGCACCTGTCCCCCGGCATACATCTCCACTCCTTCTTGCGGTTTAGGTCTAAATGCAGCACCATTGTAAATAAGCAATATTCCTTTATCTGTCAGCATAGCGGCTGGTCCTGGCTCAACTAAACCGTTATCAAAAAGCTTTGTATCAGAACGTTTTGCAACTACAGCCTTAGGCTCTCCCTTTTCATCTGCGACAAAAGTCCAGTCTGTTAGGTTATCAGAGTGGGCCAGTAATCCATTCTCACCCCAGTACATCCAGTACTTGCCATTAATCTTTGTAGCCACCATTCGACTATCCTGTTGTTTACAAACAATCGAACCTGACTTTGACCACATGTCTTTGTAGTTTGGCTCTTTGAAAGCTAATCCATGTTTTTTCCATTTCTTCAAATCTTTTGAACTTGCCACACACAGGCGTGCAGTCTTTCCATCATATGCAGTATAAGTCATGTAATATGTCCCTGTTGAATCTTCCACAACACGTGGGTCTTCACATCCACCCATCCACTCGTATTGTTTCATGGCATCATTGTCTGGATAGAAAACAGGTTGTGACAGTCGTGTAAAATGGATACCATCACTGCTTTCAGCTAATCCCAGGCGCGAAGTACCTTTCACCACTTTCACTGTATCTTCTGCCCGATAAATCATATATACCTTTCCATCTCTCACTACAGCTGTAGGATTATATACATCATGCTCTTCCCACTGGATATCTTTTTTCCAGATTGGACAATGAAAAATAGTACCAGACTTCGGCAACAGAATCGGATTAGCAGAATCTACTTTCTGAAAAGGCAGTAAAGCCCAATCGACAGAAGCAGTCTCTGCTTGAGATGTATCAGAAGTGGAATGGTTAGTTTGTTGTTTTTCTGAAGACTGGCAACCTGTCATTACAACGACAGCACACACCATAAGAAAGAGACTTGATCGGTTCATAAGGGATATGTGAATTGACACAAAATAGGATTTATACAAAAGTAATTTGTACAATGACAATCCAAAATGATAAGGCCAAAAAGAAATAATCTATCACTCTTTTATCTACTCCATTTAAAGACAAGCTATAGTCTCTTTATTTCTCTTTCAAAATATAGATGTATAAAGGAAAAATGTGGTGTGATGTTATTACTGCTTATTAGTTGGCGTGGAGAGCCTAATCGAAAAATATAGGATCATTTCGATCTATTCTCCAAGATCCCAGCTAAATAATCATTAAGTGCTTCCACTCATTTAATAACTAGTAAAGAAAAAATTCTCATTTTTGCGATAAGAAATCTACCGTTCTTTACTTATCCTCATGAATATAAAAATCCACCAGATCAATGGTACTTCTATTGCAGAAGTCATCTCTGAAGTCCTGATAATTACCAGTTTACAGGATGCACTGGATCTGATTGGTAATTGTTCTTATCAGGGAGCAGAAAAGATTATTGTATATAAACAGAATATCACACCAGACTTTTTTGATCTGAAAACCAAGCTGGCAGGTGAGGTTCTGCAGAAATTCTCAAATTATCGTATGCAATTGGCTATCGTAGGTAATTTTTCTCAGTATTCCAGCAATAGTTTGCAAAGCTTCATATACGAAAGCAATAAAGGATCTCTGGTAAAGTTTGTTTCCACACTGGAAGAAGCTTTATCCTGAATGTATTCTGCTATTAATAAGAATCTAGCAGATAAAGGCTTGTGTTTGACTCTGCAACAACAGCTCGCAGAGTGATCAGATCAAATACCCTCCAAGCAGTAGAAAAATAGTCAGTACTCCATTTGCCTGTATAGGATTCACCCAACTCCTGGCGCTGTTGCAACTGCTCTTTATATATCTTCTGAGCCTGTTCATAGTGGCCAGAATGAATCAAAAACAATTCATCTATTTGTTTGGTAAGCTTTTTCAGTTCCTCGTCTTCTCCCATTCCTTCGTTAACAAAGAAATATCCTAGAAGAATAATCATCCACTCTATAAAATTTACTAACTCTTTAGAGGTAAAAAGATAATCCGGAGGAGATGATCTTTCTGGCAATTGGTCAAAATATTCATTCAACTGCTCAATTATCACATTGCAATAATAGGTAATACCTTCCCACCATATTTCTTCAAGACCCAATTGGGCAAGCAATAGTAATACCTCATCATAGTTCGCATCACCATATACATTCCAAAGCCATGTTGTCAGTTGAGACAGTTCGCTTCCCGTAAGTGAGTCAGGGGTTTGGGCAGTCTTTTGAGTTATTGTTTCATATGATACATCATTTTCTCTGGAAAGCCAGTTTTTAAACGATTGTTCAGAATCATCCAGTCGTTTAATCTCAAGAGACAACTGCTCCTGAAGCTGAATAGTATTTAATTTATAAAGGTATAGATGTCTTCCCATTACAAACCAAAACATTTATATAAATACAAGTGCAAGATATCTGAAAAACAGATCAGAGTTTAGTCAAAACCAATCAATAATCTTATTTAGGCAGAAAACACATTTGTTATTTTTTTCAGAAATGTAATTTTTAACCTATCTGTGATATTCCATCTCAGATCACACATTCTTTGTTACTGTCAAATCAGTTGTTTCTACCCTTTTTATACCTTTTTTATAACTTTAAAGAGACAGTTATGCCCAAAATTTACTGAATAGATCTGAATATTACATAACTACTGAATAGCTGGCTATTATAGTTTTACGAGTTTCAAAGTATATCTAATTTGCACCCGAAAGATTCAGATTAGCAGTATTGTATCCTTACAAACACAAGGTAGAAAAGTAATTGTGCTGCAGGCGTGTACATTCTGTAAAATGAATACCACCCTTGAAAATAATCTGATAAGTAGCTATAAATATTTTTTGTATAGCCAATCTCATGATTACGCTTTTGCCTCGGAAATTCTCTTCTGTTTTGGAAAGAATGCGACTGATAACTATTCAGGTACTTATGTATTGTATTGTTTAGATGGTATCTTATATGACGTTAAAAACCTTTGTACGCCAGAATGGCATTGTCCTATCAGCAGCCCTTGTTGGGATTCTGATTATACTATCCGCAGTAACGGTCTTTTATAACCGATATATAATGTCTACTACGACTTATGCTCAGAAACTGTCTGAAGCGATTTTATCGCATTCTATGGAAGTTCAGAACCAGGGTCTGGTAAACTATGACAAAAACCTTCGTGGATTTGGCATTACAAAGGACGATGGCTTTATAGGCCATATTGGCTATAATGTCAGTGCTTCACAACGTGTAGCCGATACACTGGCCAAAATTATTACAGAACAGAAAGCGCTTATGCCTGAATCTACGGTTAAGCTGGACTCATTTCTAACTTCTCTGGCAGAAGTAAAGGGTGTTTTGAAAAATTACCACCAGTTTGGCCAGGGTATGATTGAGATGCTAAAAGTAGACAGTACAGAGGACTTTAAACGTGCATTGGCTGAAGACAGAGGGTCACGTACATGGGGCGCATGGAATAGCCTGCACGTACGACTGGAAACATTTGAACACGCAGTTGCACAAAAAGCGCAAATGGACTATGATACAGCTGTTAGCCGTAATGCCTGGATACAGGTATTACTCCTTATTATGGGATTACCCACTCTCTACTGGATTATCAATATTCTTAAGAAACAAAGTAAAGATCAGCAAGCCTTACTCAAAGAACTTCAGGAGACCAATCAACAATATCTGTTTCATCCAGGTCATGAACATAGCCGGAATGTGATAGAAGAATCTATGGAAAATCTGAAAAAGGCAGCTGTGTTTATAAAGAAAATTACAGAAGAAGAGGAAGCACACTGGGAAGGATTAAATGACTCTAATCAGGCGTTAAACCAAAATAACCTGGTAGGCGAACTACAGAAAATGCAGAAACGCATGAAGGAAGTGAAAAAAGAAGATACGCAACGTAACTGGACCAATGAAGGTCTAAACTTTATGGGTGAACTGTTACGTAAAGAAACTGATCTGGATACACTGACAAATGCCATCATCTCAGAACTGGTTAAATACATTGGCGCTAATCAGGGTGGTTTATTTTTGCTGGCAGGCGATGATGACAAACCATATCTGGAGCTTAAGGCAGCCTATGCTTATAACCGGAAAAAATACCTTTACAGAGAGGTTGCTATCGGAGAAGGGCTTGTAGGACAGGCAGTACTTGAAAAAGACTATATATACCTGACAGATATTCCTCAGGATTACCTTAAGATTACTTCCGGATTGGGTATGGCTAACCCTACCTGCCTGCTTATCATGCCTATGAAGGTAAATGACAATGTACAGGGTGTAATCGAGCTTGCCTCTTTTGAGAAACTGGAAAGTTATAAGATTGCATTTATCGAAAAACTAGCCCAGCAGATGGCATCGACAATTGTTTCTGTCAGAACCAATGAACGGACACGGCAATTACTGGACGATAGTCAGCAACAGGCAGAGGAAATGAAGTCACAGGAAGAAGAAATGCGTCAGAATATGGAAGAGCTGGCTGCTACCCAGGAAGAAATGTTCCGGAAAGAACAGGAGTATCTAAACCAGATTCAGGAATTACAGGATGCACTGCGTTCACTACAGGAAAGAGAAACTGCTTAGCTTATAAATTATTCAGATCTTACCAAGGCCTACAAATGTAGGCCTTTTTTTTGATCGTATTAAGCAACCATCATGAAAACAGCCAGAGCTGGCCTGATTTATCGGCTTGTAACGGATCAGAAGAAACGTCTTCGAAGTTGGAGATGGAGATTCCTAACAATCGTATAGGTTTGGATTCAGGCTCTGTCTTTTCCAAGAGTTGCAGAGCAATTGTATAAATGGTTGAGACATCGACAAGAGGTATAGCAAAAGACTGGCTCCGGGTGATCTGAGAGAAGTCGTTGTATTTAATTTTTAAGGTCAGGGTTCTTCCTTTGGCATTGCTTCGTTGCAGACGTTCTATCAGCTTCTGACTGATAGTATACAATTCAGCATCCATCTGTGCTAGCTGGGTCAGATCCTCAGGAAAGGTATCTTCTACACCCAATGATTTTCGTTCACGAAACGGCTGTACAGGCCTTTCATCAATGCCACGTACAATTCTGTAGTAGAATGAACCCATCTTACCAAAGATTCGGATTAACTCAACTTCAGATAACCTTTTCAGATCAGCACCTGTGTGTAAATGCATACTCTTCATTTTACGGGCAGTCACTTCTCCTACCCCAAAAAACTTCTCCACAGGCAGCTTCTCCATAAAAGTTTCAATCTTGGAAGGGCCAATAAAAGTAATCCCATTGGGTTTTTGCATACCTGAAGCAATCTTAGCCACAAATTTATTTACGGAAACCCCAGCTGAGGCTGTAAGATGAAGCTCACTAAAAATAAATGCTCGAATCTGTTCCGCAATTTCCATAGCAGAGCCTATCTGCAACTTATCAGTAGTCACATCCAGATACGCTTCATCCAGTGAGAGAGGCTCAATCAGGTCTGTATAACGCCTGAAAATTTCCCGTATTTCCAAGGAAATAGCTTTATAAACATCAAACCGCGGGTATACAAAGATGGCATGCGGACATAACTGACGAGCTTTTCCAGCAGACATAGCAGAGTGTACTCCATATCGACGTGCCTCATAACTGGCTGTAGCCACAACACCTCTCCCTTCCGGTGAACCACCTACAATTACCGGCCTGCCACGATACTGCGGAAAGTCCCGTTGCTCAACAGAGGCATAGAAAGCATCCATATCTATATGTATAATCTTCCGCATATCAGCAGGTTAATGCATACTAGTGTTCTTCTGTCAATTAAAAAAATACTTACTCACAAAAATAGCGAATAAACCTCGCGTTCTAACAGCATTCTTTATTCTTTACTATCAAGTTCTTAGTATTTCTCCTGCTGTTTTCTATCACTGGGCTAAAACTTTATAAATTAATAGATATTGTATAAAAAATAAAACGAAGCTTTATTCGCCGTTTTGTAAAATCTCATTCTGGCACAATAGAAAGGTACTATAAAGGTATGTTGTCTGATACATACCATTTTCAGAAATCACCTCTGACTTTTGTATGTAATAATTTATACTAAAGTTATGTGAAGCCGTTAAAAAAGAGGCTGCTATCTCAACCACAAACAGATTATCTATTAAGAAGTTCTCTGTAATAAAATATATCTTTTTATCTATATAGTTCACCTTTATATTCGCATATTGTATTAGTGTAAACATTGATTTTCAGCAGGCTATAGTCTAACTACAGAAATTCTACCAAAAAGCAAATTACAACATTCTGGTTACTAAAGATAGTACAATCTTACTGAGGTGAGTGACCATACCCATACCCACATCAATGAAGCATTTCTACCTTCTATTTATATTCATCTATCTGTCAGGATATGCCCAGATACTATCACAGGATAGTTTGAAACAGGAATTTCTCCATACAAAAGCCCATCAATACGAAACCTTTTTTGAAACGTTGGATGCACGCCTCACTCAACTTCCGATGAAAGAGGCATTGTCAATTGTACGTATCCTACAAAATGCTGGCAATTCGGATAATCCGGAAAAACTACAACATTATATCACTCAATCGTTGTTTCGTATTCATTATCAACAAAAAAACTATCTCCTGGCAGATAGTCTGCTGCAAAAAGATCTGATCCATACAAAAAAATACCATCTTATATCCGAACACGCAGAAACACTCCTAAACCTGGGAATGGTTTATAATACGCTCTATAAATATTCAGAGGCAACCCAATACATGCAACAAGCCTATCATCAGTTCTCTAGCCAGAATAAAAAAGCAAGAGCTGCTACAGCTCTGTATGAGTTAGGCAACCTGTGTCTCAAAATGCCAGAGCGAGATTGTGAAGAATATTTTCAGAAAGCACTGGCGTTGGGAGGTGATTCATTAAAGAGAGTATATCACATCAGCAGTCTCAATACACTCGGATTAATCCAGAGTGGTAATAAAAGATATTCTCAATCACTTTCTTATTATCAGAAGGCCCTTGATCTAGCCGCTGCTACACATGATTCGGCCTGGATGGGTATAGTAAGAGGGAACATAGGGTTTGTATTACTTCAGACAGGCAGAGAGGATGAAGCCTTAGCTTATCTGCTGGAAGATATGGAGAGTGGTCTACAGCATAACGAGCTTTTATCAGCTGCTGCTGCTGCTGTGTCTATCAGTAAAATCTATCGGGACAAGAATCAACCAGACCTGGCAAAGAAATACTTGCTTCAGGGTATCGAACTTACCCAAAAAGTTGGCTTTCTGCCCGTACTCAAGCCTATGTATAAGGAACTGGCCTCTATCTATGAACAGGAAAAGCAGTATACAGAGGCTATAAAATACCTTCATCTGCAAATTCAGTTAAACGATTCGCTAGCCAAAAAGAGAAGAGAAATAGATGTTATCAAGATGCAATCCTCCTTTGATCTGCAGAAAAAAGAGAATGAAGTAAAAAACCTGACAGAAGAAAATGCACGACAGAAGCATCTTACAGTAATTGTCATCACCGGACTTACATTATGCCTTCTGCTGGTCATTTTAACATTACGAATCCGACAGAAAATCAAAATAAACCAACTACTGATCAGACAAAAAACAGATCTGGAAAACGAAGTTACTAATCGTACGCATACCTTACTGGAATATAATCACCAGCTTAAAGAGTTTTCCTTTATGACAGCTCATAACCTGCGCCGGCCTGTAGCTATGATATTGGGTTTGGGTCAGGTACTTCGATTACCAGATAATAAACCAGATGAAGAAAGGCTATATATCGAAAAGCTTATAGATACAACAAATGAACTGGATCTTGTACTAAAACAGATGAATGGCCTTCTCGAAAAGAAACAAGACTCAGTGATTGACAACTAATCTATTCATGTGGCTTTTGCCTGAAGTATTTCCTATCTGCTATCCCAAAAACAAAAATTCTCCGAGGGAGACCTTCGGAGAATTTCAGTAACAAACCACTTACAACCTAAATTCGTATTTTTATATTTGTATCAGACTTTATGTCTGAGGATATATCTGCTTGACTTACAATAAATACAAAGATACTACATTCACACCTCCTTTGTAAAGTCATAATTTACTCATTACCATACACATATGCTTTCCTGTCAGATTTTTGAAACAAAAACATTTTATACCTTAAAATACTGATAAATAAGCAGATATATACTTTTTTTGAACAAAAGAGAATAGTCGAAATTCAAAAAAGACTGCATCGTACTGCATTCTGACAACATATCTTACATTCCCAATTTTATATTGCTATGCTTTTACACTTTGTAACAGGTCACCTTCGCTAAAAAATCCAATCGGCAAAACTTGCATAAAGAACTGATTGTCTTACAAGTAGTAGCAGGTCTCATTATGTTTTTTCCAACAAACAGTCAATTAGTTTTCTTCAACTGATCAATCATCTTACTATTATCAAAAATAAAAGACAGGTTCGCTGCAAAGATCTTTTTGTCAGATTGAATGAGCTAGGAGATTAATATAAAAAGAAGACAGATTTTTTTATTAGAATTAGATACTTGATCGCTAATTTTTTATCCTATAAATACTATGTTTATCCATATTAAATTTATAAACATTAATTTTTTATCGAATAATCATAAGCAAACAGTTTTTATAAATTAAATGGAAGACCTTATCTCTGAAATATGTTAATTTTTAGTCTGACAGCAAATATAGAATGACAGTGTCGAAAATCGGTATACCGATTTTCGACACTGTCATTCTCAAATAATTCTACACTAAGTGGAACATTTTATTAAGCTCCAAAATCTTCTTTTAAACTTTTTGATTACCTAATATCCTCTTTATAACTTTTTGGATAGATCAAATCATAAATATCTCTTTGAGCCTTTAGATAACTAATGATACGTGTAACAATACCATCCATTATACTATAAACTACGTTACAATCATTGATTACCGAATGTAAACAAATCGCCTCCTTTTTCAGTACATCGAACAAATATTTGATTAGGAATACTATCTCTAAAGCTTATACTTGTTGTTAAGTTACAATCTTCTCTACTATCAAAAATTAGTTTATCTCTTTCAATACGAGTAGGTCCATCTGTAGCTCCTCCTACATAATAAAAGCCAAGTTTTTCTTGATTGCTATTGTAAATAGTAACAACGCAAGACCCATGTTGTGTAAGTTCCGATGAACCACTAAAATGGATCTCTTTTAAGAATCTAAGGCTATCTCCATTTATAGTTTGTATACTGCCAAGATAAGTGATAATATAATCGTCCACGCTTTCATTTTTGGGGCTTCTAGCTTTGAAAGTATAGTCTATGCCTATCTTATTTTCTTGTAAAACTAATTTTTCAATTCTCTCATCATATTCTTCTTTGCTCTTCTTAGCAGAAGAATTGCAACCCATAAAGAAATAATAAGACACAATAATGATAAATAATAAAGCTTTTCTATTCATAACATTATATTATTTTCCTGATTGATAATTTTCAGGCTTTGGAGCTATAGCCTCGTTATACATTGTTGTAATATATTTTTGATACTCTTTTACACCTCCTCCATTATAATTACCAGCAGCTTGAAGCCAACCTTTGAAGTCATATGTAGTAGTTGTAATTCCATTCTTGTTATCATATTTTACATCAATACCTTTTCTAAAACCTTTCCCTACAAGTATGCGTATACCATAATATAAAGAATTTGTCTCATTCAATTCTGTATCTCTTTTTAGGCCCATTGGTTCTTTTTGCTTATATGTTTTCTCCCAATCACCAGGATTATTTGCAGTTAATATATCATGTCTTGTTGTTCCAGCATGTGATTCCTGAATTGCCATTGCTTTGACAAGAGTTGGATCTAAATCTGGTAGTTTTCGAAGTTCATCAGAAGGAATAGCATTTCCACCTTCAGTAAAGACATTATCCAATCGTCCAGAATTTTTTGCTTGATTAAAATATCCTGTTCTTGCGGCAATTAAGTAATCATTTTCCTGATACTCTGGTGCTGTTGTAGATTCATTGGTTTGGGTTCTTTCTGTTATAAGCTTAGGCATAGGAACTTCTTTCCAGCCCTTGTTACCCATTTTGGGGTCCTGTACATCATCATGAACTTGAATATATGTTTTGAATTCAGTATTACTTTTGATTCTATGAACCTCTTCTCCATTTTTATTGAAATAAACAATATCTTCAGGTCCCATGCCATCAGGATCAATAAAGCGTAAGGGATTATCAAAAGCATAATTGTAAGGGGAGTGTCTACGCATTAGATCTGCCAATGGATCAACAACATACCACCTACCTAATTGCGCATCATACATCCTAGCCCCATAATCCATCCAGTTCAATCCAAACTCTTCCTGTTTCTCTTTTCCATTGTACTGAAACTTGTCATTAGGAATGCCCTGCGTCTCAATACCAGCCAGATTTAATCCCCATGGATTCCCGCTGAAAAGCGGGATAAACTCCATGACTCTCCTGTACTATAGTCCCTTCAACTATGAGCCCTTCAACGGTTTGCCGACATATTTCGGGTTGAACTATTCTTAATTTCACAAAAAGGAGTGAATAAATGAACTGTATGATCTGATAGATAGTATCAATCATCTGGTTTATCTCCAGGTGCAACTTTACTTCCAAGCCCAACTGGCAATGAGAACCCGCTGGGACTTGAGCTTTGTCTCAAATCAAAGACCGAATGAATTGCTCATACGGCTGAGGTATGTCAAGCCAGCTGAAATTGCCGGTAAAGGCCAGTATGATCATCATGGCAGCCACCATCCCGACGGTTGCCATTCCGATGGCTGCTCCTGCTGATCCTGTCTTTAAATAGTGAATCACAGAAACGTGTAAACTGATCGAAGCGACAGCCAAAAAATAATAAGGTATGAAAATGAACGTCGCAGGATAGTAGTTCAACCCCGCCGCCGCAAAATAAAAGTTCGTGTCCAGATGCTCGATGTACCTGCCTGAAAGAACCGCACCTACGTGGGCGATGAGAAAGAACGAAAGGTAAAGGCCTGAGTACACCTGAATTTTCTCAGCAATGGTCACAGCGTTTCTTTTGTAAATCAACCGGATGCCTGTGACGACCTGGAACAAAACGATCAGAAGCACAAACGTTTCGACGACCGGATGGCGGTAAACGAGCCGAAACCGGTCCATTACCTGAATATGCTTTTCGGGCCCGTCAAGTGCAAACAGGTGGTTTATCAGATGAAATGCAATGAAAACCGATAATATGACACCGCATAGGTAATGGAGCGATTTAATCAATCCCCTTTTACCGTTTTTGTTCTGGCTTTTCATTGAATAAGCGTTTGAGTTAAAGTTTTCATGATCTGCGGAATTTCAAGTGAATTGCCTGGGAACCAGCAAGCCGGACTAGCCATTGATCCAGTCGTCAAACCGGATTGTACCAGCATAAAACTCACCCTTTGGCACCAGAAGGGATTTGGGGATGGCAAAAAACATGTACTTGCTGTCATCGTTGGCTTTAATCGACTTTTCACCACCTTTGACAGACAGGTAACGGCTAACAAACTCGTTCATGGGCGCGCGGTCGGGTCCTGCAATTTCCACCGTGCCGTTTTTGGGCGCTTCCAATGCTAGCCGGGTAACCAATGCGGCTACGTCTTCGGCCGCGATGGGCTGGTAATCCACAGTGGAGACGTGTACATGCTGCTCATCGGATTGTACGGCAATCAAGGTCGTGATATGCTCATGGAACTGGGTGGCACGGATGATCGTGTACGGGATGCCCGACTGCTTGATAATATCCTCCTGCTCTTTCTTGGCGCGCAGATAGCCAATGTACAGAGCCAGGTCCGTCCCTACGATCGACAGCACCAGGTGATGTTTGATACCGGCCGCTTTTTCGGCGGCAACCAAATTATTGCCAGCCGTACGAAAGAATGCGATCGCCGTATCTTCCTCAGGAGAAGCCGAGTTAGACAGATCCACGACCACCTGGGCATTTTCCAGGGCGTCAGTAATGCCTTCACCCGTGAAGGCATTGATACCGGTGGAAGGAGAAGCTACGATTACCTCGTGTCCCAGCCGCCGCAGTTTTTCACTCACATTCGAGCCGATCAGCCCTGTGCCGCCAATGATTACAATTTTCATGGTTTGAAATGTTTACGTTTAAAATCGTATGGATGATTCTAAACATGCTATTTCAATGCCACTTACTCAAGCACCTCTCTTTCAGTCATTTAAACTAAAATCACATATTCCATTTTCACTTTATTTAGTGAAAACACGATAGGTATCACTGTATTTGGTGAGAGTTGCTAAGAACGGATCAAACGCTAGGTCGGACGGACCGCGGCTCAAGGCATGCAGCAAATGACTAGTGTAGTAATCGGTTAGTGCGTGTAGTAGTCGGCTTTTGAAATGCCGAGTTTACGGATTTTGGAATGCAACGTATTGCCCGGAATGCCCAGTATGCCGGCTGCCCCGCCAACACCGGAAATCTTCCCTCCGCACCGGCGCAGCACCTGAATAATGTGCATGCGCTCAACTTCTTCCAATGGTAGATCCGATTGGGTAAGCGGAGCATTGGTGGTCGGTGTCGTTGCTTGTGGCAGGAAAAACTCACCTATCATCGGATCTGTCGTCACTAGGACCGAGCGCTCAATCAGGTGTTCAAGCTCGCGGACATTGCCCGGCCATAAATAAGCCTGTAATTGCCGCAGTGCATTGGCTGAGAGCTTTACGGTTTTCCTGCCTGTGCTTTTGCTGAATTTGGACAGAAAGAACCCGGCAAGAGCTTCGATATCTTCGCGACGGTCACGAAGCGGCGGAAGCTTGATCGGAAATACATTCAAACGGTAGTACAAATCCAGACGGAAGCGGCCCGCCTTCACCTCCGCTTCCAGGTCGCGGTTGGTGGCGGCGATGATGCGGACATTAAGTTTGATTGTGTTTTTGCCACCGACGCGCTCCATTTCTTTTTCCTGCAGAACGCGCAATAGCTTTACCTGCGTTTCTGGCGGCATCTCCCCGACTTCATCGAGAAACAGCGTACTCTGGTTGGCAAGCTCAAACTTGCCGATGCGCCGCTCGACGGCTCCTGTGAATGCCCCCCGTTCGTGACCGAACAGTTCGCTTTCAATCAGGCCGGCCGGCATGGCCGCGCAGTTGACCTTGATCATCAGTTTTCCTTTCCTTTCAGATGCATTGTGAATGGCCTTTGCAATCAGCTCCTTGCCCGTACCCGTCTCGCCGAGCAGCAGCACGGTGGCATTGCTTTCAGCCACCAGTGAAATGAGCCGGTAGACCTGCTGCATGGCCTGACCGCTACCCACGATCTGGTCAAAATTCGTCCTGAGCTGCTGTTTGAGATAGGCGTTTTCTTCCTCGAGCTGTTTTTTCAAAAGCAGGATCTGCTCGTTGGCCAGCACATTGGAAACCGCTGTCGAAATCTGGGCGCAGATGGCTTGTAAAAGCGGCTCACTGATCTTTTCACCAAGCATCCAGACCATGCCCAGTTTCTGGTCCCCAAGTCTCAATGCGGATGCATAGACATTGGTAAGCCCGCGCTGCTTACGCTGGATGGAAAGTTTGAGGCATCTTGCTTCGGTGTTTTCATCGATCTCAAGCAGGATCGGCAGGTTGCTTTCAAAGACAAGCCGTACATGCTCTTCGTTGATAGACAACGAATAAAAATCCTCGTGATTGGCTATATCATCTTCCTGAAAAAACCGCTTGTCGAAAAGGTAAGGCCGTAGGGTCAACTGGTCTTCGGCAAGCAGGTACAAAACGGCAACCCGGGTTTGGAACAGGCCGTGAAGGACTCCTGAAATCACATCATCCAGCTCGGCTTTGGTCTTGACACCAGTCATCTGATTTGAAAACGTGAGCATGAGCTGCTGCTCGGACTGGCGACGGAGTATTTCTTCGTTGGCCATGATGTTGCCCATTGCGATGGCAATTTGCGAGCAGATGCCCTGTAGAATCGGAATATTGATCCGGTCAATGCTCAGCAAAAGCAAGCCCACATTCGTATCGCCATTGCGCAAGGCAATGCCGACCATTGTCTTGAAACCCATCTGTTCCCAAAGATCCAGGTACGAGATCCGGTAGCCCCTTTGCAGCTCCCGCTGCACGTCGAAAAGAAGCGGGATGTGACTGTCCATGATCCGGTTCTGGATGCCATCACCGATCGGAAACTTCTCAGCCAGCACCTGTTCGAGCAAATCCTTGTCAAAGCTGCAAGGGCCCGTATCGTGCAGGTAAGCGGACATGGTTATCCCGTCGGCGTTAATCTTCCGAATTACGTATCCGCCACCTGGATTGAGCTTACCAAATGCCTTCTTTACGACCAGAGCCAGGTCATCGCGGCTCCGCACCCCCGTCATGGCATTGCTGAAATCAAGCAGAAACGAATTTTCGCTCTCTTTTTGCAGAATTTGTTCGCTTCTGATGATATTGGAGATGGCAGCGGACAATTGCGGAGTGATCATCCGAACGATGTCTCTGAACTGCCGGGGGAATCCCTCTTCCCGATCCGTGTAAACATGGAGGAATCCGATCGGCTGATCCCCGGTCCGCAGCGTTGTCATCAGCACATGTCCGATGCCTTTTTCGAAGTTTACCTGTAGGAATGGCGGACTTTGCGCAGCATCGGCAAAACCGGCAAGGTTAAAATCGACCGGGCCATCAGCAGCCAGCACCGACTCTATCAACGGCTCGCCAAGCGGAAAACGCGCCTTGACTATCTTTCCATACCCGGAATGGTCTTCATACCCGGAATGGTCCTTACTGGCTGCCGGGTGTTGATTGGGCAGGAACGGCGAATACGTTTGATCCTTGCAGTCGATCAGGGTAATGATCGTGTGCGTAAAAGGCATTAACGGCTTGATCCGTTCGGAGAACAAAACGATCAGATCGCGTTTCTCATGTATGTTCGCAAGATCGTTGCCCAGATCAAGAAGCAGTTGCCATTCCCTTTCAGGATTCGCATGGGTAGTGCTTCGACCGGGGTTGGAAAACGGCTTCATCTGTTAGGGACGTGTGTTGTAAAGGTAATCTGTTAGGGATGTTTTTTGCAGACACAGGGTTTTATGGTTTGCCTTGTTGTTTACATTAGGTTGGTTTTTCTCCCTTTTGCGCTTGGAAACAGGGCAATTCAAATCTGAACGCAGGCTGCATCTTCAATAGGCCTTCTTTGCATCAACGGGACAAAATTAACCTAAATGTATCAAACAACAATATAGATTCAACCTATGGATTAAATGGAAAAAACCGTTAATGACATCGAAGAAAAATATCCGCTGGCGACAACTTCTGAAGGGATTGCCCATCACTGACCGCTCATTTAAGTTTGTAGAATAAAGAATACAGGTAGCAAAAAAGCAATACGACTCAAAACCCATATATTTATCACCCTCTTGGAGCTCTCTCTTTCCGAAGGTGCGCGACCCGGCCGCTACAGAACGGATTTTATTATGTATTCAGGATGCTAGGGATGAACTTGAAGAATGAACTTGTTGATTGAGCAGTAACACGCTTCTGCTGGCTTTCACGAACAAAATGGCTTACTCTCAAGAAAGGATCCGTTTACTCAGATAGACTTACTGAGACAAAAGCCCCTATTAGGCAAGGCCTCTATTACTGTACTATTTCTAAATCAGAAGAGTAATATATCTGCCTACTTTCTTCCGCAATTTCTTTTTATTTTTAGTAGAAGTTTGAAGGCTCACAACCGTGCCATATACCCAGCCAGGATTGTATCAGTATGGTATACATTGTGAAGTTTTCTTCATCTGTAAATCAAATCTCAAAGGTTCATAAAAGGGCTTAGTACATTTTAAACTTAACCACCTGACTCGCTTAACCACCTGACTCGCTTTAGCACCTATACTTAACTAGTATATATCTCTTATTTGTTTTATATTTATATAGGATATTTCACACCGGCTATATACATTTAGGATTTTTCTTAAGTAAATTCTGATAGCCTTTTATTCTCTACTTAAAAACAAGATCTAATAAGTTAAAAATACTTCTATTAAAGCTCTACCCCTATGAAAGTAGTTGACTATTTTGAGGCAGCAGAAGAATTGTTTCCAACTGCGCTCCCCTTATATGAAACGTATGTACCCATGGGGTTTCCTTCACCTGCGGAAAATTATACCGCTGCCAGCCTGGATATAGCAACGTATTTGATCAGACGTAAAGCAACTACCTACTATATAAAAGTAGAAGGTGATAGTATGTACCCTGTTATTCACAGTGGTGCACTATTAGTAGTAGATCGCTCCCTGTATCCAAGGGCAGGTGATATAGTGGTTGCTCTGATAAACCGGGAGCTGATGGTAAAGCGTATCCGCTATTCAGAAGAACAGATTTACCTTGTCGCTGAAAATGAAGCGTATCCTACTGTAGCCATTACTCATTATACAGATTTTGAAGTACAGGGCGTAGTAACCTTTGCCATAAACCAATTTAGGAAGTTTGACTAGTAACGGTTTAACTAGTACTAAAAATTGACTAGTCCTAACTAGTTGTAAATACACTACTAGATAAACAACCGTTTTCAGCTACCAATTTGGCTAGTGTCCATTTCATTTATATACCAGCTTCGATAACAGATTATTATTCCTACACTGATTATTCTACGCTAATTAACTATGATCGCACTTGTAGACTGTAACAATTTTTATTGCTCCTGTGAAACGGTCTTTCAACCCGACCTTCGGGGAAAAGCACTCGTTGTCTTGAGTAATAACGATGGAGCAGTCATAAGCAGATCTCCAGTAGCGAAAGATATGGGAATCCGTATGGGCGTTCCTTTTTTCCAGATTCAGGATCAGGTTAAAAAAGATTAAATACAAGTTCGTTCTTCCAATTATAAGCTCTATGGTGATATAAGTAGCAGAGTGATGAACTGCCTTGCTGAACTATGCCCTAAAATCGAAGTATATTCTATTGATGAGGCTTTTTTGGATCTATCCCTTATTCCTGCTTGTGATTTGGAATCCTTTGTAAACAGGCTTCAAACGACAATATATCAATGGACAGGCATACCCATTAGTATAGGAGTAGGACCAAGCAAATCGCTGGCCAAGGTTGCCCATAAACTAGCAAAGAAAAGCAATGGCATTTACCTGCTCGATAGTGATCAAAAAATACAGGAAGCGCTAGAGAAAACACCGATAGAAGAGGTTTGGGGAGTAGGCAGGAAATACAGTCAATGGCTAAAAGAAAATCAAATCACCAATGCCTATCAGCTGAGCAAGGCCGAAGTGGATTGGATCGGACAGCGCATGAAAGTCGTAGGAAAACGGTTAGTATATGAACTCAGAGGCAAACCCTGTCTACCCTTGGAGCTGGGGATGAAAAAGAAAAAAGGCATTTGCACCAGTCAAAGTTTTGGTAGTATGGTCACCGAATTGGATATGTTAAAAGAAGCTCTATCTAATTTTGTAGCAAGGTGTATGGAAAAACTCCGACGGCAAAAATCGGCGGCACGTATCATTACTGTTTTTCTGCGTACTAATTCATTCCGACGCGACTTGCCTCAGCAACAACTGTGTGCGGACTCCTTTTGCGAATAACGTTATATTGATCATTTTTGAATTCTGCTTTTTTCCCTGATGCAGTTTGACCGGGGTCTTTTTCAGTACCGTTCTTTGAATTTACTTGATCTGGTGCTTGATAAATCTCAAAATGCTCTTTTTGTCCGTTATCATTCGTATATGTTCCAACATCCCCTGCATGTGGAGACTCGTTGTCAGAAAGTTCTGTATAATTGTCATCTTTTGCTATTTTGTCGTAATCTTCCGTACTCATGTTTAATGCTTGCCCACCAAAAGCGTTTCCTGTACAATCACGTGAGCAATCTTTTATTGCCTAACCCTTTTGCTCACTACCATCATACTTCACTTTAATTTCGAATTTAACTGTATTTGAGGTAGCCCTGAAAGCTTTCAATTCAGTGCCTTTATCTGTTAATACCTTTCCTTCAACACCATAAATGATACACTTTCGTTACATTACCATCTTGATCTTCACGCGCATATTGAAGATGCCATCCTTCTTCACTTGTAGCAGTGAAAACAACATTTCCTTTCGGATCAGTAACTGTATTGCCATCTGGATCAACAAACCGCATTGGATTATTAAGTACAAAACTATAAGGCGAATACTCCGAATATTTATTGGCAACAGGATCATTTACATGCCATCTACCCAGTTGCGCATCATACATTCTAGCTCCATAATCCATCCAGTTCAATCCAAACTCTTCCTGCTTTTCCTTTCCATTATACTGAAACTTGTGATTAGGATTGCCCTGCGTTTCAATGCCTGCCAGATTCAATCCCCACGGATCGTAATGATTTTCCTGTACAATCAGATCCCTGCTATAACTGATCTTGATATCATCAAACCAAACCGCTCTTTCACTTTCATTGGCTAGTAGAATCTGTACATAGCCATCTTCTGTGGCTACATGGGATAAGTATAACTCTTCCCAGCCTTCTGAAGCAGCTTGCGTAATTTGGCGGATTTTACACTGTTCTCCTAGTAACTGATATTCTTTATTATAGACCAGTATTTTCAGATAACCTATCGGTTCTGATCCTGCTTGAGGCATAGCCATATTGGCACTGATTCCGATCTGCAAGTTACCAAAAATATTCTTATTGGTTTCTGTTCCTGCTACAGGAGTAGTGCTTATGGGAGAACCAATGAATACACCCAATAGATTGCGACCTGAGCCGGAAGACGACGACTCAAAGTAGGCAAAGGACCAAGCTACACCAGTTAGATAGCTATTTTTTCCAGTGATTTGGGGAACATACAAATAAGCTGGCTTTACAATTTAGCTTACACCCTCAGATGAGTATTAGTTAAGTGAATACACACTAAAGCAATCCTTCAAAGAAAAGAAATAAAACAGACCCCTCATGCAGCATGAGGGGTCTGTTTTAGAAACCATTCATTACAGAAACTCCTGTCTACATATACCTTCTTGCCATTTTTATTTATATGATACCAACTTCCACGCAATGACATAAGTCATTCAAAATGTTGCTTTTATACAATTCTTATTAAGAATATAGTTTTTATCTTTATTCTTATCTGTAGTCTACATCCCAAACTATGCCTTCGATGATAGTGGAGTCAAGTGAATCATTCAGCTTACAAATTCTTAATCAGAAAAATAGCCATTGTTGCTCTCATTGAAACAACCACCTTCCTATGAAAACCATTCTGATTATTGAAGACAACCCCAATGTATTACTGAATATAACAGAGATTCTGCAGTTGTCTACTTACCAGGTTTTGCAGGCATGTAATGGAAAAGAAGGTGTCGAACTGGCACGCACCCACAAACCGGATCTGATTATTTGTGACGTAATGATGCCGGAATTGGATGGATATAGTGTTTTACATTTATTACAAAGCGATCTGGAAACTGCCTGTATTCCGTTTATCTTTCTAACAGCCAAAGCCGAAAAAGATGATTTGCAGAAGGCGATGGGACTAGGTGCAGATGGCTATCTGATCAAGCCCTTTGACGACGTTGCCCTACTGGAAACAGTAGCAATGCGGTTAAAAAAAACAGAGTACTTAAAAAATGAGTTAAGACCACAGGTTAAAAACCAAGTTACAATACTTGGTTCTGGAAGAAACCATTCAGGCAAGTTACTATCAGCAGAGTCAATAAGGGATAAAAAAATAATTCATCTTCGTAAAAAACAATTCCTCTATCTGGAAGGAGATTATCCTTCAGCAATGTATAGCATTGACAAAGGCAAAGTAAAAACCTTTAAAACCAATGTTGAAGGTAAAGAATACATTACGGCGATTTATAAGGAAGGCGATTTTTTAGGCTATACCGAGATTATTGAAAACTGTAATTATACGGAGGCCGCCATGGCAATGGAGGAAACAGAACTCTCTATTATTTCCCGGCAGGAATTTCACACTCTTTTGTCTTCCAGTCCAGAAATAGCAACTACATTTATCCGCACACTGGCGGCAAATATTCTCGAACGGGAAGAACGTTTATTACAACTAGCTTATAATTCAGTCCGAAAGCGAGTAGCGGATATTCTATTGTTTTTGATGGAAAAAGAAGGCTGTGCAACAGAGTTACAGGTTGCCCGTGAAGATTTGTCTAATCTTGCCGGTACATCCAAAGAAACAGTCATTCGTACACTATCTGATTTTAAGCAGGAACGATTGATTGACATTACCAAAAATGGAAACATTCTGTTTTTAAATCCGGATAAACTTCGGGTATTGAAAAACTAAAACAGACCCATTGGAAAATTTACCATTCCCGGATTGCTATTATTTGTCTTCAGGGGATTATTACCCATATTATATTATTTCCCATGCAAACGACGTATGACTTACTATGGAAGCTTTTTGGTAGTTTCTCACTTTTTACCAAGCATCTTTGGGTCTGGATTGACTTCTCAGTATAGCGGATGTGCTGTTACGAATTTACATTCAATTACTCTTAATTCAATTACTGTTAATAGGTTATCAAAGTATAGACAACCCCAATAACCTTAATGGCACTTATTGAGATTGCTATCCTTATCCTGACCCTTTTGTCTTTCATTGCCCTCTTTTACCATTTGCTTAATGGATAAAAGCCATTTAAATCCATTGTAATTAGCCTTGTAGTTATCTGTTACCGATCAAGTTACAACCAATTATTAGTGTTCACCCTGTATTTGAAGATGATATCGATTGAAAAATTCTGGAGTCTGTCACCTGAGATACTTTTTTCTCACCTGAAGACTCATACAAATGGGTTGACAGATACTCAGGCAATCAAACGTCTACAAAAGCAGCAGAAGCAAAACCATATTCGAAAAGCCTGGCAGAGAGATATTTTACTACTGTTATCACAGTATAAAAGCCCACTTATTGGGCTGTTACTATTAGCGGTAGTATTGTCTTTGGCTGCTGGTGAATACTCAGATAGTCTGATAGTGATTATTGTCTTGCTTTTTACTGGCTTACTTGGTTTTTTTCAGGAGCGTAATGCAGGACGGGCAGTGGAAAAGCTGCAAGCATTGGTACATATCAATGCCCAGGTAAAAAGAGCTGGAATAGTGAAACAAGTTCCTATCCATGAAATTGTTCCCGGAGATATTGTTTTGCTCAGTGCAGGCAATATTATTCCCGCAGATGCCTATATTCTCGAATCCAATGATTTACATGTAAGCGAATCCGTACTGACAGGAGAATCGTATCCTACAGAAAAACAAGTCGGCATTTGTAGCGAAAATCTTTCTCTTTCTCAGGTTAAGAACGCTGTTTTTCAGGGAACAAGTGTGATCAGTGGGTCTGCAACTGTCTTAATTGTACAAACAGGACAGCAAACCGAGCTGGGAAAGATTGTTTCTTCACTGGAAACTGCCAGTGAAGAAACCTTTTTTGAAAAAGGCATCCGAAGGTTTGGTTATCTGCTTATGCGGCTGACACTGATTATTTGTCTATTATTAGTAATAGTAAACGTAGGGTTAGACAAACCCTTTATGGATTCGTTGTTGTTTGCCTTAGCCCTTGCAGTTGGAATCGCCCCTGAGTTACTACCTGCCATTGTAACGATTACCTTATCTGCAGGAGCACGCCGGATGGCTGCCCGAAAGGTGATTGTAAAAAAGCTTAGTGCCATCCAGAATATGGGAGCAATTACTATTCTGTGCTGTGATAAAACAGGAACGCTCACAGAAGGAAATGTAGAGGTAAATTCTGTAGTTGGAATAGATGGTCAGTACAGCTCTAAAACTTCCATATATGCCCATTGGAACGCAGTGCAGGAAAGTGGGTTTTGTAATCCTATCGATGAAGCACTGAGAAAACTGACCAATACTGATATAAACTCATGGAATACAAAGCTGTATAAAAAAACAGGTGAGCTTCCTTATGATTTCATACGTAAACGGTTGAGTATTGCTCTAATCATTGAGAACCAACAACTACTAATTACCAAAGGGGCGGTAGACAATATAGTAGCCTGTTGTAGCTATGCTGAAGAGCCTGATGGAAACAAGGTTGCTATAGACTCAGTACGATCTAGTTTGCAAAGACAAACAGAACAATTCTGTTCACAGGGACTACGTATCATTGGGGTTTGTTACAAACCCATCTCTTTCGATATAAATGTGAGTAAGGAGCAGGAAAAAGAAATGATATTTTTAGGGTTTATTACCTTTGTGGACCCTCCCAAACAAGGTGTTGTTGAGTCTGTCAGAAGACTTAAAGAAACAGGCATTGCGCTTAAACTCATTAGTGGGGATAATCGCCTGGTTGTAAAACATGTGGCTACTCAGATTGGACTGCGTTGCCAGACCATTCTGACCGGATCAGACTTACACCACATTTCCAGTCAAGCTCTTGAGCGAAAAGTAGAACAGGTAGATGTTTTTGCAGAAATAGAGCCTTCACAAAAAGAACGCATTATCAAAGCTCTTCAGCAAGGAGGAAGTACAGTAGGTTATCTGGGGGATGGGATTAATGATGCCAATGCCCTTAAAGCCTCCGACGTTGGTATTTCAACAGAAAATGCGGTTGACGTAGCCAGGGAAGCGGCCGATTTTGTTTTACTGGAAAAAAATATAGATGTACTCTGTGAAGCCATAGTTGAAGGACGCAAAACCTTTGTCAACACCCTAAAATACATCTTTGTGACAACCAGTGCCAATTTTGGTAATATGTTCAGTGTAGCTGTATCCTCACTTGTGCTACCCTTTTTGCCACTTCTTCCCACTCAGATTTTGCTTACCAACTTTCTTTCAGATATTCCTTCCCTGGCTATAGCCTCAGACAAAGTAGATGCAGAACTTATTGCCAAACCAAGAAAATGGGATATGAAAATTATTCAGCGGTTCATGTATGTATTTGGCGTACAAAGCTCATTGTTTGACTTTCTGACCTTTTATATTTTGTTAGCAATATTTCACACAAAACCTAAAGAATTTCGGACGGGTTGGTTTATCGAATCGGTAATTTCTGAAATTCTTATTCTTCTGGTAATCCGTACACGCCATCTGTTTTTTCAAAGTCTGCCCAGTTCCTACCTGATTTGGGCCAGCCTAATTACCTGCAGTATAGTATTTGCTTTGCCTTATTTACCTTTTGCGTCTGCCTTTGATCTATACCCTCTATCTGGTAAACTCTTGGCTGCCATGGTAGGGATTGCTATTTTGTATATTGTCTTGACAGAAATTACCAAGCGGTTATTTGTTAAAAGTATCTTGTAAGGGATTCTTGCTTGTTGAAAGTTTGGAAATAATTTGTAACTAAAATCAACAGATATAGTAAGCCATACAGTTGTACTAAGACTGCTGAGACGGGTCTTATTGAGATGGTTTGCATAGTGAAAACCAGGCAGAATTATAGTCAATAAAGTATAGCTATACACTTCTGTGTGCAATACCAAAAAATAAACTACTAGAATCTTCTAGTAGTTTATTTTTAAGAGAGGCGATGAGCTTAGACTACTCTTGCTTTACAAATTTAAACTGTTCCTCAGCCCGGTTTTTGTGCATAATCAGAATCAGGTATAATCCGGATCGGAGTTTGTCGCCAACTAACAAGCTCTGTCCTCCACGTAGTTGTTTTTCTTCTAGGATTCTTCCATCCAGACCTATTACCTTTATGTATGCTTGCTGGTAACGGGCAGATAAATACAGCGTTGTCTGATCTGAAGCCGGATTGGGAAAGATTCGGGAGGGTTCCATTTCCAGACTTACCGATTCTGCTGCATTTAGCTGACTAATCCGGGCAGAGGAGCTTGTTTGATTCGCTTCCAAAGAGCCGGTATTAACGGAACTGACACCGGATGATCCGGTCATAAAAGAAATAGTATTGGATACATCTGCTCCTATAGGTGTGATTCCCCGACCCCGGAAGTAGACTGTCAACTGATAAGATGTATTAGGCTGGAGTGGATGAGGCACTGCCCATGCATATACACCTGCCCCTACCTGTTCACTGATTGCTTCTCCCCCACCTCGCAGCACATAAAGAATGTTTTCCAGTGTGCCACACGCCTTATCGGGAAAGGGCTTAACCCTGATTACCGGAGAAAGCGATACTTGGGTTTGATCAGCCAGAGGATAGATAAACTCAGGGGTAGGATTGTCTCTGGCAGGAGTAAAAATGGTAAAGTATTTTTGTTTTAACAGGTGGTTAGTAGTATCATAGGTTTTTACTTCAATCAGATATTGAGTCAAAGGATGAAGCGTATTGAAAAAAGCCAGACTGATATTGCTTACTGCTTCCTGAGCAGTAAGCTTGCCTCCGGCTGATCCGATTAAAGTTCTGGGATCGTTTAAGAAGATATTCACTACCAGACTTCTGGCATCGGAATGATTAGGGTTCACAGTCACACCTGTATAGCGACCACAGATAGGGATTGAATCAGAACCGGGAGCCGGTGAGACCAGAATAGGATCTCCAGCCAGCTGTGACCCTTCCGCTGTCCGAAATGATAGGTGGCTTACCTGATCATAGGGAGAAAAATAATCTGTCTGAAACATAACACTTACATCATAGTCAGTATTAGTATCCAGCATCTTGGGTACTTTCCACTCATAGACGGCTCCATCCAAAGTATCTATCTGCAAATCATTGCCCTTCCAGTCTGCAGGATGGCGATCAAGCAAATAAATAACCCTGCCTAAAGTACCACAGGAGGTATAAGGCTTTAACCGAATGGTTGGAGTTAAGCCAACATCTGTAGCCCCTTGGGCTGGATAGTCAAACAGTGGTTTACTACCACCCGTTGAGCCTGTTGCAAAAATGGTAAAGTACCGCTGTCCGATAAATACACCATTCTGACCAAGTGTTTTGACCTCAATCAGGTACTGCCCATTTTCCAGAAAGTATTTATAGGGATAGGTGGATACTTCCATGTCTTGAGTAGCCTGTTCAGGAGTCGGAATAAGTTTGGTAAAGGTGTAAAGAAGCTGACGAGGATCGTTTTGAAAAACAGAAACATAAATCAGCCGGGCTCTTTTATCATTGGCATTGACAATAAATGTTTTTGAATCAGTACAGGTATTAAATACAGAACGATCCTTTGGGTAAATCAGCTTAGGTGTTGCTGCACAGGTAAGCAAAAACATGCAGGGCAATAGGAGAAGGCCTGCAAGAGAATAGATCTTTTTCATAGAGGATTGCAGTTAAGTGTACCTATCAAAATGAAAACTATTTTATAGAAAAAGTCGGATAAACGGGTAGTTTTCAGACCTTTTCAGGTTGCCCGATTTAATATCATCAAATTGACTATAAGTAAATTGACAGTATGAGAAGTAGCTATGATTGATAATGCTGATTGATTGACATGCTCTGCTCTGTCTGGTTGACAGTAAGCAATCCTTTCAAAAAGGCATCGGGATTAAAGGAGATACTGTCAATGCCATTTTCAATCAGAAAGTGTGTAAACTCAGGCAGATCACTGGGAGCTTGTCCGCAAATTCCGACTGGTTTACCCATTCGGTGAGCAACAGTGATCAGTAGTTCGATCAGTTCCAGAACAGCCGGATCGTTTTCGTTAAATAACTCAGAGGTAGAAGAAGAGTCCCGATCTATACCTAGTGTAAGTTGTGTAAGATCGTTGGAGCCAATGGAAAATCCATCAAAAATCTGAGCAAAGTCTTTGGCAAGCAGAATATTACTTGGAATTTCAGCCATCACATAGACTTGCAGGTTGTTTTTGCCCCGTTCCAGCCCATAGGACTGCATTCGGTCCAATACCTTTTTGCCTTCCTGAATGGTACGGCAAAATGGAATCATTACTTTTACATTGATGAGTCCCATCTGATCTCGTACTTTTTTGATAGCCAGGCATTCGAGGGCAAAACCATCTGTATAGCGCGGATCATAATAACGGGAAGCTCCCCGAAAACCAAGCATAGGATTTTCTTCTATAGGCTCGAAGGTCTTACCTCCTATCAGGTTTGCATATTCATTGGTCTTAAAATCACTCATGCGGACAATCACCAGTTTGGGATAGAAGGCAGCAGCAACAGTTGCTACAGCTTCAGATAGTTTATCGACAAAAAATTGTTTCTTATCTTGGTATCCCCTGGTAGCCTGTTCAATTTGGCTCTTCTCCTTGTCTGAAAGCGAATCAAAATGAGCCAGTGCCATAGGATGAATACCTATCGAATTATTGATTATAAACTCAAGTCGCAGTAAACCTACGCCCTCATTGGGGTAAAGCGACAAACGGAAAGCTTGATCGGGATCTGCCAGAATGAACATGGCTTTGGTTTGTGGTTTATCGATCTGAGAGAGGTTAGTACTTTTTTCTGTCCATTCCAGTGCACCTTCATAGACCTGCCCGTTTTGCTCATCTGTACAAACTACTGTAACCAGGCTACCATCTGCAATGTTCTCGGTTGCATTTGTGGTACCTACCACAGCCAGTGCTCCCATCTCACGGGCAACAATGGCTGCATGGCTTGTCCTTCCTCCACGGTTGGTTACAATAGCAGACACTTTTTTCAAAATCGGATCCCAGTCTGGATTGGTAATATCTGTGATCAGAATATCTCCAGCTTTCAACTCCCTTACCGCGGCATCCTGTGGAGAGTCAATAATACGGGCAGTTCCACTGATAATCCGATTTCCGATACTTTTTCCATTTGCCAGTAGCTTGCCCTTCTGTTTGAGAGTATATTCTGTTAATATTAACTGTTGTTTCTGCTGACTAAAAACAGTTTCAGGTCTGGCTTGTACAATATATATCTTTCCATCCAATCCATCTTTTGCCCATTCAATATCCATAGGATGACCGTAATGATTTTCAATAATCTGACCCCAGACTGCCAGTTGTTTGATTTCCTGATCACTAAGCACAAACATATTTCTTTTCTCTACAGGCGTTTCAATATTGACAACTGAACTTTCTATTTGTTGTTCAGCCTCTGACCCTGTATGTAGCTCACTACCATCATGTAGCTCAGCAGATTGATTCTGAGCATAGATCATAGTAATGGATTTAGAACCAAGTTTTTTAGAGAGAATGGCCTGTTTGTTTTGCTCAAGAGTGGGTTTGAATACCATAAATTCATCCGGATTGACTGCTCCCTGCACGATATTTTCGCCCAAGCCCCAGCAACCTGTAATCAGAATAACATCCCTGAAGCCTGAATCCGGCTCAAGGGTAAAACAAACTCCCGAACTGGAAAGATCAGATCGGACCATCTTTTGTATCCCTATTGACAGAGCAACCTTCATCGAATCAAACCCATGATCATATCGGTATTTAATGGCTCTGTCTTTGAAAAGAGAAGCATAACAGCGAAGGCAACTTCTTAACAACTGTTCTTCATCCGTAATATTGAGAAAGGACTCATGCTGCCCGGCAAAGCTGGCATGAGGCAAATCCTCGGCAGTAGCAGAACTGCGAACAGCTACCTGTATAGGGTGTGTATATTTGCCTTGTAAGTTTCTAAATGCTATCCGGATTTCAGACTGGAGTGAAGGGGGAAGTTGCCCCGAAAGAATCAAGTTACGGATATACTCCCCTGTTTGCGCCAGATTGCTGTACTCGTTTGTATCAAGCTGAGTTAATGCCTGATGAATTTTTTCATACAGGTGATTGTATTCTAAAAAGTCATAGTAGGCCTGTGTGGTAGTGGCAAAGCCATCAGGTACCAGAACCCCTTTCCCTGCAAGGGCAGTGAACATTTCACCTAAGGCCGCATTTTTACCCCCGACCTGGCTTATCTGGGAGATCGTAATGTTTTGAAAAGGAAGGATATAAGTTGTGACAAGTGCTGTTTCCATGATGGTAGGTTGTAGAATAATCAGTGAGTAGAATAATGAATTAATAGGACTAAGCTAAGCTGCTTTTGGCATACAAAGAATGAGAAGGAAGGCAGGTTGCGATGATCTACATTCCATATGTCGATGATGAAAATCACTGATTTACTATCAGAAAACTTTGTCTGTCAGGCACTTTGTCTATAAGCAGGCGATCTTTAAGGATTGAAGATTTGCAAAGTCAATGCTTGTAGATATCTGCTTTATTTGATGCTTCTACATTTGATGCTTCTACCAGATGCATTGGCTTTACTGGATGTGACGTTTCTGGCTGATTCCAGAGACTAAGTAGTGCCTTGTCTTTTTGATAAATATCCGGATAATAACACAAACTATTTTTTTTCACTCCACAGGTATAATAGCGGATGTGAATAGGAAAAGGACTTTTCAATATATACTGTCTGCGCTCCCGTTTTAGTTGGCATTGTTCAATCAACTGACGGGTAACCATTTGCTTGCTATGTTCACGTTTGAGTAGGTAGGTGGCAAGTTCTGCCGGATCTTCCATACGCATGCAACTATGGCTAAGTGCCCGATAGACTTTGTCAAACAGTTTCCTGGCAGGAGTATCGTGAAGATAAAAACTATACTTATTGGGAAAATGAAAGATAATATTTCCTAGGGCATTATCACAACCTGACTGTTGCCGGATGGTATATGGAAAGTTTTGTGGAGTAATCTTATTCCAGTCTAGAGTGTAGGGATCTATCACATTACTCTTCTGATCGAGCATCATCAAATGATTGTCAGAGAGAAAACTTCTATTGTTCTGAATCCGGGGAAGCATCTCTTTGAGAACAATACTGCGGGGAACATTCCATTCGGGCGCTATGACAAAATAGGTGATAGCACTACTTAGTATGGGAGTGGGAGAATCGGGCTTTCCTACTATTAATCTACGACTCAGCAGAATCGAATCTGCCTGATACAAACGCAGTTCATATTCGGGAATATTTATCAGAAGATAGGAACTGTCTTGCAGATTATCCCAGCGCAGGCGCTCAAGGTTGATACATAGCTGCAAAAAGTTTTGCCAATTGTTGCGGCCCAACACTGCAAGCGTTGTTTTATCTGGTTTACCCGTCAGCTCCAGTCCATGACTTTGCTGAAAAAGCTGGAGGGTAGGTCTAATCAGTTCGTATTGTTGTTTTATCGGTAATGTATCTGGAAAGTTCACCTGCCAGCCACTATGGGTAAGTGCCTGCTTCACAGTCAGAAGGAGTTGTAGTGAATCGCGTCCGAGAGTTCTAAACGAGAAAGAGGCTGTATCCATCTGATGCATTTGCACAAATCGGGCTGTTGCATGTTGCAGAACTTTATACAAAGGCATGCTCGGTTGACAAGTTTGAAAATACTGCTCCCATTGTAAGTCCTCTATGACCTGCTCAAGTCTCTGCATTCCTTCTTCACAGATCCATCGGGTATGTATAACAGGTAGTAAAGAAGTAGAGTTAATTCTCCCATTGGCTAAATCAGCTGTAAATAGCAAAAGACTTTCTGTGAAATGAATATCCCATTGGGCCAATAGATGTGCCTGCCGTGTTTTCTGTGTGGTATTTTGTGAAGAGCGATAGAGATCTTCTAGAACAGATACTCGATAAAAATGAGAAAGCAACCCAAAAGCTTCTGGATGATACAGACGGACAATAACACTGTCTGCAGCTGTGTTTTGCAAAAGATTACTGCTCCAGATGGGCTGCCAGCCACGTTTTTGATAAAAATCAGCTAAAACAGCTTGCAAATTTCTGGTTTGAACAGGCAATGAATCTAGAGAATGAGCGTCTAGAGAATAAGTATGAGCAGTGTCCAAAAGCTGCTGAATATATTGGCTAACCAGTTCATTGCCAATTTGTATGCTATCCGATTGAAAAGGATTTTGAACGAGCTTCCATGAAGAATATAAAATATCAGACCGTTTCAGATCATATTTGCAATAAAAGTAGAAAAGCGAAACTGTTGCTAGTACTACTAAAAAGATTGATCGGTTCCGTTTATCCATTTGCCAGTATGATATGAACCAGTAAGAAATAAGGTTAATGTGTTGCCAGGTTATGATCTGTTTATAGTGTAAAAGTACTTATCTGGAAATGGGAAAAAATGATATAAGGCAACTACTGGACTGATACATAGCTGACATTGGTTCTACATATGATATAGAAACTAATGAGATAGCTTAAGCACACTCTAGTATTTGTAAGTAGATAAATTATTGGAAAATTAAACTATCAGGAAATAATATTTTCTAGAAAATCACCTATATAGTAAGCCACCAAAGCTGCAGATACACCTAAAAAAACAGTTTCGACAATTCCTTTCCATCTGCTGGTTTCGTTTACATAAGTTTTAAGAAATCCGACAAGGGCAAATGCAATAGATGTGAATAAACAGGAAGTTGGAAACAAGTATTCTTTTTGGATTGAAATCACTAAATCCAGTACATATGGAAAGATAGGTATAAACCCAACTGTCAGAAAGGAGAAAAATGTAACTACAGCCATCAGAAAAGGAGGCTTCGTACTGGGAATCATTTCCAACTCTTCTTTCATCATCAGATCCACCCATCGCTCTCTATCAGAGGTTATAACCGTAACAATCTGCTCAAGCAACTCTCCATGAAAACCTTTATCGGCAAATATCTCCCGGATTTCATTCTGCTCCTGTTCGGGTAAGTGATCTATTTCCCAATACTCAATTCTTTTTTGTTTCTCATAGTTGTCCCGTTCTGATTTAGCTGAAAGATAGCTCCCCACAGACATAGAAAAGCCGTCCGCAAACAAGTTAGCAAAACCCAGAATAATGACAACGGAGGAAGATAAACTGGCTCCGGTTGCTCCTGCTACTACAG
This sequence comes from Xanthocytophaga agilis, assembly GCF_030068605.1. Lineage (NCBI taxonomy): Bacteria > Pseudomonadati > Bacteroidota > Cytophagia > Cytophagales > Rhodocytophagaceae > Xanthocytophaga > Xanthocytophaga agilis. Next base: position 1,625,289 of record NZ_JASJOU010000001.1, read on the forward strand.
CAAAGGTGGTTACGCTTCCATCAATACCTCCAAATACAAATTCACTCAGATAATCCTGAATATGTGTGAAAAATGTTTTTTGGTGGTGCAGAACGCTTTCTGAATGTGTTTGCATATCTGAGTGTGTTTACATAGACGTCTAATGTTTGCTATCAGGTATAAATAAATTCCACCTTCTATAATCTGATAAAACGGTTCTATCAGTAATTGTATGAGTAGGTTTTATAAAAAATGCAACCTTACGTTCAGGTTGCATTTTGCGATTGACTCTGTTTGTTCGACAAACAAATGCTACAGAAAATTTTTCCTCTATTTTAGGAATGGAAGGTCTGAAGATAACTACATGCATATTCTTAATTAAAAACAATAACTATTTTCCCTGCGGATAATATATTTCTGTAGTAAACGAGCCAGATCAAAAGTAACTGGTTAAATTACATTGATTGCACCAGTTAGATAAGTAGAGTAGTAAATAGGCAAAGTAGATTAGATAGGTAGGTCTTTTTTAATCTGACCTGTAGGATCTAAAAACAGTGTTTTCCGGGAGATTCCTTTTTTGAGCCGTATTTTGTAGAAAATAGTGTATTGCTTGTCATCTGTGATCTGCTCTTCATTGCCAATCATCTGCCAGCCATCGAATTTGGAAACCGTACTTCTTACCTGATCTGGAAGCTTTCCGTTTTTAATCACCTTCCTAATTCGTAACAGGTTTCCTGATTTATCATAGACTGCCGTTTGGATGGCATCTTTGGTCTTGACTTCTACCTGATAATAATTAATATCTACTGTCGAGATAGCTTTATTACTTTCCACTGTCCACTGCTGACCAAAATCCTTTTCTGGCAGAAAAGACAAACTACGGCTAATGGCAGTGGGAAAATCTTTTTTTATCGCATCAAGAACGGCTTTCGGTTCCTGATTTTTCTTCACTACCCGAAGGGTCACCTGTTCCTCGTTCTGTGCAATTGAAGGAAGACCACTGAGTAGCGTGATTAGGGAAAGGATACAGAAAATTAGCTTTTTCATGTTCAGTCATTTTAGGGTAAGTATTAGTGCTAAAGGATGTTTTTTACTGGAAGCTATTATTGACTTCATTTATAGAAAGATATATACTACTAGACAATTTTAAAAATAGTTGATTTTTTAGGAAAGCGCTTGAGCAGATACTCTCGAAAATCGACTAGACAAGTGAGCTTTTCTTTGAGTTTTTGTAGCCCATCACGAAAAACAGACAC